>PKTR01000001.1:600000-859782 GCA_002869065.1 Hyphomicrobiales bacterium
GCGCCAGCTCGCGTACCATGATCGAGGCAAGCACACGCGGGTCGATATTGCCGCCGCACAGAACGAGCCCGATATGCCGTCCGACGAACCGGTCAGGTGCGGCAAGCAGCGCGGCAAGCCCCGCCGCGCCGGCGCCTTCGGCCATCGTCTTCTGCAAGGTCAGGAAGGCATTCACGGCCCGTTCCAGATGAGATTCGTCGACCAGAATGATGTCATCGACAAACTCCCTCACGATGGGTGCGGTCAGCTTGCCCACGGTCTTGACCGCAATGCCTTCGGCGAGCGTCAACCCGCCGCCGCGTGGTGGTTCGCCATGAAGAGAACACCACATCGAGGGATAGAGTGCGGCTTCGACGCCGATCACCTGAATGTCCGGTTTGATCGCCTTTGCCGCGATCGCCATTCCGGAAATGAGCCCGCCGCCGCCGATCGGCACGACCAGCGTGTCGATGGCGGGATCGTCTTGCAGCATTTCAAGCGCAATCGTGCCCTGGCCCCGGATCACGTCCGGATCGTCGAACGGGTGAACCCAGGTCAGCCCCTCGGCCTCGCGGATCCGTTCGGCCTCGGCGTGCGCCTCGTCGAGCGTTTCGCCGTGCAGGACCACCCGCGCCCCGCGCGACCGGGTTGCCGCGACCTTCACGAAGGGCGTTGCCGTCGGCATGACGATGGTCGCCGGAATGCCGAGCCGTTCGGCGTGGTAGGCGACGGCCTGCGCATGATTGCCCGCCGACATGGCGATGACGCCGCGTTTGGCCACAGCCGGGTCAAGCGCCGTCAGCTTGACCAGCGCGCCGCGTTCCTTGAACGCGTTGGTGACCTGCATGTTCTCGTATTTGACCGCGATTGTGGCGTGGGTCAGCGCCGACAGCTTCGGCGCGGCCAAGAGCGGCGTGCGTACCACTGCGCCGCGGATGATCTCCGCGGCCGCTTCGATGTCGGCGAGTGTCGGCGTCGGCTGCGGTTCTGACTTCGTATTCATGGACGGATTTCCTCGACTGCCGGTTTGACACCGAACACCCCCTCGGGCTTCAGGATCAGCACGACCACAAGCAACGATAGTACGGCGATATCGCGATAGGCGAGCGGCAAATAAGCCGACCAGAAGGTTTCCGCGACACCGATCAGAACTCCGCCGAGCGCCGCTCCGGGAAGCGATCCGATACCTCCGATAACCGCGGCGACAAGTGCCTTCAACCCGACGATCATTCCCATCGAGAAGCTGGTGCCGCCGTAGTGCAACGCGAACACCGCGCCGGCAAGGGCCGTGAGCGCGGAGGCCAGCGCGCCGGCCCGCACGATCACCCGGCCGGGATCGATGCCCGTCAATCGTGCCATCAACGGATCGTCGGAAGCCGCCCGCCACGCGCGCCCGAATGTGCCCCGCCGGATGGTCTGTAATACGGCGAGGATCGCCAGCGCGCACATGCCCGTCACGATCGCCTGCATCGGGGTCCCGACCACATCGAACGTGCCCCCAAACAGCCGAACTGGCGTGTTCAAAACCGGTTGGAGCCACCGTTCCTTGGTGCCCTGGGTCAGCCGCATCGTTTCCTGCAGAACGATCGCAAGACCGATTGTTGCGACGAGCAGCGCCTGATTGGTGCGTGGGAGCAGGGGCAGAAATACATGACGGGCGATCGCGGCCCCGGCGACCGCATTGACGCCAATAGCGACGCCGAACCCGAACAGCAGCGAAAGCACGATGCCGGGATTTCCGGTCATCAGGGATAGGGCGACACCGCTCAGCGCGCCATAGGCCCCGAGCATGGCGAGTTCGCCAAAGGCGAGGTTGATGCGACCCGTCAGCCCGTAGATGAGCGCATAGGCGAGGGCAAGCGTCGCGTAGACGGCGGCCGGCGCCGACGCGTTGATCCATTGCTGCACGAAATAGGCGGCGCCAACCGGGAGATCGGGTCCAATTGCCTTCGTATCTGCGGGAAGTTCAACGAGCCGCGCCCGGCCTTCAGCACTCGCTCCCAGTTCGCCCAGCCAGAAGCGATTGATCATGAAAAGGCGAACGCCACTGAACGGGCCGCCCGGTCCGAGCAGTGCCACCACTCGCCGGCGCGCCGGCGAAAAGCCGGTCCCGCCGAAGCGGCAAATGAGGAACTCGCGTCGCTCTGCCGTTCCGTCTGGAACCGAATAGGCGACCCGAACCGTGGGGCCCGATCCGTCGATGGCATTGATTGCCAACAACCGTATCTGCGGCGCGTCGAGCTCGACGGCCGGTACGATGTCGACGCAGATGCGCGCCTGCGCATGATCGAGTTCCGAACAGCCGGCAAGCAGCACGGCAAGTGCGAGAAACATGCCGGCGAGACCAAGTCGTGTCGCGATATGTCCTTCGCCTGGCGCCTGCTCTGCCATCACCCGTGCGTGGACAGCGTTAGCGCCCGGCCTTCAGCCGCTTTGCCACCTCAACCGCGAAATAGGTCAGGATGCCGTCGGCTCCGGCGCGTTTGAACGCAACCAAGCTCTCAACCATCGCCTTTTCGCCGTCGATCCAGCCGTTCTGCGCGGCGGCCTGGATCATCGCGTACTCGCCTGACACCTGATAGGCGAAGGTCGGCACCGCGAAGGCATCCTTCAACCGGCGCACGATGTCGAGATACGGCATGCCCGGCTTGACCATGATCATGTCGGCGCCTTCGGCGATGTCGAGTTCAGCCTCGTGGATCGCTTCGTCGCTGTTCGCCGGGTTCATCTGGTAGGTCTGCTTGTCGCCCTTCAGTGCGCCGCCGGAACCGATCGCATCGCGGAACGGCCCGTAGAACGCCGACGCATACTTCGCAGCGTAGGACATGATCAGCATGTGCTCGTGGCCGGCTTCCTCGAGCGCGCTGCGGATCGCACCGATGCGTCCGTCCATCATGTCGGAAGGACCGAGGATGTCGCAGCCGGCTTCGGCCTGCACCAGCGACTGGCGGATCAGACAGTCGACCGAGATGTCATTAAGGATTTCCTCGCCATCGACGATGCCGTCATGGCCAAGCGCGTTATAGGGGTCGAGCGCAACGTCGAGCATCACGCCGACCTGCGGCACGGCGGCCTTGATCGCGCGCGTTGCCTTGCACACCAGATTGTCCGGGTTCCAGGCCTCTTCGCAGCTCGGCGTTTTCGCGGCCGGGTCTGTGTAAGGGAACAGAGCGACGGCCGGAATGCCGAGCTAGGCGGCTTCCTCGACCGAGCGCACCGCCTCGTCGATCGACAGGCGTTCGACGCCGGGCATCGAAGCGACCGGCTCGCGGCGGTTTTCGCCGCTGACGATGAAGATCGGCCAGATCAGGTCGTCGACCGTCAGCGTCGTCTCGCGCACCATGCGCCGGACCCAGTCCGTGCGCCGGCGGCGGCGCATCCGCCGTCCAGCCAGGATGTCGGCAAGGACACCGCCCGATCCGGCCATCTCGAGCGAAAGGCCCTTCTGCCCCCGATTACCTTCGAAACCCATGGCAAGCACTCCACTTTGCTTGTTCTTCTGCGGCCCGCACCTCAAATCGCGGCGCACACTATCATGTCGCCCCGCGCCACTCCACACCGGCAATGCGTGGAGCGCGCCGCGAGTTGCGTTGACGGGTCCGGTTGTCACCGATAGACCTTCTGGAAAGAGAAAAGAGGAAACGCCGGCAATGGATTTCGCCCTCACGGAAGAACAAACGCTGATCCGCGAGATGGCGGCGAATTTCGCCGCTGCCGAAATGGAACCGCACGCCCGCGAGTGGGACGAAAAGTGCATCTTCCCCGAGGATACATTGCGCCAGGCGGCCGAACTCGGCTTCGGCGGGATTTATGTTGGCGAAGATGTCGGCGGCTCTGGTCTCGGCCGGCTCGACGCGGCGATCATCTTTGAGGAACTCGCCAAGGGCTGCACCTCGACTGCCGCTTACATCTCGATCCACAACATGGCCGCGTGGATGATCGATTCCTTCGGCGGCGAAGCGCAGCGGCACCGCTATCTGCCCGATCTGTGCACCATGCGCCGCTTTGCGAGCTACTGCCTGACCGAGCCGGGAGCGGGATCGGATGCCGCGAATCTTTCGACCAAAGCCGAGCGCGACGGCGAGCATTACGTGCTGAACGGCGCCAAGGCCTTCATCTCCGGCGGCGGGCGTTCCGACATCTATGTCGTCATGGCGCGCACCGGCGGCCCCGGACCCAAGGGCATCTCCTGCATCGTCGTCGAGGCCGACACGCCGGGACTGTCTTATGGAGCGCAGGAAGTGAAACTCGGCTGGAAGAGCCAGCCGACCGCGATGGTGCAGTTCGACAACTGCCGGGTGCCGATCGAAAACCGCATCGGCGAGGAAGGGCAGGGCTTCAAGATCGCCATGGCCGGACTCGACGGCGGACGCCTCAATATCGGCGCCTGCTCGCTCGGCGCCGGCCAGACCTCGATCGACCGCGCCATCGCCTACATGAAAGAGCGCAAGCAGTTTGGCAAACCGATCGCCGAATTCCAGGCGCTGCAGTTCCAGATCGCCGACCGTGCCGCCGAACTGGAGGCAGCCCGGCTGATGCTTCATCGCGCCGCGATCATGGTCGACGCCAAGGCGCCGGGCGCGACGACGCAGGCCGCGATGGCCAAGAAGCTCGCCACCGACGCAGGCTTTGCCGCCGTCAACGACGCTCTGCAGATGCATGGCGGCTACGGCTATCTGCGCGACTACCCGATCGAGCGCTATCTGCGCGATGTGCGGGTGCACCAGATTCTCGAAGGCACAAACGAGATCATGCGCGTGATCATCGCGCGCGATCTGTTCAAGAACTAAGGAGCGAGATGCGGCGGGGGCTCATCACCGGCCTGGTCGGCTGGCTCTTGGCAACAATCCTCTTTCGTATGATTGGCGCTCCGGTGCTTTCCGTCGGCGCGTACTTCTATACGTTCGCGGTCGGGGGGCTGGCCGTCGCGATCCTCGCTCTGGTCCTGTGCCGGCTGTTGTGCCAACCGGGCAAGGTTGCCCGCTTCGGCGCCGGACTGGTCATTCCCGGACTGCTCGGCGATGCAGCGGCGGTTCTTGCCTTCGGTTCGGTCTTCCCAACGGTGTCGCTCGAAAGGGCAGACGAATTCGGCGCTCTGATGCTGTGGGGTTACGCAATCATATTGGCAACGATCGTGTTGCTTGGAGACAAGGTAGTACGGCAGGCATGACAACCGACGAAATCCTTTTCGAACGCCGGGGCCGCACGGGCTTCGTCACGCTGAACCGGCCGCAGGCGCTGAACGCGCTGACGCACGGAATGGCGAGCGCCCTGCAGGCGCAGCTCGATGAATGGCGCAACGACCCCGAGATCGGCCATGTCGTCGTCGCCGGGGCGGGCGACAAGGCGTTCTGCGCCGGCGGCGACATCCGCCACATCTACGAACAGGGGATTGCCGGCGACCCGCATCAGATCGACTTCTTCCGCGACGAGTATCGGCTGAACGTAGATATCAAGCACTATCCGAAGCCCTACATCGCGCTGATCGACGGCATCGTGATGGGCGGCGGTGTCGGTGTGTCCGTGAACGGCTCCCATCGCGTCGGCGGCGACAATATCGGCTTCGCCATGCCCGAGGTCGGCATCGGCTTCTTCCCCGATGTCGGCGGCACCTATTTTCTGCCGCGCATGCCGGGCGAGACGGGGCTCTATTGCGGGCTGACCGGCGCGCGCCTGAAACAGGCGGACGCGCAATGGTCGGGCGTCACCACGCATGCCTTGCCGTCTGCCCGCTTCCCCGAGCTGATCGAGGCGCTCGAGTCCTCAACCGACGTCGATGCGACGCTCGATGCCTTCGCCTCCGATCCCGGCCCGGCGCCGCTCGCCGCCATGCAGCCGGTCATTGACGAGACGTTTGGCTCGTCGAATGTCGGAGAGATCCTCAAGCGGCTCGACGACATGACAGGCGAGCATGCCGAATGGGCGGCCAAGACCGCCAAGACCATTCGCAAGAAGTCGCCGACCTCGATCGAAATCGCCTATCATCAGCTTCGCCGCGGCGCGAAGCTCGACTTCGATCACTGCATGCAGCTCGAATTTCGCATTGTCAGCCGTGTTCTCAAGGGGCACGATTTCTACGAGGGCATTCGCGCGACGATCATCGACAAGGACAACACACCGCGCTGGCGTCCAGCCGATTTCGAACAGATCGAGGTGGTCGACATAGATGGACACTTCGCGGTTCTGCCGGATGGGGATCTGACCTTTCCGGCGCGGGATTGACGGGTAGGGACATGGCATGACTTTTCAGGCCGACCAAAACAGCGCGGTCGCTCCGACCCCGGAGACCAGGCAGAAATGGCTGCCGCCCTGGCGCATCACCCAAGTCTGGTACATGCGCATGATCGGGCTGCACATGCTCGGCGCCGGGGTCATTCACTGGGCGCGCATCGTCGGTTTCGTCGAGTGGCGCGGCAACTGGTTCTGGGAAATGTCGGTTCCCGATCAGACGGTGACCGTCTATTTCGGCGTCCTCGATCTCGTCTCCGCGATCGGACTTTGGCTCGGTGCTTCCTGGGGCGTCGTGATCTGGATGTTCCGCATCCTCACCCAGATCATTATGCACACCGCCTTCGCCGACCTGTTCGGCAAGCGTCCATACGAAATCGGCTTCTACATTCTCACGGTCGCGCTTTATTTCGTCTTCGCCTACCTGGCGCAGCGGGAACAGGAACTCGCGGAGCGCAATCCGCGGTAAAACAACAGGGAGTGAAATCTGATGGCAACGGTCGGTTTTATCGGTCTCGGCAATATGGGCGGTCCGATGGCTGCCAATCTCGTCAAGGCCGGCCACACGGTCATCGGCATGGACTTGAGTGCCGAAGCCGTGAAGAAGCTGGAAGAGGCGGGGGGCAAATCCGCGTCCAGCATCGCCGAAACGGTTGGCGAAGCCGAAGTTGTCGTCACCATGCTGCCGGCGGGACGCCATGTCGATGCGGTGTATCGCGGTACTGAGGGCATCCTCGCCCATGCCCGCCCGGGCACCCTGTTGATCGACTCGTCCACCATCGATGTCGCAACGGCCCGCGCTGTCGCGGCGTCCGCCTCGGAAGCCGGCATGTCGATGCTCGACGCGCCCGTCTCGGGCGGCGTCGGTGGCGCATCCGGCGGCACGCTGACCTTCATGGTTGGCGGTGAGGAAGAAGCCTTCCACCGCGCCGAGCCTTATCTCGCCGTCATGGGCAAGACCATCGTTCATGCCGGCGGCAGCGGCAACGGGCAGGCGGCCAAGATCTGCAACAACATGATCCTCGGCATTTCGATGATCGGCGTTTCGGAAGCCTTCGTGCTGGCCGAACGGCTCGGCCTCGATGCGCAGAAGCTGTTCGACATTGCCTCGAAGTCCTCCGGCCAGTGCTGGTCGATGACCACCTATTGTCCGGTGCCGGGTCCGGTGCCGACCTCGCCGGCAAACCGCGACTACGCGGCCGGCTTCACCGCGGCGATGATGCTGAAGGACCTGAAGCTCGCCCAGGAGGCGGCCAGCGTGTCGGGTGCCGCGACCCCGCTCGGCGCCGAAGCCTCCGCGCTCTATACGCTCTTCAGCAATGCCGGCAACGCCGACGTCGACTTCTCCGGCATCATCCGCTTCCTGCGCGGAGAATGATAAAATTTGCTCCCGCCGCAAAAGGATCAGTTAACCCTCGTTGCGGTGGGGGCATTTTAATGAAATTTTCATCGTCCCGCTTAAGCCGTTTTTAGACTCGGCCGTGTACTGTCTCCGAATAACAGGGATAAAACAGCTCCCAAGCGTAGACAGTGAGGCGGATAATATGATCAATGCTCAGCGGGCAGTCGAAGTACTTTCCGACGCTGAGGGCGATACTTCGATTAAGCCCCTTTACCTTGAGGCCCTGACGCTGGTCGAGCGCCTCCACCGTCGTTTGCTTGATGTGATCAAGGATGAATTCGACCGGATGGGCCGCAGCGACATCAATGGGGTCCAGGCGCTTCTTCTGTTCAATATTGGCGACAGCGAATTGACCGCTGGTGAACTGCGCACGCGCGGTTACTACCTCGGCTCCAACGTGTCGTACAATCTGAAGAAGCTCGTCGACACCGGTTTCGTGCATCACCAGCGTTCACGCGTCGACCGTCGTTCGGTCCGCATCAGCCTGACCGAGAAAGGCAAGGAAATCGCTGGCATTGTAGATTCGCTCTATGAGCGACACATCGGATCAATCGAGCAGGTTGGCGGAATCGGTGCGGGCGACTTCCAGCACCTCAACAAATCGCTGCAACGGCTCGAACGCTTCTGGACCGACCAGATCCTTTACCGGCTGTAGGCCCGGAAGCCGGCAAAAAATCGCCGGCAGGAAAACGCCCCGGTTTCACGACCGGGGCGTTTTTCGTTGCGATCACCGTTGCCGTCGCGGAAATCGGCTGTGTTGTGTCCTGCGATACACATTCGCTTTAGATTTATGATTAATCATCCCCGAACAGGCGGTACACAGCCCCGTCGCCAAGAAGCGGCCACATTGGAGTGACTAGGACTGGTCAGGCACATTGCCAAAGCACGCCGGTGTGACGTGCAAGCCAGCCGGGTCACGGTTTTGTGCGCCATTCTGGGCGGACCTGCGCGGCGCCTTATGTGTTATGTAATACGATGATTTCGGAACGGAATGCGTCGGAATCGGCGGTGGGGGCCGTTCGATGAAGAGGAAAAGACGGTGGTGCTGGTGAACTCGAAAACCTTCGGATTGGCGGCCGGGACGCGACTCTCGCGACGCGTCCTTCTGACCCTGACTGCAGGCGTCATCGGTGCGCTGGGCCTTTTGAGCCCGGCTGCGGCGGCTGAAGAAAGCCCGATCTCCGTGCTGATGAAATACAAGCGTCAGGCGGAATGGGACGACAAGTTCGATTCGACGCTGCGTGATCAGGCCCAGGTCAAATCCGATCAGCCGACACTTTCGACCGAAACGGCCGCCTATATCGAGCAAGCCATCCAGCGCTACGCGGGCATCGCCGCACAGGGCGGTTGGGGCAACATGCCTGGCGACAGCAAGAGCAAGATGCGCATCGGCGCGCGTGATCGCAACGTCATCTATTTGCGCAAGCGCCTGATGATGACTGGCGACCTGCAGCAGTCCGCGGGCCTGTCGGAAACCTTCGATTCCTATGTTGACCTCGCAGTTCGCCGCTTTCAGGTGCGCCATGGCATCATCCCCGACGGTATCGTGGGACCGGGTACCATTGCCTCGCTGAACGTGCCGGTCGAAGTGCGCCTGCATCAGCTCGAGACCAATCTCGTGCGTGTGCGCGCCATGTCCGGCTTCCTCGGAGACCGCTACGTGATGGTCAACATCCCGGCGGCCGAAATCGAGGCTGTCGAGAACGGCCGCGTGCGTTCGCGCCATACCGCGGTCGTCGGTAAGGTCGACCGCCCGACGCCGATCCTGAATTCCAAGATTTACGAGCTGAACTTCAATCCGTTCTGGCACGTTCCCGTCTCGATCATCCGCAAGGACCTGATCCCGAAAATGAACGAGGATCCGCAGTACCTCGCGCGTAACAAGATCCGCATCTACGATTCCAAGGGTGAGGAGCTGACCGCCGAGCAGGTCAACTGGCAGACCGACGAGGCCGTCAACTACATGTTCCGGCAGGACCCGGGTGAGATCAATTCGCTCGGTTCGGTGCGCATCAACTTCCACAATAAGCATCAGGTCTATCTGCACGACACCCCGTCCAAGACCCTGTTCGGCAAGGACTATCGGTTCCATTCCTCGGGCTGCGTGCGGGTTCAGAACGTGCGTGAGCTGGTTACCTGGATCCTCGCCTCGTCAGGCGAATGGAGCCGTCAGCAGGTCGACGACGTGATCCGTTCAGGCGAGCGTATCGACGTCAAGCTGAAGGATCAGGTGCCGCTCTACACCACCTACATTACCGCGTGGGCGACCCGCGACGGTGTCATCAATTTCCGTGACGACATCTACAATCGCGACGGCGGCGGCGACGTGGCGCTGACCACGCAGTAGGCCGAGCGCCGCAGCGTCGCCGTTTCAACGACGCAAAAAACCGGCTAATCAGAGGACGCGGACATTTCCGCGTCCTTTTCTTTTTCGATGCCGCTTCAGCGAGGCAGTAGAGCGACATGCGACAACGGGGCCGGGGCGAGATCTATCTCGAATTCACGCCGATCGGGCGTCAGGTCAAGGTCGCAGCGATCGACGCGGCAACCGGCGTCGAGGTCAGCATCTTCGGGCCTATTGGAACGCCGCAGGCCGAGCTGCAGCGGATCGCGGTCGCCAAGCTGAAACGCCGCCTCGCGATGGAGCGGCCGGAGCGGGGATAACGGCGCACGAAACTGCCTTCTTGCTTGGTTGAACCGGCGTGGTGTGCTAAGGGCGTTCGCCTGAACATGACCCGCGAGCCGGCATCGAGGCGCCGGTCGACCGGGTCGGACTTTCTCGAGCGAAGCGGACCCTTTGATCCCATGGCGAACACGGCTGACTTTTTCTCCCGCACGCTGGTCGAACGCGACCCCGACATTGCCAAGGCCATTGGCGACGAACTCGGTCGCCAGCAGCACGAGATCGAGCTGATCGCGTCGGAAAACATCGTTTCCCGCGCGGTTCTGGAAGCGCAGGGATCCGTGCTCACCAACAAGTATGCCGAAGGCTATCCGGGCAAGCGCTACTACGGCGGCTGCCAGTATGTCGACGTCGTCGAGAATCTTGCGATCGAGCGCGCCAAGAAGCTGTTCGGCTGCGAATTCGCCAACGTCCAGCCGAACTCCGGCAGCCAGATGAACCAGGCCGTGTTCCTGGCGCTGCTGCAGCCGGGCGACACTTTCATGGGCCTCGACCTGAATTCGGGTGGTCACCTGACGCACGGGTCGCCGGTCAACATGTCCGGCAAGTGGTTCAACGTCGTCTCCTACGGCGTGCGCGAGGACGATCACCTTCTCGACATGAACGAGATCGCCAAGGCTGCCGAAGAGCACAAGCCGAAGCTGATCATCGCCGGCGGCACGGCCTATTCGCGCATCTGGGACTGGCAGAAATTCCGCGAGATCGCCGACTCCATCGGCGCCTATCTGATGGTCGACATGGCCCACATCGCCGGCCTCGTCGCCGGCGGCGAGCATCCTTCGCCGATCCCGCACGCCCATGTGGTGACCACCACGACTCACAAGTCGCTGCGCGGTCCGCGTGGCGGCATGATCCTGACCAACGACGAAGCAATCGCCAAGAAGGTCAACTCGGCGGTCTTCCCGGGTCTGCAGGGTGGCCCGCTGATGCACGTCATCGCGGCCAAGGCGGTCGCTTTCGGCGAGGCGCTGCAGCCTGAATTCAAGACCTACGCGCAGAACATCGTCGCCAACGCAAAGGCGCTTGCCACGACGCTGCAGGAGCAGGGCCTCGACATCGTGTCCGGCGGCACCGACAACCATCTGATGCTCGTCGACCTGCGCAAGAAGAACGCCACCGGCAAGAAGGCCGAGGCGGCTCTCGGCCGCGCCAACATCACCTGCAACAAGAACGGTATCCCGTTCGACCCCGAAAAGCCGTTCGTGACGTCCGGCCTTCGCCTCGGCACCCCGGCGGCCACGACGCGCGGCTTCGGCACCGCAGAGTTCCGCGAGATCGGCATGCTGATCACCGAAGTGCTCGACGGTCTGATGGCCGCCAACAGCGAAGAGGGCAACGCCGCCGTCGAAGCCGCTGTTGCCAAGAAGGTCGTCGAACTGACCGGCCGCTTCCCGATCTACAGCTGACCCGCACCCGGATCGGCAATCCGGGTTCGGTAAGGAGAGACAAACATGCGCTGTCCGTTCTGCGGCGGAGAAGAAACACAGGTCAAGGACTCCCGCCCGACGGAAGACAACACCGCTATCCGCCGGCGGCGGATCTGCAGCACCTGTGCGGGGCGGTTCACCACCTTCGAGCGGGTGCAGCTTCGCGAACTCACCGTGATCAAGCGCAATGGCCGCCGCGTTCCGTTCGACCGCGAGAAGCTGATGCGCTCGGTTCAGGTCGCGCTGCGCAAGCGCCCCGTCGATCCCGAGCGCGTCGAGCGCATGGTGTCGGGTCTCGTCCGTCAGCTTGAGAGCGCCGGCGAGAGCGAGATCCCGGCAAAGCATGTCGGCGACCTTGTCATGGAAGCGCTCAAGACCCTTGACGACATCGCCTATGTCCGTTTCGCCTCGGTGTATCGCGACTTCCGTGAAGCGCGCGATTTCGAGGCGGTGCTTGACGAACTCACCAATGAAAGCGGCGAGGGGCCTCTGCCCGAAGATCGCTGATCCCGCGCGTTATGACCGTGCCGCCAAACCTGCCCATCCTCAAACCGGGACCGGAGACAGACCGGCGGTTCATGGCGGCCGCACTGGCCTTGGGGCGGCGTAATAGGGGAGCCGCTTGGCCGAACCCCGCCGTAGGCGCGCTCATTGTGCGCTTTGACGAGGCCGGCGCCCATGTGGTCGGCCGTGGCGCAACGGCGATCGGCGGACGCCCGCATGCCGAACGCGTCGCACTTGATGAAGCAGGCGCAGCGGCCCGTGGCGCCACCTGCTATGTCACGCTCGAACCCTGTTCGCACTACGGCCGCACGTCACCCTGCACCGATGCGCTGATTGAAGCCGGCGTTGCGCGTGTCGTCAGCGCGCTCGAGGATCCCGATCCGCGTGTCGCCGGCACCGGACATGCGAAACTGAAGGCGGCCGGCATCGAAGTCACGGTCGGCGTCGGCGCCGCGCAAGCTCGCCTTGCCCATGCGGGCCACACCAGCCGCATCGTTCAAGGGCGCCCCCATGTGACACTGAAACTCGCGGTGTCCGCCGATGGTTTCATCGGCCGCAAGGGCGAGGGTCAGGTCGCGATCACGGGAGCCGACGCCCGTCGTGCCACGCAGATCATGCGCATGGAACACGACGCGATCTTGATCGGCAGCGGAACCGCGCTCGCCGACGATCCGCTGCTGACCGTGCGCCTCGAAGGCCTTGAACACCGCTCCCCGGTCCGGGTGGTGCTTGACAGCCATGCCCGGCTGCCCATCAATTCCGCGCTCGTTCAAAGCACGGATGTTGCGCCGCTCTGGGTCATGGTGTCGGACGATGCATCCTGGCGCCCGCGTGACGCTCTCGCCGCGGCTGGCGCGACCATTTTGCCCGTTGTGCACGACGCCTGGGGCGGGCTTGATCTGAAACGCTCACTTCAGATGCTGTCTGACAAGGGCATCACCTCGGTACTGGTCGAGGGTGGGGCCACTCTGGCGAAAGCATTGTTTGCCGCTGATCTGGTCGATGAGGCGGCGATCTTTACCGCGCCGATGACCATTGGCGAGAACGGCATTCCCGTGCTTGAGGGCACCTCGCTAGATGTAGCGCTTGCAGCCAACGGTCTGACGGCGGAGCATAGCGTACGCCTTGGTGCCGATTGCCTGACCTGGTATCGCCGGGGTTCCTGACGGCCGGCGATTGCGATGAAAAGGACGAACCATGTTTACCGGACTGATCAGCGATGTCGGTGAAGTCGTTTCCCGAACCGAGCGCGAAACCGGCGTTCGCCTGCGCGTCGCGACGTCCTACGATCCCGCGACCATCGAAATCGGCGCTTCGATCGCCCATGCCGGTATCTGCCTGACGGCTATTGAAATCGGCCGCCTCGACGACGGTCGGGCATTCTTTGACGTCGAAGCGTCCGACGAGACACTTGATCGCACGACGCTCGGCTCGTGGCGGGCTGGCACGCGGATCAACCTCGAACGCTCGCTCGCATTGGGCGGAGAATTGGGCGGCCATCTCGTGACGGGCCATGTCGATGGTATCGCCGAGCTGGTCGAACGCATCGACGAAGCCGACATGGCGCGTTTCACCTTCAAGGTGCCGCAAAAGCTGAAGAAATTCATCGCGGAAAAGGGCTCCGTGGCTCTTGATGGCACTTCGCTGACGGTCAATACGGTCGACGATGACCGCTTCACCGTGATGCTGATCCCGCACACGCTCGCCGTCACCACCTGGGGCGGACGCAAGGCCGGCGATCTGATCAATCTCGAGGTCGACCTGATGGCACGCTATGCCGCACGCCTGATCGAGGCCGGCTGAGCCCTGTTTGGCGAATGCCCGCTATTCGGCTTTTCAGCTGGACAAACTGCTGTTGCCGTGTTTCCTCTGCCAGCCCATGACAGAGCTTCAGGATTGAACGCCAATGACAAATGCCGCGCCCACAATTCTCGTGATCGACGCCCGGTTCTACGACGACATCGCCGACGAACTGGTTCGCGGTGCGGCCGCGGCGATCGAGGCCGCCGGCGCGAAGATGCATCGCATTTCGGTGCCCGGCGTTCTCGAAGTGCCGACGGCGCTGTCGATGGCGCTTGAAGCGCGTGACAATGACCAGCTCGATTTCGATGCGGTGGTCACGCTCGGCTGCGTCATCCGCGGCGAAACCAGCCACTACGATATCGTTGCGGTGGAATCGGCGCGCGCGCTGATGGATCTTGCCGTCGCCGAGGGATTCCCGCTCGGCAATGGTATCCTGACGGTGGAAAATGGCGAGCAGGCCTGGGTGCGCGCTGGCGTCGACAAGAAAAACAAAGGCGCGTCCGCGGTCGAGGCCGCACTGGCGCTGTTCCGCCTTCGGGGCGAACTTGGAATCTGACGGACATGGCCGGACCTAACGAAAACAGCGGCTCAAACCGCGACGCCCGCCCGGCGAACAAACGCGGCGTCGCACGCCTCGCTGCCGTTCAGGCGCTCTATCAGATGGAAATCGCCGGCACCTCCGTCGACGAAGTGCTGTCCGAGTTCGAACGTTTCCGGCTCGGTCAGGAAGTCGACGGCGACCAGTATCTCGAGGCCGATGCCGGCTGGTTTCGGGACGTTGTCTCCGGCGTCGTGAAAGACCAGCGCGACGTCTACCCGCGCGTCGACCATGCTCTTGTTACCGATTGGCCGCTGAAGCGCGTCGACGCCACATTGCGCGCGATCCTGCGCGCCGGCGTTTTCGAATTGTTGCGCCGCAAGGACGTTCCGGCCCGGGTGGTGATCTCGGAATATGTCGACGTCGCCAAGGCGTTCTTCGATGGCGATGAGCGCAAGATGGTCAATGGCGTGCTCGACCGTATCGGTCACGAGCTGCGGCCCGATGAGTTCTCCCGCTCCGGAACGGCGTGATGGCGGAGGGCGGCCCGCGTCCCGGCGAGTTCGATCTCATCGCGCGCTATTTCGCGCCGCTCGCCCGCGACCCCGCCGCCCGTGGCCTCGTCGACGACGCCGCCGTTCTGATCCCGCCACCCGGCCGCGAACTGGTCCTGACCAAGGACGCGCTCGCCGCCAATATCCACTTCTTTTCCACCGACGATCCACAGGATGTGGCCGAAAAGGCGTTGTCCGTGAACCTGTCGGACCTCGCCGCGAAGGGCGCCGATCCACTCGGTTATCTGCTGGCGATTGCCTTGCCGTCCGAATGGACCGAGGAGTGGATTGCGGGGTTTTCCACAGGGCTTGCGGCAAACCAGGATCGTTACGGCTGGTCGCTGCTCGGAGGCGACACCATCCGCTCGCCGAATGGCCTGATGGTCTCCGTGACCGCAATCGGCGCCGTACCGACAGGGGAGTCGGTATCCCGCGCCGGCGCGCGCCCGGGCGATGTTCTTTTCGTCAGCGGCACGCTCGGCGACGCAGCCTTTGGCCTGAAACTCCGCGCCGAAGAGCCGGCCGCGGAAGCCTGGTCTTTGAGCGAAACGGACAAGACGTTCCTGATTGACCGCTACCTGCATCCGCAGCCGCGCGTCGCACTTGCTGCCGTTATCCGGGAATACGCCAGCGCCGCGATGGACATTTCCGACGGGCTGACGGGTGATCTCGCCCATATCTGCGAAGCGTCCGGCATCTCCGCCGAGCTTCGCCTCGCCGACATGCCGATTTCCGAAGCAGGCATGGCCGTTCTTGCTGTCGATCCCGATGAGATTCACTCGATCATCGCTGGCGGCGACGACTATGAGATCCTTGCAGCAATTCCGCCCGACCGCGCCGACCGTTTCAAGGCTGCCGCGGCTGAAGCGGGCGTTCCGGTGGCCGCAATCGGGACCTGCACCGAACAACGCGGCGATCACGTAACGTTCCTCGATAGCGGCGGCATGCCGGTCGAATTGGACGATACCGCGTTCCGTCATTTCTGAGCCGCGTGAAACGGGCAGGGGAGGAAGGATGTCTCGGCAAATCACCTTTCCCGATCTGGTCGACATACTGGCGCGACGCGGCGCTGCTTCCCGCCATATCACCGCGATTGCCGGCCCGCCGGGCGCCGGAAAGTCGACGCTCGCCGAGTGTCTCGTCGCGTCGTTGAACGAGCGCGACCCCGACAGCGCTGCCGTCCTTCCCATGGACGGATTCCATTTTGACGACACGATCCTCGATGAACGCGGACGTCGAACCCGAAAGGGCGCGCCGGACACTTTCGATGTCGGCGGTCTGTCGGCAATGCTGGCCCGTCTGCGCGCCAACGTGGAAACCGAGATCGCCGTGCCCGTGTTCGACCGGGAAACCGAGATCGCCCGGGCCGGTGCCCGGCTGATCGCCCGTTCCGTTCGCAATATCGTCGTCGAGGGCAATTATCTGTTGCTCGGCACGGCGCCGTGGGACGTGCTCCACCCGTTCTACGACACCACCGTGATGATCGAAGTTACCGAAGCCGAGTTGCGCCGGCGTCTCGAAATCCGCTGGCAGGGCTTGCCTGCCGCCACGCGAGTGGTAAAGCTGGACGGCAATGATCTTCCGAACGGTCGGTTGGTGAAAACGCACAGCGTGACGGCGGAGTTCTTCGTTCGCTCCACGGCGGAAAACGCGCTGGCCTGAGTCGGATCGGCGTCTATGTATTCATAAGCGGGCGTTCGCCCGTTTTCTTTTTGGCGCTCGTGTGCGGGCGAAGAGGTGGCAATGACGGCTGTTTCCCACGCTGACGACCACGTCGATGACGTGCTCGCGCGCCGCAATGCGCTGATTCTCGCCGTCGCGCAGGCGCTTGGTGGCGCCAACGCCACCATCGTCTTCGCCTCCGCCGCCCTCGTTGGGCACTATCTGCTCGGCGAGGACAAGTCGCTCGCGACCTTGCCCGTTACCGCGTACGTGCTCGGCATGGCCTCGTCGACCATTCCCGTTCAGCTTCTGTCGCGCTGGATCGGCCGTCGGCTGACCTTCATGGGTGGCGCCACGCTTGGCATCGCTTCCGGCCTCATGGCCGCGCAGGCCGTATTCGACGGCTCGTTCTTCCGGCTGTGCATCGCGACCTTCGTCGCCGGTTGCTATGGTGGCTTCACACAGGCCTATCGCTTTGCGGCGGCCGACACCGCAAGCGACGTGTTCCGCCCCAAGGCGATTTCCTGGGTGCTGATCGGTGGCGTTGCGGCCGCGTTCCTCGGTCCGCAGATCGTCATCCACACCAAGGACTGGTTCTCGCCGATCATGTTCGCGGGCTCGTTCCTTGCGCAATCCTGTGTCGCCGTCGTCGGTGTCGTTGTGCTTTTCTTCCTGCGCATCCCCAAGCCGCATCTCGCCGCCGGTCGTTCCGGCGGTCGCCCGCTGACCGAAATCATCGCCCAGTCACGCTTCATCGTTGCCGTCATTTGCGGCGTAACCTCTTACGCGCTCATGAGTTTTGTCATGACGGCCGCGCCGCTCGCCATGGTCGCCTGCCATCACAGCCCCGATGACGCCGCACTCGGCATCCAGTGGCATGTGCTGGCCATGTTCGCGCCGAGCTTCTTTACCGGCACGTTGATCAACCGCTACGGCGTCGAAAAGGTGACAGCGACGGGCCTCGTGCTGCTCGCCGGCTGCGGCGTGATCGCGTTGACCGGTGTCGAAGTGGCCCAGTTCTGGGCGGCGCTCGTCCTGCTCGGCGTCGGTTGGAACTTCGGCTTCATCGGCGCGACCACCATGGTCACCCAGACCTATCGCCTGGAAGAACGGAACAAGGTGCAGGCGACAAACGACTTTCTCATTTTCGGCCTGCAGGCCGTTGCGTCGTTTTCGTCCGGCAAGATCCTCGCCAATGTCGGCTGGGACGCGATCAACTGGGCGATCTTCCCGTTCATTGTCTTCGCGCTCGGCGCACTCGCCTGGCTTGTTCTTTTCGGTCAGCGCGAGGCCGCATAGGGCAGGGGTCCAGGCACATGCGTCGTCGGCCCAAATATCAGAAATTGCTTATATTATTCGGCTCTTTTGTCACGGGATTATACCCATTTCTGCCTTGACGCCGTAGTTGCGGACGATAGGTTGGCATGGGCTTTCGGTGGGGCAGGTACTTTTCCTTAGAATTCGGCTCGCCGGAACAAAAATCCCGTCGCCGGCGCGTGTGCGCCGTTCCGACACCAGAAGGACAGGAAAAGGGCATGGATCCGCTTTACATCGTTGTCCTGTGTGGTCTGCTTTCCATTGCTTACGGCATCTGGGCCATCACCTCGGTGATGGCTTCCGACGCGGGCAACAAGCGCATGCAGGAAATCGCCGGTGCCATTCAGGAGGGCGCCACCGCCTATCTGACGCGCCAGTACACCACCATCGCCATCGCCGGCGTGCTGATCTTCGCCATCGTCTGGTGGCAATTGTCGCTGATGGCCGCCATTGGCTTTGCAATCGGCGCCATTCTCTCCGCCCTGGCAGGTTTCATCGGCATGCTCGTCTCGGTCCGCGCCAATGTGCGTACCGCACAGGCCGCCAGCCAGAGCCTTTCCGCCGGACTCGGTATCGCCTTCAAGGCCGGCGCCGTCACCGGCATGCTGGTTGCCGGTCTCGCGCTGCTCGGCGTTGCTGTCTACTACGTGGTGCTGACCCGGTTCATGGGCTTTGAAAGCGCAGACCGGGCGGTGATCGACGCCCTCGTCGCGCTTGGCTTCGGTGCTTCGCTGATTTCGATCTTCGCCCGTCTCGGCGGCGGCATCTTCACCAAGGGCGCGGACGTCGGCGGCGATCTGGTCGGCAAGGTCGAAGCCGGTATCCCCGAGGACGACCCGCGCAATCCGGCGACCATTGCCGATAACGTCGGCGACAATGTCGGCGACTGCGCCGGCATGGCGGCCGACCTGTTCGAAACCTACGCAGTGACCGTGGTTGCAACCATGGTTCTGGGCTCGATCTTCTTTGCGGGCACGGCTCTTGTCGGTGACGTCATGCTTTATCCGCTGGCAATCGGCGCGGCCTGTGTCGTCACTTCGATCATCGGCACCTTCTTCGTGCGCCTCGGCGCCAACGGCTCGATCATGGGTGCGCTCTACAAGGGCTTCATCGCCACGGCCATTCTGTCGCTGATCGTGCTCTATCCGGTGACCCATATCGTCTTCGGCGGTATGGACACGGTGATGACAACGGTGCGCGGCATGACCTTCACGCCGCTCGACCTGTATGCCTGCGGTGTCATCGGTATGGTTGTCACCGGTCTCATCGTCTGGATCACCGAGTACTACACCGGCACCAACTTCCGCCCGGTTCGCTCGATTGCGACAGCATCCGTCAGCGGCCACGGCACCAACGTGATCCAGGGTCTGGCGATTTCGCTCGAAGCCACGGCTCTGCCGGCACTCGTCATCATCGCCGGCATTATCGTCACGTTTAATCTCGCCGGCCTGTTCGGCATTGCCATCACGGTGACGACCATGCTGGCGCTTGCCGGTTTCGTCGTTGCGCTCGATGCCTTCGGTCCGGTGACCGACAACGCCGGCGGCATTGCCGAAATGGCCGATCTTCCGCCGGAAGTGCGCAACACCACCGACGCGCTCGACGCGGTTGGCAACACCACCAAGGCCGTCACCAAGGGCTATGCCATCGGTTCGGCCGGTCTTGGCGCTCTGGTGCTGTTCGCGGCCTACACGGAAGACCTGAAGTTCTTCAGTGAACATCCGGATCAGTTCCCGTACTTCGCCGACATCGGTGCGCTCGAGTTCTCGCTCTCCAATCCGTATGTGGTGGTCGGACTGTTCTTCGGCGGCCTCCTGCCGTATCTGTTCGGCGGTATCGCCATGACCGCGGTTGGCCGCGCCGCCGGCGCGGTGGTCGAGGAAGTGCGCCGCCAGTTCCGCGAGAAGCCGGGCATCATGGAAGGCAAGGATCGGCCGGACTATGGCCGCGCCGTCGACATGCTGACCAGGGCTGCGATCAAGGAAATGATGGTTCCTTCATTGCTTCCGGTGCTGTCGCCGATCGTGGTGTACTTTCTGATCAACGCGATTGCCGGCAAGAACGCTGCCTTCTCCGCGCTTGGTGCCATGCTGCTCGGCGTGATCGTGACCGGTCTCTTCGTCGCGATCTCCATGACCGCCGGTGGCGGTGCCTGGGACAATGCCAAGAAGTACATCGAAGACGGCAATCATGGTGGCAAGGGTTCCGAAGCCCACAAGGCGGCGGTGACCGGCGACACGGTCGGCGATCCGTACAAGGATACTGCCGGCCCGGCCGTCAACCCGATGATCAAGATCACCAACATCGTGGCTCTTCTGCTGCTGGCGATCCTCGCGCACTAAAGCGTGTCTCCCAAAAGTGGATGCCGGTTTTGGGATAAAGACACGCGGCCAAGCAAAAAGAGCAAATTCCGACAAAGGGCCCCGGCGGCGGAAACGTTGCCGGGGCCTTCTTTTTGCCCAGCCGGTGCTTGACAGAACCGGCAGATATTCGTACCCCCCGCGGGTACCCGAACTCGCTGCGGCGGGGGAAGGGCGCATATATCTTCAGGGCGGGTAGCTCAGTGGTAGAGCAGCTGACTTTTAATCAGCTGGCCGTGGGTTCGATCCCCACCCCGCTCACCATATTTCCTCTATAATTCAATCAATTGCTCACAGTCCGTTCAGGCTGTGCAGTGCCGGGTTTGACCAATCCCGCTGCATGGCGCAGAATTGTGCATTGCAACATGCCGCCGAGTGTGCGCTGATATCCCATGCCACCGAGCCCTCTATCGATCCTGGTCATTGATGAAAACCAGATCCGCGCCTCGATCATCGAGACGGGGCTGAGAGAGGCCGGCCACGACCGGGTTACGGTGGTGAACGACGTCACCGGCATCGCGCGGCGTATCGCCGAAATCGCCCCCGATGTCATCGTCATCGATCTCGGCAATCCGAACCGCGACATGCTCGAGAACATGTTTCAGCTCTCGCGCGCGGTGCAGCGGCCGATTGCCATGTTCGTCGACCGCTCGGATCAGGCGTCGATCGAGGCCGCCGTCGAGGCGGGTGTCTCCGCCTATATCGTCGACGGGCTGCGCCAGGAGCGGGTCAAACCGATCCTCGACATGGCGATCAGCCGGTTCAACGCCTATTCCCGCATGTCCCGTGAGCTTGAAGAGGCGCGCGACGCGCTCGCCGGCCGCAAGGTCATAGAAAAGGCCAAGGGCATCCTGATGAAGACCCGCGGCATTGGCGAGGACGAGGCTTATTCGCTGTTGCGCAGCACGGCGATGAACCAGAACCGCAAGATCCATGAAATTGCCCAGAGCCTGGTTACGGCGGCGGGCCTGCTGGAGGGCCCCTGAGCATGCATGACGGCAACACGATCGTCGCCGGCTTCATCCCGCTGCTCGATGCCGCGATTCTCATCGCCGCGCGGGAGAAGGGTTTCGCCGCGAAAGAGGGGATCGACCTCGTCCTCGTGCGCGAAACGTCGTGGGCCAATATTCGCGACCGCATGGCCGTCGGCCATTTTGATGCCGCCCACATGCTCGCGCCGATGCCGATTGCGGGCAATCTCGGCCTCAATCCGCTTTCGTCACCGACGATCGCTCCGATGGCGCTTGGGCTCGGCGGCAACGCTGTGACCGTGTCGAACGCTCTTTGGCAGGCAATGGAAAGTCACGGCGCGCCCGACACGCTGGAGCCGTTGGCAACGGGCAGGGCACTTCGCTCGGTTGTTGCGGCCCGGGTAGAGGACGACCTGCCGCGACTCCGTTTCGCCGTCGTCCATCCCCATTCGGGGCACAATTACGAGCTGCGCTATTGGCTTGCGGCGTCCGGCATCGATCCCGAGACCGACGTCGAAATCGTCATCATCCCGCCGCCGCTGATGGCGGATGCCCTGTGTACCGAGAGCATCGACGGCTATTGCGTCGGTGAACCGTGGAATACGGCCGGCGTGTTTGCCGATTGCGGACGCATGGCAACCGTGAAGTCCGCCATCTGGAAATCGAGCCCGGAAAAGGTCCTTGGTGTCGGCACGGAATTTGCGGAGGAGAACCCGGAGCAGATCGCAGCACTGCTGCGTGCGCTCCACAACGCCGCGGTCTGGTGCGGCGAACCCGACAATCACGAGGAACTGGCATTCGCGATCGCCGACGAACGCTATCTCGACGTGGCGCCGAAGATGGTGGTGCCGGCACTCTCCGGTTCCCTGAAAGTCGGGCACGGCGAACAACGCCGCGTCGACGACTTCTTCATTCCCTATGCCAATGCCGCCACCTTCCCATGGCAGAGCCACGCCCTGTGGTTCTACAGCCAGATGGTCCGCTGGGGCCACGTCACACATACGGCGAAGAATGTCGAAGTCGCGCGCAGATCGTACCGACCAGACATCTATCGGGCCGCGCTGGCGCCTCTCGGAGTCGCTATCCCCGGCGCCAATGCAAAGGTCGAGGGCGCGTTCGAACGCCCGACTCCGGTGGGCGCCTCCGGCGGATCCCTCATTCTCGGCCCCGACGGGTTCTTCGACGGCACCGTCTTCGATCCCGATCATCTGGACGACTACCTCGCCAGCCAGCGCCCTGCAAAAACCGTCTCGAAGTAGTTCCCGCAATACATTCGAAAAAGCTAATTTATTGAGCGTCGCACCAGTGGATGTGCATTTGGTGCTGCAATTTTGTGCAGCGCACTAATTGGGGCAGATTCTCAATACGTTCCAGTCGCATTGAAAACATTAGAGAAAATGGTTTTCTGAATAACTGGCACACTCCGTGCAACACTTTCTGCGGTCTCACCAGGCCCTCTATATCGTGCCCAACGAGGGGCACCACAGGCAAAGCCGCCGAACGATCACGTACTCCCGCATTGGCGGGTGCGCGCATCGTTCGGCGGCTTTTGTTTTGCAGCGATCAAAGACCGTGATGCCGATCCTCCCAGCGGCTGAGCGGGAGAACAGGAAGGACGAAGCGAATGACCGGATTGCCGAACCTGACCCGCCGCATGGCACTCTGTCTTGCCGCCGGCGCCGGCATGCTTGCCGTTGTCGGCGGGGCCCATGCCGAAATGCTCGACGTCGAAAAGGACGAGCTGAAATTCGGCTTTATCAAGCTGACCGACATGGCGCCGCTCGCCATTGCCTATGAGAAGGGCTTCTTCGAAGACGAAGGCCTGTTCGTCACCCTCGAGCCGCAGGCCAACTGGAAGGTTCTGCTCGACCGCGTGATTACCGGCGAACTCGACGGTGCCCACATGCTCGCCGGTCAGCCGCTCGCTGCCACCATCGGATTCGGCACCAAGGCGCACATCGTCACCCCGTTCTCGATGGACCTGAACGGCAACGGCATCACCGTCTCCAACGAGATCTGGGAGATGATGAAGCCCAATATTCCGATGGAAGACGGCAAGCCGGTCCATCCGATCAAGGCTGAGGCACTGAAGCCGGTCGTCGACAAGTTCAAGGCGGACGGCAAGCCCTTCAACATGGGCATGGTTTTCCCGGTTTCGACCCACAATTACGAACTGCGCTACTGGCTCGCCTCGGGCGGTATCCACCCGGGTTTCTATTCGACCAGCGACATCTCCGGCCAGATCAAGGCCGATGCGCTGTTGTCCGTGACGCCGCCGCCGCAGATGCCGGCGACCCTCGAAGCCGGCACCATCTACGGCTACTGCGTGGGCGAACCGTGGAACCAGCAGGCCGTGTTCAAGGGCATCGGCGTGCCGGTCATCACCGACTACGAGATCTGGAAGAACAATCCGGAGAAGGTGTTCGGCCTGACCAAGGAATTCACCGAGAAGAACCCGAACACCACGCTGGCGCTGACCAAGGCCCTTATCCGCGCCGCCAAGTGGCTGGATGAGAACAACAACGCCAACCGCATGGAAGCCGTCGAGATCCTCTCGAAGTCGGAATATGTCGGCGCCGACGCCGAGGTCATCGCCAACTCGATGACCGGCACCTTCGAATACGAGAAGGGCGACAAGCGCGACGTGCCGGACTTCAACGTCTTCTACCGCTACTACGCGACCTACCCGTACTACTCCGACGCCGTCTGGTACCTGACCCAGATGCGCCGCTGGGGCCAGATCGCCGAAGGCAAGGACGATGCCTGGTACGACGAGGTCGCCAAAAGCGTCTACCGCCCGGACATCTATCTGAAGGCCGCGAAGATGCTGGTCGAAGAGGGCAACGTCGCCGAAGCGGACTTCCCCTGGGACACCGACGGCTATCGTGAGCCGACCCCGGCTGCCGACATCATCGACGGCATCGCCTACGACGGCAAGAAACCCAACGCCTACATCGACTCCCTGCCGATCGGCCTTAAAGGCAAGCAGGTCGTCGACGGCAGTGAAGTCGTCGGCGGCTAAGCCCCGCAGCACAGAACCCGGCGGGCAGGGGACTGCCGTGCCCGCCGGTATTCCCGGACCGAAGAAACGAGGAATCGACAGATGACGGACGCCACCGCCAATGACGCCGCCGCCGCAGAAGCTGCCCGCAGCGCGCGTAAGGAACGTCTTTTCGCCCGCATCAACAAGGCCGCCGCATGGCTCGATGCCCTCGGCTTCGGCTGGCTGACACCGATCCTGAAGATGGCTGCCGGTGACAACCCGCGCGAACAGCTCGGCGAGCTGAAGCGGGTGCTGGTGATCCCGCTGACCGGCATCCTGCTGTTCCTGGTCGCCTGGGGCATTCTAGCGCCCAAGATCCAGACCTCGCTCGGCGCGATCCCCGGACCCGTCGCGGTGTGGGAGCAGACGGTCAATCTGTGGGACGACCACAAGGCCGAGCGCGAAAAGGCCGCCGCCTTCTACGAGCGCCAGGACAAGCGCAACGCCAAGTTCGAGGCCGCCGGCAAGACCGACAAGATCAAGTACCGAACCTATACCGGCAAGCCGACCTATCTCGACCAGATCGCGACCTCGCTGTTCACGGTGGGGCTCGGCTTCCTGATCGGTACGTTGATCGCCGTTCCGCTCGGTATCGCCGCCGGCCTGTCACGCACCGTCAACGGCGCCATCAACCCGCTGATCCAGATCTTCAAACCCGTGTCGCCGCTCGCCTGGCTACCGATCGTCACCATGGTGGTGTCGGCGCTGTATATGGATCCGAGCGACATGTTCCCGAAGTCACTCGTCATTTCGGCAATCACCGTGACGCTGTGCTCGCTATGGCCGACGCTGATCAACACCTCGCTCGGCGTGGCGTCGATCGACAAGGACCTCGTCAATGTCGGCAAGGTGCTGCAGCTCTCGACCTGGACCACCATCCGCAAGCTGGTCCTGCCGTCCTCGCTGCCGTTGATCTTCACCGGCATGCGGCTGTCGTTAGGCGTGGGCTGGATGGTGCTGATCGCAGCCGAAATGCTCGCCCAGAACCCGGGCCTCGGCAAATTCGTCTGGGACGAGTTCCAGAACGGCTCCTCGTCGTCGCTCGCCCGCATCATCGTCGCGGTTCTCACTATCGGCATCATCGGCTTCCTGCTCGACCGCGTCATGTACGCGCTGCAGACGGCCTTCACCTTCTCGGCCAACCGCTAAGGGGACCGTCATGCCGTTTCTTGAAATATCCTCCCTGTCGAAGAGCTACGGCGACGGTGCGGATCGCACCGAAGTTCTCTCCGACATCAATTTGAAGGTCGAGGAGGGCGAGTTCATTGCCATCCTCGGGTTCTCCGGCTCCGGCAAGACGACGCTGATCTCGGCCATCGCCGGGCTGATCAAACCCGACACCGGCGGCGTCATCCTGCGCGGCAAGCAAATCGACGGTCCGGGACCCGAGCGCGGTGTCGTGTTCCAGTCCTACTCGCTGATGCCCTGGCTGTCGGTCTACGGCAATGTATCGCTCGCGGTCGATGCGGTGTTCGCAAAGGCTTCCAAGGCCGAACGCGAGGCAATGACCCGGAAATATATCGACATGGTCGGCCTGTCGCATGCGACGGACCGCAAGCCGGCCGAACTGTCCGGCGGCATGCGTCAGCGTGTGGCCGTCGCCCGTGCGCTTGCCATGCAACCGGAGATACTGCTGCTCGACGAACCGCTGTCGGCGCTCGATGCCCTGACCCGCGCCAAGCTGCAGGACGAGTTCGCCGACATTTCGCGGAAGGAAAAGAAGACCATCATTCTCATCACCAACGATGTGGATGAGGCAATCCTGCTCGCCGACCGGATCATTCCGCTCAATCCGGGTCCGAACGCAACGCTCGGCCCCTCGTTTAAGGTCGTGCTGCCGCGGCCGCGGGATCGCGGCGAGATGAACCACAACGACGACTTCATCAAACTGCGCGCCGAGATCACGGAATATCTGATGATGGTCGGTTCGGAACGCGGCGTCGAGGTCGAGAACGACATTACACTGCCGAATGTCGTTCCGATCACCCAGCGCGACCGCACAAACGCTAACGACAAGCTCCCCGACGCCTATGTCCGCGCCGCGAAATCGCCGATCGAGAAGGGCTTCGTCGAGTTCTTCGAGGTCAAGAAGGTCTACCCGACGCCGAAAGGGCCACTGACCGTCGTCGACGGCTTCGACCTGAAGATGAAGCAGGGCGAGTTCATCACCCTGATCGGACATTCCGGTTGCGGCAAGTCGACGGTGCTGTCGATGGTCGCCGGCCTCAACAAGATCTCCGGCGGTGGTATCGTGCTGGACGGCAAGGAGATTTCCGGTGCCGGCCCGGACCGCGCAGTGGTCTTCCAGGCCCCCTCACTGATGCCCTGGCTGACCGCTCGCCAGAACGTCGCCCTCGGCGTCGACAAGGTCTATCCGGACGCGAGCGCGGCCGAGCGCAGCGACATCGTCGACTATTACCTCTCGCGTGTCGGCCTCGGCGATGCCCGGGATCGCATGGCCGCCGATCTCTCCAACGGCATGAAGCAGCGCGTCGGCATCGCCCGCGCGTTCGCGCTATCGCCGAAGCTGCTCCTGCTCGACGAACCCTTCGGAATGCTCGACAGCCTGACCCGCTGGGAGCTGCAGGACGTGCTTATGGACGTGTGGAAGCGCACCAAGGTCACCGCGATCTGCGTCACCCACGATGTCGACGAGGCGATCCTGCTGGCCGACCGCGTGGTGATGATGTCGAACGGCCCGAACGCCAAGATCGGCAACATCATGGATGTTGATCTGCCGCGTCCGCGCTCCCGCAAGGAACTCCTCGCGCACCACGACTACTACGCCTACCGCGAGGAATTGCTCGACTTCCTCGAAGCCTATGAGGGTGGTGCCAATCCGTCGCCCGAGGCCTTGGCCGCAATCGCCGCCAAGCGCGAACACCGCATGTCTTCAACCCATTCGCAGCCCGCCGTGCTGGCCGCCGGAGAATAGGAGAACGCCATGACCCCCGAACAGATCGATCTCGTCCAGGCGTCGTTCAGACAAGTTGCGCCGATCTCCGAAACCGCCGCCGAGTTGTTCTATGGCCGGTTGTTCGAGATCGCGCCGGAAGTGCAGGTGCATTTCAAGGGCGACATGAAGAACCAGGGCCGCATGCTGATGCAGACGCTGGCGACCGTCGTCAACAGCCTGAAGGACCTCGAAGCGATCCTGCCGGCCGTCAAGGAGCTCGCCGCGCGTCACGTCGACTACGGCATCAAGGCCGAACACTACGCGCCCGTCGGCGCCTCGCTGATCTGGACCCTGCAGAAGGGCCTCGGCGACGACTTCACCGAGGAAACGAGACAGGCCTGGGTCGCGGCATATGACGCGCTCTCCCACGTCATGATCGAGACCGCCTATGGCGGCAAAACCGCCTGAGCCGAGAAGGGGACAGAACCATGAGCGAGAAACTGGTCGTTGTCGGCAATGGCATGGCCCCGGGCCGTATGCTTGAACATCTGCTCGAAAAGGCCCCCGGGCGCTACGAAGTCACGATCTTCAACGCCGAGCCGCGGGTGAACTACAACCGCATCATGCTCTCCCCGGTGCTCGCCGGCGAGAAGACCTACGAAGACATCATCACCCATGATGACGCCTGGTATGCGGATAGTGGCATCACGCTGCACCGCTCGGCGAAGGTCACGAATATCGACCGGGACGCGAAGACGGTGACGTCGGAGAACGGCATCACCGCCTCCTACGACAAGCTGGTGATTGCGACCGGGTCGTCGCCCTTCATCATTCCGGTCCCCGGCCATGAACTGCCCGGCGTTCTCGTCTATCGCGATCTCGACGATGTCGATGCGATGCTCGAAGCCGCGAAGCCCGGCGCCCGCGCCGTCGTCATCGGCGGTGGTCTGCTCGGGCTTGAAGCCGCCGCCGGCCTCAAGACGCAGGGGATGGAGGTCACCGTCCTTCATCTGATGCCGACGCTGATGGAACGTCAGCTCGACACCGCCGCCGGCTATCTGCTTGAGCGCGCCATCAAGGAACGCGGTATCGACGTCATCACCAAGGCCAACACCCACGCGATTGTCGGCGAGGACAAGGTCACCGGCGTCAGCCTCGATGACGGCACCATCATTCCCGCCGACATCGTCATCATGGCGGTCGGCATCCGCCCCTCGACAGCGCTTGCCAAGGAAGCGGGCATCGAGGTCAATCGCGGCATTCTCGTCGACGACGGCATGACAACCTCGGATCCCGCTATCTTCTCGCTCGGCGAATGTGTCGAGCATCGCGGCCAGTGCTACGGCCTCGTCGCACCGCTGTTCGAAATGGCCGGCGTGCTGGCAGATCGCCTTGCCGATGGGGACGCCGACTACACCGGCTCGGTCACCTCGACCAAACTGAAGGTCACCGGCATCGACTTGTTTTCGGCCGGCGACTTCGCCGAAGGCCCGGACCGCGAGGAAATCGTGCTGCGCGACGCCACGGCCGGCGTCTACAAGCGGCTGATCCTCAAGGACGAAAAGATCATCGGCGTCGTGCTTTACGGCGAAACCGCCGACGGTCCGTGGTTCTTCGATCTGATGAAGCGCGGCGAAGACATCACCGAGATGCGCGAGACGCTGATTTTCGGCCAGGCCTATCAGGGGGGTGCCCCTCTGGACCCTATGGCGGCCGTTGCAGCCTTGCCGGATGAAGCAGAAATCTGCGGCTGCAACGGCGTTTGCAAGGGAACGATCGTCAAGGCGATCACCGACAAGGCCCTGACCACCCTCGACGAGGTGAGGGCGCATACCAAGGCCTCGGGCTCCTGCGGCTCGTGCACCGGCCTCGTCGAACAGGTCATGGCGTTGACGCTTGGCGATACCTACGCCCCGGCGGCGGTCGCGGCCATGTGCGGCTGCACCGATCTCGGCCATGGCGATGTCCGCCGGCTGATCAAGGCGAAGGAGCTGAAGTCGATTCCGGCCGTTATGCAGGAACTCGAGTGGAAGACCTCGTGCGGCTGCGCCAAATGCCGTCCGGCGCTGAACTACTACCTCGTGGCCGACTGGCCGGGCGAGTACAGCGACGACTACCAGTCGCGCTTCATCAATGAGCGTGTCCACGCCAACATCCAGAAGGACGGCACCTATTCGGTCATCCCGCGCATGTGGGGCGGTATCACCAGCGCCGATGAACTGCGTGCGATCGCCGATGTCGTCGACCGCTTCAACATCCCGACGGTGCACGTCACCGGCGGCCAGCGGATCGACCTTCTCGGTGTGAAGAAGGAAGACCTGCCGGGCGTCTGGGCGGATCTCAACGATGCCGGCCTCGTGTCTGGTCATGCCTACGCCAAGGGGCTGCGCACGGTGAAGACCTGCGTCGGCAAGGAATGGTGCCGCTTCGGCACGCAGGATTCCTCCGGCCTCGGCGTTCAGCTCGAGAAGTTCCTGTGGGGTGCATGGACGCCGCACAAGGTGAAGCTCGCCGTCTCCGGTTGCCCGCGCAATTGCGCTGAAGCCACCTGTAAGGACATCGGCATCATCTGCGTCGATAGCGGCTACGAGATCCACTATGCCGGCGCCGCCGGTCTTGAAATCCGCGGCACGGAGAAGTTCGCCTCCGTGAAGACCGAGGAAGAGGTGATCGAGATCGCTGCTGCGATGATGCAGATGTATCGCGAGCAGGGCTACTACCTGGAACGGATCTACAAATGGGCCGACCGCGTCGGCCACGACACGATCCGCGAACAGATCCTCGACAACCTCGAAACGCGGCGCACCTATTACGACCGCTTCGCCAACTCCCAGAAGTTCGCCCAGATCGACCCCTGGTCCGAGCGCGTCTCGGGCAAGGACAAGCACGAGTTCACGCCACTGGCCGAATTCGGCTTCAGCCAGGCCGCAGAGTAGGAGGGTTCCATGAACTGGACCGAGATCGGCACGATCAACGATATCCCGCGCCGTGGCGCCCGCTGCATCAACACACCGTCCGGCAAGGTCGCCGTGTTCCGCACCATCGATGACGAAGTCTACGCCATCGAGGACCGCTGCCCGCACAAGGGCGGCCCACTCAGCCAGGGCATCGTGCACGGCGCATCCGTGACCTGCCCGCTGCACAACTGGGTGATCTCGCTGGAAACCGGCAAGGCGCAGGGCGCCGACGAGGGCAAGGTCAAGACGATTCCGGCCAAGGTCGAGAACGGAACCCTGTTCGTCTGCCTCGACGGGCTTGGACTGGCGGCAGCCTGACAAACGGGTAGGGGACACGTCCCCTCCCTCAGATCTGGGCATGGACACGCGTGCGGAAAAGGAAGTCGTAATGGGCGAGGCCAGAACTGTTCGGACCACCTGCCCCTATTGCGGTGTCGGGTGCGGGATCCTGGCAACGCCCGACGCCGATGGAACGGTCTCGATCAAGGGCGACCCGGACCACCCGGCAAACTATGTGCGCCTGTGCTCGAAAGGCTCAGCACTTGGTGAGACCTTCGGCCTTGAGGGGCGGCTGCTTGAGCCGCAGATCGATGGCCGCAAGGCGGGCTGGAACGAGGCGCTCGAACTGGTCGCATCCCGGTTCAACGATGCGATCGCCGAATACGGCCCGGATTCCGTAGCGTTCTACGTCTCGGGCCAAATCCTGACCGAGGACTACTACGTCGCCAACAAGCTGATGAAGGGCTATATCGGTTCGGCGAATATCGACACGAATTCAAGGCTTTGCATGGCCTCATCGGTGGCCGGTCACCGTCGCGCTTTCGGCACCGACACCGTGCCGGGTTCTTATGAAGATCTGGAACAAGCCGACCTGCTGATCCTTGTCGGCTCCAACCTCGCCTGGTGCCACCCAGTGATCTACCAGCGCATCGCAGCCGCCAAGAAGGCACGTCCGAACATGCGCGTCGTGCTGATCGACCCGCGCGCCACCATGACCGCATCGATTGCCGATACCCACCTCGCCATCAAGCCCGACGGCGACGCGGCGCTCTTCGTCGGCCTCCTGAACCACCTCGATGAGGTCGGCGCCATCGATACGGCTTATGTGCGCGACCACACCACCGGCTTCGTCGACGCCCTTCACGCCGCGCGGAACTGGCCGGTGGAGGCCGTTGCCGCGGCGACCGGCTTGCGGCCGTCGGAGATCGCCGAGTTCTACCGCCGGTTCGCGGCGACCGAAAAGGTCGTAACCGTCTACAGCCAGGGGGTGAACCAGTCGTCGATCGGCACCGACAAGGTCAATGCGATCATCAACTGCCATCTCGCGACCGGACGGATCGGGCAGGAAGGGATGGGGCCGTTCTCCGTCACCGGCCAGCCGAACGCAATGGGCGGCCGTGAGGTCGGCGGGCTTGCCAACATGCTCGCCTGTCACATGGATATCGAGAACCCGCAACACCGCGACACCGTCCAGCGCTTCTGGCAATCGCCGCACGTCCCCGACAAGCCGGGCCTCAAAGCCGTCGATCTGTTCAAGGCCGTCGGTGAGGGCAAGATCAAGGCAGTGTGGATCATGGCGACCAACCCGGTCGTCTCGCTGCCTGACGCCGATGCCGTCGAAGCCGCGATCAAGGCGTGCCCCTTCGTCGTCGTCTCCGACATTCTCGACACGACCGACACGATCCGCCATGCGCACGTCAAGCTGCCCGCCGCAGGCTGGGGCGAGAAGGACGGAACCGTCACCAACTCCGAGCGCATGATCTCGCGCCAGCGGGGAATCGTTCCGCTGCCGGGCGAGGCCCGTCCGGACTGGTGGATCGTCACCGAGGTCGCTCGCCGAATGGGCTATGCCGACGCCTTCGCCTTTGAAAGCGCCGCCGACATTTTCCGCGAATATGCGCAGATGTCGGCCTTCGAGAACGACGATACGCGCGACTTCGATATCGGCGCGCTCTCCTTCATCGATGATGATGCATTTGACGCACTGAAACCCTCTTTCTGGCCGTGGAAGGCTGGCGCGGACGAGGGTGCCACACGCTTCTTCGCGACCGGTGGGTTCTACACGCCCGACCGCAAGGCGCGCATGATTGCCGTTGAAGGCGTAGCCGCGACGCGGACGTCTACCGACTACCCCCTTGTGCTGAATACCGGCCGCGTGCGTGACCACTGGCACACGATGACGCGCACGGCATTGAGCCCGCGGCTGTCCTCACACATCGCCGAGCCATATGCCGAGCTCAATCCGGCCGACGCAGCTGAACTCGGTATCGCCCACGCGGACCTTGTTTCAGTCACATCGGTGCATGGCGATGTCGTCGTCCGCGCACTGATTTCAACGCGTCAGGCGAGGGGCTCCGTCTTCGTTCCCATGCACTGGAACGATGCCTACGCCTCACACGCTCGCATCGGTGCCGCCGTCGCCCCGGTCACCGACCCGTTTTCCGGCCAACCGGCGTCGAAGCATGTCGCCGCACGGGTCACCCGCTATCAGCCGGCGCTGTATGGCTTCGCCGTTCTCGCGGAACGTCCAACCAAGGTCAATGCGTCCTACTGGGCGCTTGCGAAGGCAAACAACGGATGGCGCCTGGAATTCGCGCTTGATGAACACACGAGCGACCCGGCTGCCTTCGCGCGTGAACTGTTCGGAGCAGGGGAAGGCGCCGAGCCTTTGGCCTATCACGATGGCCGCCTCGGCCACGAACGGATCGCACTGTTCGACGGCGCACGCCTCCTGGGCGCGCTGTTCCTGTCGCCCAATCCTGTGCCGGTCTCGCGCACAAGCGTCATTGGCGACCTCGGCAAGGATTTCGAGAACCGCCAGGCGCGCTTCCGCGTGATTGCCGGACGTCCCGGACAGGACCGGCCCGACCCGGGCGCGATCGTCTGTTCCTGCTTCGCCGTCGGTGTCAATCAGATCATCGAAGCGGTCCAGTCCGGCCGTTGCGCCACAGTTGACGACATCGGTACTGCGCTGAAGGCCGGAACCAACTGCGGCTCATGCAAGGCCGAGATCGCCGAGATCATCGCGACCCATCAGCTCCGCGCCGGCGAATAGAAGCGCCCGTTGCGCGCCACCAACCGAACGACCCGTAGATCAAGCCTTGGTCGATATGCGCGTAGTAACGCGGACGTGCGAGCAACGAACTCCGATCAGTGAGCGTCCGCGAGAGGCGCGCGCGTCAGAACCGAGAGGGGACGCTCAGCACGTATGAACCTGCGAAACACCACTCCCAGCACCGCACAAGCGGGATTCGCATAAGATAGATTATGGAATAACTTGGTTTAGCCAGACGGCAGAACGGACACGTACAAAACAGCATATCAGCATGCCAATTCAATATGATATGGCCGTTTCCGACTCCACTTGCGGCGTCAGAGTTCGTCTGCACCCTCTACCTGGAACGTCATGCCGTCATAGCCCGGCTCGAACCCTTCAGGCAGTCGTGCCTTCAGCGTCTCATAGTCGAGCGTATTGTGCATGTGGGTCAGGATCGTGCGCCGCGCGCCCATCTGCTCAGAAAGAGCGATCGCCTGATCCACCGACAAATGGCTCGGATGCGGCGTCTCGCGCAGTGCGCCGATTATCCACGTATCGAGCCCGCGCACGGCGTCGTGCGACTCTTCCGGCAGCTCGTGCAGATCCGTCGAATACGCAAAAGAGCCGAAGCGGAAGCCGAGCGAATGGATGCTGCCGTGCAGCTGACGGAAGATCTGCGCGGTGATCGGCCCACCGTCGCCGTCAATCGTCAGCGTTTCACCAACATGGATACGGTGATCATCGAGGATCGGCGGATAGTTGTAATTATGTGGCGAAACAAAGCAGTACTCGAACGCCGCCTGAACCCGTTCCGCCGTATCGGCGTCCATATAGACCTTCACGCGCTGTTTCCGGTTCAGCACGAAGGCGCGCAGATCGTCGATCCCGTGAATGTGGTCGGCGTGCGGATGCGTATAGAGCACCGCATCGACCCAATCGACATTCGCCGCGATCATCTGCTCGCGCATGTCCGGGCCGGTATCGATCAGCACCCGCGTGACCTTGTCCGGTCCGGCGCGGCGTTCGACCAGCAACGATGCGCGGCTGCGTTTGTTCTTCGGATTGGTCGGATCGCAGGAACCCCAGTCATTACCGATACGTGGCACGCCGGGCGACGATCCGCAGCCGAGAATGGTGACGTCGAGCGCCGCCATTTATTCACCGGCTCCAACTGCGGACATGACTTTAATATTCTGCGGAACCTTATTGAAAATTCGATAGAAATTGCCCGTTGTTAATGTTGCGATTTCGGCCGTATCAACGCCCCGAACATCGGCCAGAACGGACGCCGTATGTGCCACATAAGCCGGCTCGTTGCGCGATCCGCGCTTCGGCACCGGCGCGAGATAGGGCGCGTCGGTCTCGACCAGCAGCCGGTCGGCCGGAAGCTCGGCGGCGACGGCGCGAAGCTCATCCGCCTTTTTGAAGGTCAGGATGCCGGAGAACGACACGTAGTGCCCGAGTTCGACGGCAGCGAGTGCAAGCTCCCGCGTCGACGAGAAGCAATGCAGGAGGGCCGGGAAGGCCCCCTCCTCGCTTTCCTCACGCAGCATCGCGATCATGTCGTCGTCGGCATCGCGCGAATGAATGACGAGCGGCAACCCGGTCTCGCGCGCCGCATGGATGTGCTCGCGGAACTGACGCTGCTGCACCTCACGCGGCGAATGATCGTAGAAATAGTCGAGACCCGCTTCGCCGATCGCCACCACCTTCGGATGCTCCGCCATACGGACGAGGATGTCCGACGTCACGTCGGTTTCCTCAGCCGCATTGTGCGGATGCGTGCCGACCGAGCAGAAGATCGTGTCGAAGCGTTCGGCGACCGCGAGGATCTTGTCGAACTGCTTCACCCGCGTGCAGATCGTCACCATCCGTCCAACGCCGGCCTCCGTCGCACGGGCGACGACCTCGTCCAGCTCCTCGGCAAAGTCGGGGAAATCGAGATGGCAGTGACTATCGACGAGCATCAAGCCTCCGGCTCTTCTTCAACATAGCGCGGGAACACCGGTGACGGCTTCGGCAGCACGGTGCCTCCGGCCAGCCGGCCAGCGGCGCCGAGCTGAGCGAAGTCCCGCTTGTCGGTGTCGACGCCAAGCACGTCGAGCAGCTTCGCCGCGCTCTCCGGCATCACCGGCTGCGCCAGGATCGCCACCTGGCGGATCACTTCAGCCGTTACATAGAGCACGGTTCCCATACGGGCAGGGTCCGTCTTGCGCAGCGCCCAGGGCTCCTGCGCCGTGAAATAGCGATTGGCCTCGGCAACGGTCGCCCAGACGGTCGACAGCGCCTGATGGATCTCCTGCTTGTCCATCGCCTTGCGGCAGGTTTCGAGCATCGCGTCGGCCTGCGCCAGCATGGCGTTGTCCTCGGCCGAGAACTCGCCCGGCACCGGCAGCTCGCCGTCAAGGTTCTTGGCGATCATCGACAGCGAACGCTGCGCCAGATTGCCAAGATCGTTGGCGAGGTCGGCATTGATGCGATTGACGATGGCCTCGTGGCTGTAATTGCCGTCCTGGCCGAACGGCACTTCGCGAAGGAAGAAGTAGCGCACCTGGTCGACGCCATAGGCCGCGATCAAGGAATGCGGGTCGATGACGTTGCCGACCGACTTCGACATCTTCTCACCGCGATTGAACAGGAAGCCGTGCGCGAAAACGCGCTTCGGCAGGTCGATCCCCGCCGACATCAGGAACGCCGGCCAGTAGACGGCGTGGAAGCGCACGATGTCCTTGCCGATGACGTGGACATTCGCCGGCCAGTAGCGCTTGAACTTCTCGTTCTCCATGTCGGGATAGCCGACACCGGTGATGTAGTTGGTCAGCGCGTCGACCCAGACATACATGACGTGGCCCGGATGGCCCGGCACCGGGATGCCCCAGTCAAACGTCGTGCGCGACATCGACAGGTCGCGAAGGCCCGATTTGACGAAGCTCACAACCTCGTTGCGGCGCTCGTCCGGGCCGATGAAGTCCGGGTTGGCGGCATAGTGGTCGAGCAGCGGCTTCTCGTAGGCCGACAGCTTGAAGAAGAAGCTCTCTTCCTCGACCCATTCGACCGGCGAACCCTGCGGGCCGTAGCGCACGCCGTCTTCGCGCACCGTGGTCTCGGATTCCGCGTAGTAGGCTTCGTCGCGCACCGAGTACCAGCCGGAATACTTGTCGAGATAGATATCGCCCTTTTCCAGCATCTCGTTCCAGATCGCCGTCACCGACTTGTAGTGGCGCTCCTGGGTGGTACGGATGAAGTCGTCATTCGAACAATTCAGCGCCTCGGCCATTTTCATGAACAGCGGCGCCTGCTGGTCGGCGAAGTCGCGAACAGCGAGGTCCTTGCCCGCCGCGGTCTGCTGCATCTTCTGGCCGTGCTCGTCGGTGCCGGTAAGGAAGAAGACGTCGTACCCGTCAAGCCGCTTGAACCGGGCAAGCGCGTCGGTCGCGATAATCTCGTAGGCATGACCGATATGCGGCGCGCCGTTCGGGTAGGAAATCGCTGTGGTGATGTAGAATTTCTGTTTCTCGGTCATGACCGTGCCTTGCAAATGGCGACGCTTCGCGCGTCTGTCTTATGTTTGCTGCGGGGATAGCGAATTTCGCGCTGCTTCCGCAAGTGTGTGAAGGATATCGAAGACCGCCTGCTTGCGGTCGAGATTGAAAACGTCGGTTTCGCGTGCCACGCGCTCGACCTTCTCCCAGGCCTCGCTCCAGCCATAAAGGCCACCCGCCGCGACACCGCTTGCCGCGCCGTTGCGCACCTGCTCGGACAGCCAGTCGCGCACGAAGTCGACGAAAAGCGCGTAGGATTCCTCGGCGCCGCGCTCCGAAACCCGGTCGGCCAATGCGTGTACCGCGCGCCGATCGAGTGCCGGAAAGTGCCGCGTGACGGCTTCCAGCCCCGACCAGATCTCGACGCCGTTGGAGGCAAGCAGAACGAGGGCCCGACGCAGACTGCCGCGCGCCAATGCCGCAGCCCGGCTGACGGCATCGCCCTTGGCCGCCGCACCGACGGGTGTTGCAGCCGCCTGCTCGCGGATGTCGGCTTCGCCGAGCGAACGCAGCACCAGCTTGCGGCAGCGCGACCGGATCGTCGGCAACAGTCGGCCGGGCATGTGTGACAGCACCAGGAACAGCGCCCGAGGCGGCGGCTCCTCGAGGATTTTCAACAGCGCATTGGCGGCGTTCTGGTTCATGTCATCGGCTGCGTCGACGATGCAGATACGCCAGCCCCCTTCCCCGGCCGTGGTCTCGAACAGCGAGGTCGCGCGACGCACCTCGTCGACCGGCAGTTCGGTCATGAAGCGCTTGTTCTTCGGGTTCCACGGGCGGCGAAGGTGATAGAGATCGGCGTGGCTGCAGACCGCGACCTTGCGCGCAACCGGATGATCTTCCGGGATCGAAAGATCGTGGGCGTTCTGAACCTCGGGCGCCTTCGGATCGGGGTGCACAAGCACGAAGCGCGCGAAGCGAAATGCCAGCGTCGCCTTGCCGATGCCGCGCGGCCCGGACAGGATCCAGCCGTGATGAATGCGTCCGCTCTTGTAGCTCTGCAGCAGGTCTTCTTCGGCCTCGCGCTGACCGATCAGCTCGGTTTGCGCACGCGGCAGCACGATGTCGTCGAGCGCATCGGCTTCGCCGGGAACGGCGTCGGTCATTCGCTGCCCTCCCCGGATTTCAGCACGCGTTCGCGGACCACCTGCCAGATGCGCGCTGCAATGGCGTCTGCATCGTCATTGGCAGCAATCACCGCGCACCGCTGCGGTTCATCCTGCGCGATCTGCAGAAACGCCTGCCGCCGCGTTTCGTGAACGCTGTGATCGTTGCGCTCGAAGCGGTCGGGATCGGTATCCCCATTCGCCTTGGCCCGTTCGGCAACGCGCGCGAGGCCGATGTCCACCGGTACATCGAGAATGAGGGTCAGATCCGGGTGGCGCGATCCGACCGCAATCGCCTGCAGGCGATCGATCAACGCGGTATCCACGTTGTCGCCGGCACCCTGATAGACACGTGTGGAATCATAGAAACGGTCGCACAGAACCCAGTCGCCGCGCGCCAGAGCCGGTTCGATGGTTTCATCGATATGATCGGCCCGCGCCGCCGCAAAAAGCGCAGCTTCCGTTGCCGGGCCAAGCGCCTCGGCCGCACCCGAGAGGAGAACATGGCGAATGGCTTCGGCGCCGGCTGAGCCACCCGGCTCGCGGGTCACGACAACGGCAATGCCTTCATCGCGCAAACGCTCGGCAAGACGCCGGATCTGCGTCGATTTTCCCGCCCCTTCGCCGCCCTCGAAAGTGATGAATGTGCCGCGCACCACCGGTCCCCTCGCCTTTGCCCCGGTTATAGGCGAGGCGTGCGGTCAATACCACAGGCCGGCGAGCGCTTCGATCAGTCCATCCCGGGCTTTGTCGCCGAAGTCGCCGACAGGCATCGATTTCGCCGCATAAAGCGGGATGTTCTGGACGATCGCGCCCTCATGGGTGACCTCGAGATGCGCGATCTCGTCGCCTTCCTTCACCGGCGCCGGGATCGGTCCGCGATAGACGACGCGGGCCTTGTAGCCCTTGCGGGTTGCGAGCGGCAGATAGGCCTTCACCGCGCCGCGCCCGACGACGGGGACATAGGTTTCTTCTCCGCCGAACACGCGGACTTCACCCACGGTTTCGCCTGCGGCAAAGAGCTGAACGTCCCCGAAGGAAGAAAACCCCCATTCGAACAGGGCCTTCGCCTGCTTCTCCCGCTCTTTCTTCGACGGCAGGCCGTAGAAAGCGAGAATGAGCCGCCGTCCGTCCTTGACCGCAGAGGCCACGGCGCCGAGCTCCTTGATGCTCGCTCCGCCGACCATCAGGCCGTCAATGCCGAAATTGCCCTCGATCAGGCTGTTCTTGTTGCGCTGGTAGATGTCGTTCCAGGTGAAATCCGGCTGTGAAAACATCGGATAGAATTGCGGATACGTCTTGATGATGTGGTTGGCGAGCTCGGCCATTTCGCGCGCCGTGACGTTCATGCGCTCGTCTTCATAGCCCATCGGATTGGTGAAGCGGGACCGCCGCAAACCCAGTTCCGTGGCCCGCACATTCATTCGTTCCGTAAACGCCTGCTCGGAGCCGGACAGCCCCTCGGCAAGCGCAATCGCCCCGTCATAGGCAATGTGAACGATCACGCCGCGAATGAGGTCGATCACCGGGACTTCCGATTTCAGCTTCGCGAACATCGTCGTCCGGCCCGCCGGTGCACCGCCTGTGCGCCACGCATATTCGCTGATCGCGATCGTCTGATCCTGGGTGAGTTCGCCCTTCTTGAGAGCGTCGAACACCACTTCGAGCGTCATCAGCAAAGCCATAGACGCCGGCGGAAAAAGCTGATCGGCGTTCTTGGCGAAAAGAACGGCGCCGGTCTCGGATTCGATCAGGACCGCTTGCTTCGCGGCCGTCTCGAAGCCTTGCGCCTGCGCGCGTGGCAAGCTTGCCGATGCGCCGGCAATCACGCCGAGCGCGACAAGGAATAAATGCGCACAAAAGCGCACAGGACCGCGGACCTGCCGGCTCGATACTCTGAAATACACGTCCACCCTTCCGGCGAACCGGAAGCCTCCTCAACGTCCACCGGGTTTCCCAACCGACTCCCAAGGGTCGGCAGAGGTTCCGATTGGCGCAAAGCCGCATACGTCTCCGGCCCTCAGCCGCAAACGCTCCCCGACGTCAAGTATAGCGAGTAATCAGTTTCCGTCACGCACGATGCGCGCGCCACGCGCACCCAGAGCCTCGGCCGCGCGAACGGCATCGTCGGCACGGATCCCGGGTGCGAAAGCCGCCACGGTGACCGCCGTAAGCATTTGACCATTCATGGAAACCGGCCGGGATTCCACCGTGCCGAAGCGCGCCAGTTTGCGTTCGAGACGAGCAACATTGGCACTGTCGCCGAACACCCCGACCTGCACTTTTTCGTGAGACGGCGTGGCATTCGCGACACGCATCTTTTCCTGACGCTCGGCAAGCGCGCTCAGCGGAATGCTGTCGCTGGCGACACTGGCAACCATCTGGTGCGCAGCAGAGATGCGCTGGTTGGGCGCAAAGAACAGGGCGCCCGCGACCGTCGGAGACGAGGTCGAGCCGGAGCTGATCAGCACCATCGGGCCCTTTACAGAAGCACTCGATCCTACCGAGGCCGGCGGCAGCGGATGGAACGGTCCGCCGGTTCCGCCGACGGCGCTGGCCGGCAGCGTACCGAGATTGCGCGGCGGAGCGCCGACCGTTCGCACCGGTGCGGCTTCGACCGACGCAGTGCGCACGGTCTTCACGCTGACAACATCCGCGCGGGCGGGTTTGGCGGAAACCGGAGCGTTGATCGCGACGGTGCGAACGCTGCGCGCATCGACATCGGGACGCGGGCCCGCCGGAAGTTCAGGCTGGGAGAGCGTGTCGGGGCTGTAGGTGCTGGTCGCACTCGACAGACGGCGAGGTTCCTCCGGCTTTTGTGCCGCGGGCTCGTCAATTTTCGGAAGGGCAGACTCCGCCTCGCCGGCCATCTCGGCAGGCGCGGCGTTTTCAAGCGAGGCAACCATCACGCCCGAATTCGGGTTCGGCTGGCTGAACGCGGTCGCCGGATCGTAGGCAACCATGACGGTCTGCGCGGGCACGGTGAACGGCCGCATCGGCGGCATCGGCAGGCGGCCGGAATTTGCCGCAACCGGCGCCAGATCGTCTATCCGCGCAAGCATGGTGCCCGGCACCGTCGTGCCCGGTGCGGTGATACCCGCCGGCAGCTCGTCGCCGATGCTCCTCTGCCCCGGCCCCCGGTATGAAGCCACGAGGTATTCCGTGTCGCGGCCATGCAGCGGCGCCTTGCCAACATAGTCGACATGCACCTTGGCCACGCCCTTGCTCTTGTAGTCGAGCATCTCGGCCGCGCGCTTCGACAGGTCGATGACGCGCTTGCCGTGGAACGGTCCACGGTCGTTGACGCGAACCACGACCGAACGGTTATTGGCTAGATTGGTGACCCGCACGTAGGACGGCAGCGGCAGCGTGGGATGCGCCGCCGTCAGGCTGTTCATGTCGTAGACTTCGCCATTGGCGGTCAGACGGCCATGGAAAGCGGAACCGTACCATGACGCCCTGCCGGTCTTGGAATAGTTCGGCTGATGTTTCGGCCGGTACCACTTGCCGGCGACCTTGTAGGGCTTGCCGACATGATAGCGTCCACCACCCTTGCGCACTTTTTCGCCGGCATCGGCGACGCGCGGGCTGGCTTTGACGCCGTATTTCTTCTCAGAGAAATATTCCTTGGTGCTCGATCGGCTCGCCGTCTTCTTCGGCGTCGACGCGCAACCGGCAACGGCAATCACGGCAACCGAAGCGGCGAGCGCGAACGCAAGCTGCTTCAGAGACACACCACGCGTGGCGCGAGCCGGAGCCATGGAAGAAATGTTGGTGTCAGTCATACCGCCCTACTCGATACGCTTGTCGGCTTGATGCACCGGTGCTGTTCGTCGACTGCGTGACGGGCCAAAAGCTGTCCATGCGATGAATTCCAGACCGGTCGATGATAACCGCAAACGCCCCTTAAAGCGATCCTAGACAACCTCACCCATCGTCCAGTTCACAATTCGCCCGCGACCATTACAGCATCGTTAAGGATGCTTCGTTCGGATTCGAAGCCTCCGCTTAAGGTTACCGAATTATGACCAAATGCGGCAACAGTACGGCACTGCAGCATCCGCACGGGTTGCGAAACGCCGCACGCCCGAATTTCTCTCGATTTCCCACGATTTCTTCCTCGAAGCGCCAGCGACCTGTGGACCGTCGCCAAGGCGCCTCGCACTTGGCGCTACCCTTTGCTAGCTTCGCGCCACAGACTTCTTTCTCGCAACCCAGGACGATCTCATGAAGCCGTCGCGCGATATTGCCCGCCTCCTCGAAATCATGGCGGCGCTCCGCACCCCCGTCACCGGGTGCCCCTGGGATCTGGAACAGGACTTCTCGACCATCGCGCCGTACACGATCGAGGAGGCCTATGAGGTCGCCGACGCGATCCATCGCGGCGATACGGACGACATCTGCGACGAACTCGGCGATCTCCTGCTGCAGGTGGTTTTCCATTCCCGCATGGCCGAGGAAAAGGACATCTTCGATTTCGGCGATGTCGTACACGCCATCACCAGGAAGATGATCCGCCGCCACCCGCATGTCTTCGGCGACCAGAAGCAACACGAAGCCGGCATGTCGAAGGCAATCTGGGACGCCATCAAGGCCGAAGAGAAAGCGGAAAAGGCTGCCCGTCACGCCGCGCACGGCACAGCGGAACGGGCACCGAGCCTGCTCGATGACGTGCCGATCTCCCTGCCCGCTCTGATGCGCGCCGAAAAGCTTCAGCGACGCGCCGGTACCGTCGGCTTCGACTGGAACAGCGTTCCCTCGGTCATGGACAAAATGCACGAGGAACTCGGCGAAATCGAAGTCGAACTGAATGCGCCGGAGCAAAGCAAGGACCGCATCGAGGACGAGATCGGCGATCTTCTGTTCGTGGTCGCCAATCTGGCGCGCCATCTCCACATCGATCCGGAAAAGGCGCTGCAGCGGACCAACGAGAAATTCCGCACCCGTTTCCGCCACATCGAAACGCGCCTTGGAGAACAAGGCTCCACATTGCAGGACGCCAGCCTCGACGAGATGGAAGCGCTGTGGCAGGAAGCCAAGACGGCCCCAAAGGGCAAGTAAATACAGAACCTTGGTGGAGTTTTCTGCCTTAGAAAGCGCCCGGTACGCGTGCGCAACAGCCGAGAAGCCGGAAAGCTCATATATTAAATGAAGAAATTCCTATAACATACGAGCGCAAGGCAATTATTCGTCAACAAGAAATTCGTCTGTTGTAAGGTAGGACGAAAACCGTTGCCGGAACTCGCCGGCCTGTCGCTTCGACACGCGAACACGCAAATGCAGGTCGAGGTCCTCTTCCACCCGCTCGACCACTTCGGTGTGCCGGTACAGCCAGGCAAGCATCGCGCCCTCGCTGACGGGCAGCGTCAGATCGACCGAGATGTGGTCGGCTGTCAAACGCTCGTCAATAGCCGCGACAAGGGCGTCGATCCCCTCGCCCGATACGGCCGATACCGCAATGACCGAAACGCGCCCCGGCGTCTCCTTCGACGCCTGCTCAAGCAGGCGGTCGTGTTGCTCGGGATCGAGCCGGTCGATCTTGTTCCAGACTTCGATGACCCGCTTGCTGTCGCGGCTGTCGATATCAAGCAGCGCCAGCGTCTCGGCAACGTCATGCGCCTGCGCGGCGTTGTCCGGATGACTGATGTCGCGGACATGGAGAATGATGTCGGCTTCGACGACCTCTTCAAGCGTGGCGCGGAAGGCCGCAACCAGATGGGTCGGCAGGTCGGACACGAAACCGACGGTGTCGGACAGGATAGCCTCGCCACCATGCGGCAGAGCGACCCGCCTCAGCGTCGGGTCCAGCGTTGCGAACAACTGATCCTGCGCCGTGACCTCGGCGCGTGTCAGCGCGTTGAACAGCGTCGACTTTCCGGCGTTGGTGTAGCCGACCAGGGCAACCACCGGCTGCGGCACCTTCTTGCGCGCCCGCCGGTGCAATGATCGGGTGCGGCGAACCTGCTCGAGATCTTTCTCAAGCCGCGCGATGCGCTCCTGGATCAGCCGCCGGTCGGCCTCGATCTGTGTTTCGCCGGGACCGCCCATGAAACCGAAACCGCCGCGCTGGCGTTCCAGATGGGTCCATGAGCGCACCAGCCGGCTCTTTTGATAATTGAGGTGGGCGAGCTCGACCTGCAGGCGCCCTTCCTTGGTCCGCGCACGGGCACCGAAGATTTCCAGGATAAGCGCGGTCCGGTCGACGACCTTGGCGCCCCACGCCTTTTCCAGATTGCGTTGCTGGATCGGCGTAAGCGCATGGTCGACGACCACCAGCGAAACCGACTCGACCTTGATGATCGCGCCGATGTCCTCAACCTTGCCCGAGCCAAACAGCGTCGCCGGGCGCGGCGCGGAAATTCGCACAAGCTGGGCTTCGACGATGTCGAGATCGATGGCGGAGGCAAGACCGACGGCTTCCTCGAGCCGCGCTTCAGGCGCACGCTCAACGTCTGTCCCGTCTGCGTCGGTCTGGATTGCACCGTGCTGCCGCCCGGTCAGGATCGGGACGAGTACAAGCGCGCGCGTAGCACCACCCTCACCGTCGGAAATTTCTTCCGACGGCACATCGTGGTCCGAGACAGGCCGATCAGTCGGCTTCAATCAAACTCAGTCCTACTCGCCAGCCTCGTCACCGGATTCAAACAGCTGAACCGGCTGGTTGGGCATGATGGTCGAAATGGCGTGCTTGTAGACGAGTTGGGAGTGCCCGTCGCGGCGAAGCAGCACGCAAAAATTGTCAAACCACGTAACCACACCCTGCAGCTTCACGCCATTGATGAGGAAAATGGTGAGGGGGATCTTGTTTCTGCGAACGTGGTTGAGAAAGGTGTCCTGGAGGTTTTGCCCGCGGTCCGCCATCTGATTTTTTTTCCTAATTTTGTTCGTTTTGTTTTTCGAACTTCCAGCCTGTGCGAGCCCTGCCCCTGAACCCGCGTACATTGGCATCCTATGTACATCAGGCACCGGCTTTCGAAATCATACGCAACACGTACGCGGAAGGAAACTCCCCCCGACGCAAATGACCGTCACCCCGATCATAGCGGCGTCTGCTCAACATTGTCATGAAAATGCTGGCGTAAACTAATTGTGATCGACCCTGGTTGCCCGTTACCAATGGTCGCATCGTCGATCTGAACAACCGGCATGACGATCGTGCTGGCAGCCGTCATGAAGGCTTCGCGCGCGCGCTTGGCCTCTTCCACGGTGAATGCCCGCTCCTCGACCGCAAGCCCCAGCTTTGCCGCCATATCAAGGACGCCTGTACGCGTGATGCCCTTCAGGATGCCCGTATCCGCCGGCCGCGTGACCAGGACGCCATCCATAGTCACGATCCACGCATTCGTCGAGCCGCCCTCTGTGACATACCCGCCGGCATCGACCAGCCACGCCTCGCGCGCACCCGCTTCCCGCGCCGCCTGTTTGGCAAGCACGTTTGGCAACAGACCGATCGTCTTGATGTCCACCCGCTCCCAGCGATTGTCCGGGCGGGTAATGACGCGCACGCCTTCAGCCGCAATCGCCTCGGCCGCGGTCCGGTTTCCGGGCTGTGCCGTCATCACAAGACTAGGACGCACCGGCTTGGTTGGAAAATAGTGATCGCGCGGCGCGACCCCCCTCGTGACCTGGAGATAGACCGAGCCGTTGCGGACTCGATTCCTACGCACGACCTGATGCAGAACCATCGAAAGCGCCTTGCGCTCCATTGGCATGGCGATCCGCAATTCCCGCAAGGACCGCTCGAGCCGGTCGAGGTGGCGGGTCTCGTCCACGACCATGCCGTCGCGAATCTCGCACACCTCATAGACCCCGTCGGCAAACTGGTAGCCGCGGTCCTCGATGTGCACCACCGCCTGGCCATGCGGCACGTAGCGCCCGTTCACATAAGCCGTACGGGTCATTGGATCCTCACATCATTTTCATGACGACCCGGTGAGACAGGCCGTGCTGGACACCGCCACCCTGACGTTCGACAAGGTGCCGGTCCGCTTGGGAGACGTCGCATCGTAGCGCGTATCCGGGCCGCGCGAAAAGACCGAAACGCAGCACACGATCGCCTTCATCGCGGCCATGCTCGGTTTAGCGATGGTACCAGTAGGTTCGGTTGATTGCGCCGAAAAGGGCAAGGATCTCAATGCGGCCAATGATCATCAGAAAAATCGCAAAACCTTTTTCCCAGCTTTCGAAGGCGCCGAACAACGGCCAGGTGCGAATGCCTTCCTGCCAAGCACTCTCATAGATCGGCCCGCTGTTGCTGAGCAGCGCGACAGCGGCGAGGATTCCCCCTTCCGCGTCCGGCATGTTGAGCGACAGAATGATCGCGGAAATCAGAACCACGCCTGTAAGGACGGCAAAGGAACTCCAGACCGCCTTCATCATCTGGATATCGTAGGCCTGGCTGCCGAAGCGCGCCGGCCTGATCCCGTGCGGATAAAGAATCCGATCGAGTTCGCGGAAGGCCTGAACCAGCATGCCGCCAAAGCGATACTGCTTGAGCCCGCCGGCGGTTGAAAACGCACCGCCACCAATCATCGCGATGAAAAGAACGAGCGGGAATGCGAGTACGGCAAAACCGCCTTCGCGCACCTCGAAGCCGGTTGTCGAGACCAGCGACACCGCCGTGAACACCCCTTCGCGCAACGCGGTCAGCGGCGGCAGCACGTCGGCTGAGCCGGCGGCGCGGAACAACACGAAGGCATACACCACCCCGAGCACCAGCGCGGTCCCGATCACGAAGTAGCTCTCCCGGTGCTGCAGCAACATGTGCCAGCGGCGTTGCACGAGCATGCTGTGCCAAAGAACGCTGGTTGCCCCGATGATCATGAACAGGCAGAGCCACAGCTGCGCGCCAGGCCCCGCAGTGTCGGCGATGGTGCCGTCATGCGGCAGGAAACCGCCGGTCGACACGGTGGTGAAGGTAAGGCATAGGGCATCGAATATCGGCAGGCCGGCAACCATCAGCCCGACGAAGCAGGCAAGCGAAACAGCGCCATAGCCGATTGCCGTTTCCTGCAGCAGGTGTTCGATGCGCCTGTCGTCCTGGCGTCCCGAGGCTTCCAGCAAGCGAATGTGGCGGTTCGGCAGGCCGCCCACCCCGGCCGGCGCCAATATCATGAGGATCGACAGAAGCGTCAGAAACCCGCCGAGCCATTGGAGTTCGCAACGCCAGAAAATCAGCGCTTTCGGCAAACTCTCAACGCGCGTGACGACGCTCGCGCCGGTGGTCGTCAGGCCCGACACAGCGTCGAATAGGGCGTCGATGAAGGAAAGCTCCGTCGCCACCACCATCGGCAGCGACGCAATCAACGGCGTCGCGACCCAGATGACGACGATCAGCGAATAGCCGCCGGCATTCGCAAGCCGCCGCCCTTGCCCCGACAACGCGAAAGAGGTTGCCCCGGCAACGAACACCGTCAGCGTCGCCACCAGCGCGAAATCCTGCATCACACGCATTTCGCCGAACGACGCTGCGACGAACACCGGCAACAGCATGGCGACGGAGAGCCCCGCGAGGATGCTGGCGAAATAGTAGAGGATGCCGGTCATCGCAGACGGCCTAGAAGAACTCGAGGCTGACGCGGAACATCTGCTCGACCTGCCGCACGCGCCCGGCGACGGCAAAGATCACCACGCGGTCGCTCGCCTGAATCTGCGCGTCGCCGCGCGGAATGACCACCTTGCCGTTGCGGTAGATCGCGCCGATGCGGATGCCGTCCGGCAGATCGAGATCGCGCAGCGGATGACCGACCAGCGGCGACGTCTCCAGCGCCTCGGCTTCGATCACTTCCGCGCCGCCATTCTGCAATGAGTGAACGCCGCGGATGCGGCCACGCCGCACATGGCGCAGCACCTTCGACACGGTCACTGCGCGCGGGTTGATATGCGCGTCGATGCCAAGCGCATGCGCGAACGCATGATAGCTGGTGTTGTTGATGAGGCAGAGATTGCGCCGGCAGCCGAGTTTCTTTGCCATAACACTGGTGAGGATATTGACCTCGTCGTCGTTGGTCACGGCGATCATGGTGTCCGACTCGTGGACGTCCGCCTCACGCAGGATCTCCTGATCGAGCGCGTTGCCGTGCAGGATGACCGTGCGCTTGAGCTGGTCCGCAATGCCGATCGCGCGATCGCGCGACGCTTCGATGATCTTGACCTTGGCCCGTGCCTGACGCTGTTCCAGCGCGCGCGATACGTAGAGACCGATATTGCCGCCGCCGGCGATAACGACCCGGTTCGCCTCCGGTTCCTCATGCCCGAAGATTCCGAGCGTGCGGGCAACCTGGTCACGCCGCGCGACCACATAGACGAGGTCGCCGATTAGCATCGTGTCGTTGATGCGCGGCACGAACAGCCGCTGATCGCGGAAGATGCCGACGACAACCGCGCCGAGATCGGGGAAAAGCTCCGACAATTGCCGTATCGGCGTATCGATAACCGGGCAGTCCTCATCGCACATGATGCCGACCACGATGACCTGATCATCTGCGAAACGCACCGTCTCGACCGCCCCCGGCAATGCCAGCCGACGCAACACCATCTCGCCCACTTCGATTTCCGGCGAAATGATCACATCGATCGGCAGGTGGTCGCGCGAAAACAGATCTTGCCAGTGCGGCTGCAGGTAGCTTTGCGAGCGCACACGGGCGACCTTGGTCGGCACGTTGAAGAGCGAGTGCGCAACCTGGCAGGCGACCATGTTGACCTCGTCATACAGGGTCACCGCAATCAGCATGTCTGCCTGATCGGCGCCAGCCTGATGCAGCACATCAGGATGCGCGCCGTGCCCGACAAAGCCGCGCACATCGAGATTCTCTCGTACCGCATTGATCAGATCCGGTGAGGAATCGATCACCGTGACGTCGTTCTGTTCGGCCGAAAGTTTCTCGGCGATACCGTAACCAACCTGCCCGGCGCCACAGATTAAGACCTTCATGAAGATCCCTCTTGCTTCGTTGCCGCTGTTTTACCGCGCCGCCGAACAAACGCAAACCGCGATCTTGGCAGCTTCGCGAAAAGGCGTCTTCGGAAGACTTCCCCGATCCCATCACGAACGAAAAAGGGCGAAACGTTTCCGCTCCGCCCCTCGTCCCGGAATGCGACAACCTGACCCTACCCTTCGAGGTAGCGCTTGAGGATGTCCTCGGCGATCGGCTTGTCGAACTTCACACCGCCGCTGATGCCGTCCGACCAAACCGCCGTGCCGGTGATTTCCCCTTCATCATCGAGTTGCACCTGCTTGCCGACATCGTCCTTGGTCAGACCGGTAACGCCCGCCCCGCCACTCGACATATTGCGCAGTTCCAGTTTCTTTTCGGCGTCGCCGACACGGGTCTTCAGTTCTCCTCGGGCAACCTTTCGCCGATAGGTGCGACGATCGATATGCGCCAGTTCGCCGAACAGCATGTCGGAGAGTTCATCGAGAACGGACAGGACTTCGCTGCTTGCCTCGTTGAGGACGTTGAGCCCAGCCATCGAGGCTTCCTTGTCGCCGCGCGCATGCGCATCGAGCGTTTCTCGCGCGGCATCATGCAGGCGGCGATGCGGTGCGGCGAGTTTCGCGAACGCCGGAAGATCCCGGACTTCGCTGTCTTTGATCGATTCGTACCAGCGGCCCAGATTGCAACTGATGTGATCGGGCAAGCCGGCACCGTCGAGCGTCTCGGTACCGAGCAGAATGTCGACCACGCGCTTCTTGAACATCACGTGGTCGATCTTGGCCATCTCGCAGGTGGCGCGATGCGAATCCGTCTTGAACCAGTACTTTGCACTCTCGGAGAAGCGCTGGTTGCTGCTGTGCAGTTTGCCGGCCATGCGCACCAGCCGCTCTTCGTTTTCCGATGCCGTATCGGCGACCCGGTCAATGCTTTGCGATATTTCGACACTGGAGTCCTTCTGCTGCTGCAGAATACCGGCAATATCGCTCATCTTGACCGAGACATTGCCGACCTGTTCGGCGATCTGGTCGATCGTCGAGGCCGCGTCCTGAATGGCATCCTGGCCGGCAACCACCGCGTTTTTCGACTGCTCCATCGTTGAGAGGATCGCATTCATACCGGTGCGAAGCGAGGAGACCCGCCGCGCGATATCTTCCGTGGAGCGCGAGGTCTGGGTCGCGAGGCCCTTCACTTCCGACGCAACGACGGCAAATCCCTTTCCCGCCTCGCCGGCCCGCGCCGCTTCAATCGTCGCGTTCAAGGCAAGCAGATTGGTCTGCGCGGCAATATCCTCGATAACCGTCAGCACCTGGCCGATCTGTTCGGAAGCCTTGGAAAGCTGATCGACGCTTTGCGCGGTCTCGTCGACGGCTTCGGCGATATTGGCAATAGATTCAGAGACTTTCGAAACCGCGTTCCGCCCGGCACTGACCGTATGATCGGTCTCACTGGCGTCCGCCGCCGCCCCTTCGGAGTTGCGGAAAATCTCCTCAACCGAAGCGACCAGCTCGCTCGCCGCCGCCGAGATCGTCTGCGAGTTGACGCTGACCTCACGGCTGTTGCCGGACAGATAGGCCAGATCGAGCGCCACCTCGTTGACATCCGAAACCGTATTGGCGAGGTTTTTCAGGTTGTGCAGGTCGCCCTCATGCTCGACCTCGTTCGCCTTCTCGGCAATCACGCCATCCTCATACGCACTGTTGGACAGGATCATGTCGTAAAACGCGCGGTAGATCAGAGTCTTCAGCGCCTGATTGAGCTTCTTCGGGCGCATCCGATACTTCTCGGTCAGCACTGGAACGAAGCGGATCAAAAGCCAAGCGTAGGCCGACATATACCACGTCGAGTTGACCCCGATCCGGGTGTGTGTGTTCCCGATATTGACCGCTCGGCGTCGATATTCTTCGGTAAGTTCATCCTGAAACAGCAAGGACCAGTGATTGATCTGCGCCTTCTTCAGGGTCTCGACGTCATTGTGGTCGGAAATGATCTTCGAGAGTTCGGGAAATTTCTGCAGTTCGTCATAGAAATCCGCAAGGTCCTTCTGAATATCCCTCGACAGGTCACCCCAGACCGTTTGTGCGTTCTCTTCCCCAAGACCCGCGGTGCGAATAAATCCTGCGACCTGCTCCGACTTCGCACTCATCACCATTCTCCCTGCCACATCGAGACCCCAGCGACTCGCGCGCTTCGAAGGAAAGCGGACGAGTTGCCAGTATTGATTGCGTGGAAGTGGTTAACGCCAAGTTATAGTGCGGAATATTTGCCCAATATCCGTTAGGGGTTGAATCCTAGGTGCTGCAAATACGGAATCTCGAACAAAATAACCTTACGTAATGTGTGGTTTTCGAACTATTTAGCAAAAACGACGCATTAATACATTACGTATACGCCCTAATTTGGTGCGCATGCCTACTATTCCCAGCCGGACGCCGGCACAGGTCAGCTTTCGTGGATGAAGCGCCGCATCGGTTTCGCGGCGATGAATGGCGCGGAGGCGCCGTTAGCCGAGGCCCAGCGACTTCAGCTTGCGGTGCAGCGCCGAACGCTCCATGCCGACGAATTCCGCGGTGCGCGAGATATTGCCTCCGAAGCGATCGATCTGCGCCTTGAGATAGTCGCGTTCGAAAATCTCGCGCGCTTCGCGAAGTGGCAACGACATGAGGTGGTCGCCACCACTGTTCGAAGACAGCGACGGCAGCATCGCGCCGATCTCCGCCGGCAACAGATCTGCCGTGATGGTCGCGTCGGGATCGCCGCGTGTCAGAATCAGCAGCCGTTCGACATTGTTGCGAAGTTGGCGAATGTTGCCCGGCCAGTCGTGCGCCTGCAGCACCGCCATTGCGTCATTGCCGATATTGCGCACCGGCATCCCGGTCGAACCTGACACCTGCTGCATGAAGAACTGCACCAGCTCGGGCACATCCTCCCGCCGTTCCGACAGCCCCGGAACTCGCAGCGGCACGACGCTCAGACGATGAAACAGGTCCTCGCGGAAACGGCCGTCGGCGATCTCCGCCTCGAGGTTTCGCGCACTCGAAGAAATTACGCGAACATCGACATGAACCCGTGTCGACCCGCCGACGCGCTGGAACTTCTGTTCGACCAGAACTCGCAGGATCTTGTTCTGCGTTTCGCGCGGCATATCGGCGATTTCGTCGAGATAGAGCGTCCCGCCATGAGCCTCTTCAAGCGCGCCGACTCGCGCGACGCCGCCCTCGGTTTCGGTGCCGAACAGCTCCTCTTCCATCCGGTCCGGCGTGATGGCGGCGGCATTCAGCGCGACGAAGGGACTGCTGTCGCGGTGTGACAACGCGTGGATCGTGCGCGCGACGAGTTCCTTGCCGGAACCCGACGGACCCGAAATCAGAATTCGGCTGTTGGTCGGCGCCACGCGCTCGATGGTTTGGCGCAGCTGGTTCATCACCGACGACGAGCCAACCAGTTGTCGCGCCTCACCGCTACGCTGGCGAAGCTCCTTGACCTCGCGCTTCAGCATCGAGGCTTCGAGCGCACGTTCCGCGACCAGCACCAGCCGGTCCGCCTTGAACGGCTTCTCGATATAGTCATACGCCCCGCGGCGGATCGCCGACACCGCCGTTTCGATATTGCCGTGGCCGGAAATCATCACGATCGGCAGGTCCGGGTGCCCGGCCTTGATCTCGTCGAGCAACGCCAGGCCGTCGAGCCGGCTGCCCTGCAGCCAGATATCAAGGAACACCAGAGACGGTCGCCGTTCGGCGATGGTCGCAAGCGCCGAATCCGCATCGCCTGCAACCCGCGTCCCGTGCCCTTCATCATCGAGAATGCCCGCGACCAGTTCGCGGATATCAGCTTCGTCGTCGACTATGAGAATATCGCTAGCCATCGTTTTCCGACCGTTCTTCTGGGCGTTGCTGATTGTCTTCGGAGTCTGCGTTGACGTCGTGCGCGGCAAGCAGCAGCCGCACCATCGCACCATGCCCGCCTTCGGCGACCGCGGGCGCGTCGAGCAACTCGATGCAGCCACCATGCTCTTCCATGATCTTGCCGACGATTGCCAGGCCAAGGCCCGTGCCCTTCTTGCGCGTCGTCATATACGGCTCGAGCAGACGTCGCCGGCTTTCGACCGGCAGCCCGATACCGTTGTCGATTATGTCGACGACGAAGAAATCCCCGTCGCGATAGGTCCGGACATGAATCTTGCCCGGCCGCTGCTCTTCCGCCGGAACCGCCTCAACCGCCTCGGTGGCGTTCTTCACCACATTGGTCACGGCCTGTGTGATCAGCCGGTGATCGAACGTCGCCGGCATCGGCTTTTCGGCAAATTCCGTCGTGATCTCGATTTCCGGGTTGCCGACCGTCTGCAGGAACACCGCTTCCGAGACCGCCTCGGTAAGGTCCCCAGGCGTGATCGCCGCTTTCGGCATGCGGGCAAAGGCGGAGAACTCGTCCACCATGCGACCGATATCGCCGACCTGGCGGATAATCGTGTCGACACATTGATCGAAGACCGCCGTATCGTCCTCGATCTTGCGCCCGTAGCGGCGGCGCAGGCGCTCGGCCGAGAGCTGGATCGGTGTCAGCGGGTTCTTGATCTCATGCGCGATCCGCCGCGCGATATCGGCCCAGGCCGAGGCACGTTGCGCCGAGACCAGATCGGTAATGTCGTCGAGCGTGACCACGATTCCGTGTTCTTCGCTCGGCGACCGCTCGTTGGTGGCCCGCACCGAAATGATGCGTTCCCGCCCGTCGCGTAAAAGCGTGATCTGCTCGAGACGTTCCCGTGACGTGTCGCTGCGCGCCTCTTCCACGATGTGCCGCAGTTCCGGCACCGTATCTTCGATCGGATGGCCGATAAGAAGCGCTTCGTTGACTTCCAGAAGCTCCACCGCGGAGCGGTTCGCAAGGGTCACCGATCCGCCCTCGTCGATACCGAGAACACCGGCCGTGACACCCGACAACACGGCCTCGGTGAAGCGACGCCGACGGTCGATCAGTTTGTTTGCCGCAAGCAGCTCACCACGTTGATGGCGAAGCTGGCCTGTCATCGTATTGAACGTCGAACCGAGCCGCGCAAGGTCGCCCTCACGCCCGTTGATCGGCAAGGTGACGTCGAGATTGCCGCGCGAAATCTGGTCGGCGGCACCAATCAGCCGACGGATCGGCGCAACCAGCCGGTTTGCGAAGCCAAGCCCGATCCAGATCGAGACGAGCAACAGAACCAGCGCGACGCCGATATAGACCAGCCCGAACGCGACCTGCACGCCGAACCGGTTTTCTTCCATCTGCGAGTACTCGTCGGCGTTTTCCTTGGCCAGACGCAGATATTCGATCACCCGCGGGTCGAGCATGCGCACGACATAGAGATAGGTGTCCTCATAGGCCGCAAGCTTCACGACGCCGCCGACGAGATTGGACGGCCCGGGCGCGATCAGGACCGGTTTGCCGACAGCCGACTGGCTGATCGCCTGCGGAGGCGGCATCAACACGTTCATTTCGGGGTTGAGGACCGCGCTGGTGATCACCTTGCCGTCAGGGCCAACGAGATAGGCCGCCGGCAGCAGACGCAGCGACGCCTGTGTCTGAAAGAACGTGTCGAACCGGCTCGGCTCGTAGTCATAGAGCTGCTTGGCACGGTCGACATCCGCACCCATGGCGATCAGGTCGCCGCGAAGCACATGGGCGTGTTCCTGCAGATAGGCATTGGCCACCGTCAGCGCGTTGGAAACGATGCCCCGCGTTCGGTCCTGAAACCATCTGTCGAGACCCTGGTCGAGCGTGATCGACGCTGTGATCGCCACCACGATCGCCGGGAATGCCGCGATCACACTGAACAGCGTGACAATGCGCACATGCAGCCGCGCCGCCGCACGACCGCGCCGACGCGCCCGCACCAGGCTGAGAATCTCCCAGCCGATGGTGCCGATAAGCACGACGGCAAGGATCCCGTTGATCGCCATCGCGACCCGCACGACGGTCTTGGTCGGCGGTATCGTCGTCGACCCCGTCAGGATCAGGAAGGTGATCGCCAACGACACCAGCGTGACGATGACAATGACGAGACCGAGCGACCTCACGCTTAGCCAGCGTTTGGCTGGCCGCGAATCCTCGTCGTCACTATCTCCCGGCAGCGGCGGATTCTGATGCGGGACTATTTCGTCCACGAGGCAATCCCTGCAGATTTGCTATGACATGCCGGCGACTGGCGGGAGCCAATCGGCATTTCGGCACAAGAAACACGCCCCAGTTCCGCCGGCGAAGGGCGCCGCGAATCCGAAGCGATGCGTAGCAATCTTACAACATTGTTGCGAAAATGAGACAGCCGAATTCCGACCTCACCGGACAAAAAGTCCAGCGGGGTCGCGTGGTACGAGTTAGTGGTCAGCGCATGCCGCGATAGACCTGGATATCGAGATCGCGGATCTTCTTGCGCAGCGTATTGCGGTTGACGCCCAGCAGTTCCGCCGCCCGGATCTGATTGCCGCGCGTCGCCGCAAGCGAAGCCGTGATCAGCGGGTATTCGACGTCGCGCAGGATCCGCTGCAACAGGCCCGGAGGCGGCAGATCATCGCCGAACTGATTGAAATACTTGGCGAGATACTGCTCCATGAAGCCCGGAAGGTTGTCCGCCTCGGCAACCGGCTCGCCGGCCGGCACCATGACGGGCCGCTCCAGTTCCTGGGCGATGTGGCTTGCCGTGATCGTGTCGTCGGGACAGAGCGCCGCGAGACGGCGCACGAGGTTTTCAAGTTCGCGAACGTTACCGGTCCAGCGATAGCGCTTCAGCATCTCGACGGCGGCCGGCTCCATCTGCTTGGCGCCGAGGCCTTCGCGTTCCGCCTGCGAGAAGAAATGGCGCACCAGATCCGGGATGTCATCGGCGCGTTCGCGCAACGGCGGAATCCGGATCGGCACCACGTTGAGGCGGAAGAACAGATCTTCGCGGAACAGGCCCTGATTGATCAGCACCCGCAGATCCTTGTTGGTCGCCGCGATGATCCGCACATCGGTCTTGATCGGCGTGCGCCCACCAACCGTGGTGTATTCGCCTTGCTGCAGCACGCGCAGAAGCCGCGTCTGTGCTTCCATCGGCATGTCGCCGATTTCATCGAGGAACAGCGTGCCGCCCTCGGCCTGCTCGAAGCGACCGGCTGAACGGTTCTGGGCGCCGGTAAACGCGCCCTTCTCGTGGCCGAACAGCTCGGACTCGATCAGATCGCGCGGGATCGCCGCCATGTTGATGGCAACGAACGGCCCGTTCCGCCGCTTGCCGTAGTCATGCAGCGCGCGCGCGACCAGCTCCTTGCCGGTGCCCGACTCGCCGTTGATCATCACCGTCAGGTCGGTCTGCATCAGCCGGGCGAGAACCCGGTAGATCTCCTGCATCGCCGGCGAACGCCCGACGAGCGGGATCGTATCGGCCCCTTCGCCGCCCTCATCGGCCTTGTGGGAGCGCTTCGGCTCGGCGAGCGCACGCCCGACGATCGCAATCAGCTCCTTCAGGTCGAACGGCTTCGGCAGATAATCGTAAGCGCCCTTTTCCGAAGCCCGAATGGCTGTGATGAAGGTGTTCTGCGCGCTCATGACGATGATCGGCAGGTCGGGTCGCAACCGCTTGATCCGCGGCAGCAGATCGAAGGCGTTTTCATCCGGCATCACCACATCGGTGATGACCAGATCGCCGTCGCCCTCGCTCACCCAACGCCATAGCGTCGCCGCGTTGGACGTCAGCCGGACTTCGTAGCCGGCGCGCGAAAGCGCCTGGTTGAGCACGGTGCGGATGGCGGTGTCGTCGTCGGCGACGAGAATTTTTCCAAGAGACATCAGCTTTCCTCCGCCACGGTGGGATCGTCGCCGGCCTCACCCGTATAGGCCGGCATGAGCACACGAAAGACCGTGCGGTTGGGTTGGGAGTCGCATTCGATGACGCCGCCATGGTCGTTGACGATCTTGGCGACGAGCGCGAGACCGAGGCCGGTCCCGTTGATCTTGGTGGTGACGAACGGATCGAACAAATGCGGGAGGATGTCCTCCGACACGCCGGGCCCGTTGTCGCGCACGCAGAATTCAAGCGGCAGGCTGACCTTGTCGCCGCCGCCCGGCACCGACAGGCGGATGCCGGGACGGAACGCAGTCGACAGGATGATCTCTCCGTCCGGCCTGTCGCCGATCGCCTCGACCGCGTTCTTCACAAGATTGAGGAACACCTGAATGATCTGGTCCTGATTGCACAAAACCTGCGGCAGCGAAGGGTCGTATTCCTCGACGAAACGGATATCGCGCCCGAAACCTGATTGGGCGATGCGCTTCACCCGGTTCAGAATGACGTGGATATTGGCCGGCATACGATCCGTCGGACGGTCATCGGAGAAGACCTCCATCCGGTTGACCAGTTCGACGATCCGGTCGGCCTCTTCCATGATCAGCCGGGTCAGTGCCCGATCGCTGTCATCCGCCGATTGTTCGAGCAACTGCGCGGCGCCGCGAATACCTGAAAGCGGGTTCTTGATCTCATGCGCCAGCATCGCGGCAAGACCGGTCACTGAACGCGCGGCATTTCGGTGCGTAAGTTGACGGTCGATCTTGTCGGCCATCGAGCGCTCTTGCAGCATGACGACGACCGCACCGGCTGGCGTCGGCATCGGCGCGGCATGAATGTCGACGACGCGTTCGCTGCCGATCCGCGGCGAGCCGATGTCGACCCGGTATTCGTTGACCGGTGTGCCGCGCCGGCGCACTTCCTCGACCAGCGCCAGAAGCGGGCTGCCGAACGGCACGAACTGCCGCAGGCCGTGCCGCGTGAGGAACGTCGAGCTGACCTGGAAGAAGTTCTCGCCGGCGCTGTTGCACGCCGCGACACCCATGTCGCCGACGATCAGGATCACCGGATGCGGCAGCGCGTCGAGCATTGCCTGCGCAATCTCTCCACACGGCTGGTTCTGTCCTTTGGCCATATCGCTTGCCATTCACGCGACCTTTCGTTCGCTCTCGAACCAACGGTCGAGATAATCGTGGACCCGTTCCGGGTCGGTTTCCGTCAGGATTGTCCGCCTGAGCGCCTTCGCGCCTGTGTCGTCGAGCGGCCAGCCATCCATGTACCAGCCAAGATGCTTGCGGGCGTTGCGGACGCCGAACGGCAGGCCGTAATGCGTGACAACCGCGTCGTAGTGTTCGTGAATGAGGTCCAGCAATTCCGCGCCCGTTGGTTCGGCCTTGCGTTCGCCGGTGGCGAGGTAGTGCGCCACATGCCCCGGAAACCAGGGGCGGCCATAGGCGCCTCGCCCAATCATGATTCCGGCGGCGCCCGAAGCGGCGAGCATCGCATCGGCCTCGTCGAACCCGGTGCAGTCGCCATTGGCAATGACAGGGATGGAAACGCTTTCGCGCACCGCGCCGATTGCGTCCCAATCGGCCTTCCCCTTGTAGAACTGGTTGCGGGTGCGCCCGTGCACGCTGATCATTTTGACGCCGGCGTCCTGCGCGCGGCGTGCCAGGTCCGCGGCGTTGAGGCAGCCTTCATCCCAACCGAGCCGCATCTTGACCGTCACCGGAACCGAAACGGCGCCAATCACCGCCTCGATCAGCTCCAGCGCCTGATCGAGATCGCGCATCAGCGCCGCGCCTGCATAGCCGGTGGTCACGCGCTTCGACGGACAGCCCATATTGATGTCGATGATGTCGGCGCCCGCGCCTTCGACGATACGGGCAGCTTCGGAAAGCCAGGGCGCTTCGCGGCCCGCAAGCTGCACCATGTGGGGAAAGATGCCCTCGCCCTCCATGCGCATCTGCGCTTCGGCCCGGCCGGTGACAAGCTCGCCGCTCGCGACCATCTCCGACACGACGGCACCCACGCCAAATCGCGCCGCGATGCGACGGAACGGCAGGTCCGTGATGCCGGCCATCGGCGCAAGGAAGACGGGGTTTGCGAGCGAGACGTCGCCGACGCGAAACCCTTCTGTGCAAGCTTGGGACACCGAATTGCCTACAGGATAAGCAGAGTCATTCATTGCGTAGATATTAGACAACTCGATGCCGCATCGCAACGCGAATAACGTCGTAGTGCACGAAAGCTCATCGCTTGGTTATCGCGGTCATCGTGTTACAAGAGGCCTGAAAACACGGTCATAGGCGATATGTCAGAAACGCACATCTTCCAACCCCTTGTCGCCGCAATAATTGTTGCCGGAGGCCGCGGATCGCGCGCCGCAGACCCGGCTGACGACCGCCCGAAGCAATACCGGACCCTGGCGGGAAAACCGGTTATTGCCCGGACATTGTGCAGCTTTCGTGACCATCCACGCGTCACGCGTATCGTGACCGTCATTCATCGCGACGATGCAGATGCATTCGCCGATGCGGTGTCGGCTATCGGCGGACCGCACGAGTCGGCCTTCGGCGGTGCGACCCGCCAGGCATCCGTACTTGCCGGTCTCGAAGCACTGGCCGGCGACCCGCCCGATATCGTGTTGATTCACGACGCCGCCCGCCCTTTCGTATCGGCACAGACAATCGACCGCGTGGTCGATGCGCTTGCCGAAGCCGATGGCGCGATCGCCGCCCTGCCCGTCGTCGACACGTTGAAGCGTCAATTGGACTGCGGCACCGAGATCACCGAGACCATTCCGCGCGCGGGGCTTTGGGGGGCGCAGACGCCGCAGGGCTTCGACTTCGCCAAGATCCTCACCGCACACCGGCGCGCCGCTACGGAGTCGGCGAATGAGTTCACCGATGATGCGGCCGTCGCCGAATGGGCCGGCCTGACCGTGCGCCTGGTCGAGGGCAACACCGAAAACACCAAGCTGACCACCGCCGAGGATTTGATGACCGCCGACACACGCCTGCGCCGGGAAGACTGGACGCGCCTTGCCGACATTCGTGTCGGCACCGGCTACGACGTACACGCCTTTGCCGACGGCGACGCCGTCACGCTCGGCGGCGTCGCGATACCGCATACGGCGAAACTCGCCGGCCACTCCGATGCCGATGTCGGCCTGCACGCGCTGACCGACGCTCTGTTTGGCGCACTCGGCGAAGGCGATATCGGCAGCCACTTCCCGCCGTCCGATCCGCAATGGAAAGGCGCGCCGTCCGATCTGTTCCTGAAGGAAGCGGTCGCCTCAGTGACACGGCGCGGCGGCATCGTTGCTCATCTCGATCTCACCCTGATCTGCGAGGCGCCGAAGATCGGTCCACACCGCGAGGAAATGCGCGCCCGCATCGCCGAGACTTGCGGCATCGCGGCCGACCGGGTTTCAGTCAAGGCAACGACGACGGAAAAGCTCGGCTTCACCGGCCGCCGTGAAGGCATTGCCGCGATGGCGAGTGCGACGGTACGCCTACCTCTGGAGGATTGACCGTGACCGATCTGACGCCTCTCCTGCCCCGCGCCGAAGCCCTGCTCACCCTGCTGCGCGGCAAGGGACTGATGGTCGCGACTGCGGAATCCTGCACCGGCGGCCTGATTGCCGGCACGCTCACCGCCATTGCCGGTTCGTCCGACGTCGTCGAACGCGGTTTCATCACCTATTCCAACGAAGCGAAGTCTGAATCCATCGGCGTTCCGGGTGAACTCGTCGAAACCCATGGCGCGGTGAGCGAACCCGTCGCCCGCGCGATGGCTGAAGGGGCGCTCGGCCATTCGCGCGCCCAGATCGCGGTGGCTGTCACCGGCGTTGCCGGCCCTGGCGGTGGCAGCGTGGAAAAGCCAGTCGGCCTCGTCCATCTGGCAGCAGCGCGCGAAGGCTTTCCGACCGTTCACCTCGAACGCCGCTACGGCGATCTCGGACGCACGGGCATCCGCCTCGCCACGGTCGAAGACGCGCTGGCGCTCATCGAGCGGATTGCATCCGAGGGATAAGCCGGTCGGGCCTTCAGCTCTTCACCAGCACGTCACCCTTGCCATAGATCTGGTCGGCACGTTTCTCGAAGGCCTCGGAGAATTTCCCGAACACCAGCCCGAACATCGTGCCCATCAGCGAGCCAAGCAGCCGCGAGCGAAACTCGTAATCGATGTAGAAATGAACGTCGCACGTCGCATCATCGACCGGGTCGAAACGCCAGCGATTGTCTAGATGGTGGAACGGGCCGTCGAGATAGGAGACATTGATTTCCATCTTCGGCCGGTCGAAATGCGCCCGGCTGGTGAAGGTTTCGCGCACCAGCTTGTAGGCGACCGTCATGTCGGCAACGATCATCTCGCTGCCGTCGCCGAGGTCCTTACGCCCGCGAACCGCTGTCGATTGGCAGAGCGGCACGAACTGCGGATACTGCTCCACGTCGGCGACCAGCGCGAACATATTTTCCGCGCTGTGCTGAACGCGATGCTTGGTCTCGAAGCGGGCCATGACGTACCTGGAGATTAAAAGCCTTTGGCCTTGGCGCGTGCATCGCGCAGCCGGCGGAAATCATCGCCCGCATGATGCGAAGACCGGGTCAGCGGGCTTGCCGACACCATCAGGAAGCCCTTGGAATAGGCCATCGACTCGTAGGCCTTGAACTCGTCAGGCGTGACGAAGAATTCGACCGGATGATGCTTGCGGGTCGGCTGCAGGTACTGGCCGATGGTGAGGAAGTCGACATCGGCGCTGCGCAGATCGTCCATGAGCTGGAGGATCTCGTTCCGCTCCTCGCCGAGCCCGACCATGATGCCCGACTTGGTGAACATCGTCGGATCGAGTTCCTTCACCCGCTGCAACAGCCGGATCGAATGGAAGTAACGCGCACCCGGGCGCACCGTCAGATAGTTCGACGGCACCGTCTCGAGATTGTGGTTAAAGACGTCGGGCTTTGCCGCGACGACGACTTCAAGCGCGCCATCCTTGCGCAGGAAGTCCGGCGTCAGAACCTCGATGGTCGTCTCGGGTGATGCGGTGCGGACCGCACCGATGACGGCGGCGAAATGCGCCGCGCCACCGTCGGCAAGGTCGTCGCGATCGACCGAGGTGATCACCACATGATCGAGCCCCATCTGCGCGACAGCAGCCGCGATGCGTTCCGGCTCGCCAGCGTCGAGCGGATCCGGCATGCCGGTGCGCACGTTGCAGAAGGCGCAGGCCCGCGTGCAGGTCTCGCCCATGATCATGAAAGACGCGTGCTTCTTCGACCAGCACTCTCCGATATTCGGGCAGCCGGCCTCTTCGCACACCGTCACGAGCCCGTTGTCGCGCACGATCGACGTCGTTTCACGAAACACCGGCGAGCCCGGCGCCTTGACGCGGATCCAGGCCGGTTTGCGCGCGACCGGCTTGTCCGGCTTATGCGCCTTTTCCGGATGACGCGGCCGTTCCGGCTTGTCGCGCTCACTCAGCGTGTCGATCAGAGTGACCATGTTTCGGGTCTCTTGTTGGCCGGCGGCGGACAGTCCCGCCACGCGGCTATTTAGACGATGATGCGGAGATTTCAAACCAACCCCGCAGCTGGCGCCAACGCGCTGCGAGCCTCAGGCGATAAAGCGCGCAATCAGCACGACGATGATCGCGCCGGCCGTCGAGATCAGGATCTGCTCAAGGATCACGCTGCCGAGATTGAGGCTGATATTGAACTGCTTGGCGAGAAAACCGCCGACGAACGAGCCAACGAGGCCCCAGATCAGATAGCGGATCAGACCGCCGCCACCGACGACGAAGCTTGCCAGCCAGCCGGCGACCACACCGATGACGATCCAGATAATGAGTGAACGACCATCCATGGCTTGTCCCTTTCGCTCGAAAACTTCGGCCCCGCGTCATCCTAGCCGAATTTGCGGCCAAGGTCAGGCAACCGGGTGCCGCACCGTGCGGACTTGGATCGCCATGCGCCGATCAGGTGTCAGTAGCTGCTGACCGTCTCGTCGAACCACCCCGGATCGACGAGATCGAGCGGTTTCAACTCCCAACCAACCGGGCCGACAATCGAGTGCGAGATGCCCGACAGCGTGCCCTCGGCGGTGATCTTCATCGTCGCGCGGCAGTTACACGCGATATCGAACAGCTTGAAGCTCGCCGGCCCCGATTGGCGAATATCGCGGCCGAGCGGCTGACCGGTATCTGCATCGAAGCTCCGGCTGCCGCGAATGGAGATCACGGTGCCCTTGCCGCGCAGCCGCCAGGTTCCGTCAATCGGCGATTGCGCCTCACCGGCAACCAAGATCAGACCTTCCGCCGGAAATGGCTCTGCCAATGCGGCCGGCGCGGTCGCAACCAGTCCCGAAAGTGCGAGGGCAACGACGACACCCGAACCGGCCGTTCGGACGGCCGGTCCTGCGAGATTTCCGAACCAATGAACCATTCTAGTTCCTCCGCTAAAACAAGCGAGAAGCCATCATCACATGCATGCTTCAGGCATTGTGTTGCGTTGGTTCGAACCCGTCGCCGAACCGCGCTCAGATATGGATGGCGCGCCCGTATGCGTCGAGAACGCTCTCATGCATCATTTCCGACAAAGTCGGATGCGGGAAGACCGTGTGCATCAATTCTTCTTCAGTGGTCTCGAGGTTCATCGCAACCGCGTAGCCCTGGATCAGCTCGGTCACTTCGGCGCCTATCATGTGCGCACCGAGAAGCTGGCCGGTCTTGGCATCGAACACGGTCTTGATCAGGCCATCCGGCTCGCCGAGCGCGATCGCCTTGCCATTGCCGACGAACGGGAAACGCCCGACGCGAACCTCATGGCCCGCCTCCTTCGCCTTTCCCTCCGTCAGACCGACGGAGGCGACCTGCGGCTGGCAATAGGTGCAGGCCGGGATTTTCAGCTTGTCCATCGGATGCGGCTTCAGACCGGCGATGGCCTCAACGCAGATGATGCCCTCATGCTCGCCCTTGTGCGCGAGCATCGGCGGGCCGGCGACGTCGCCGATGGCATAGACGCCCGGCACGTTCGAGCGGCCGTACTCGTCGATAACGACACAGCCGCGCTCGGTCTTCACGCCAAGCGCTTCAAGGCCGAGGTTCTCGACGTTGCCGACGACACCGACCGCCGAAATCACCCGGTCGACGGTCAGCTCCGTCGACTTGCCGGCCTTGTCGGTGAGCGTCGCCGTCACGCTGTCGGCCTTCCGGTCGAGCTTCTCGACCTTGGTTTCCAGATGGATCTTGAGACCGGCCTTTTCGAGGCCCTTCTTAGCGAGCGCCGAGATCTCCGCATCCTCGACCGGCAACACCCGGTCCATCACCTCGACGACCGTGACGTCGACGCCAAAGGCGTTGTAGAACGACGCAAACTCAATACCGATCGCGCCGGACCCGACGACCAGCATTGATTTCGGCAGAGCCTCCGGCACCATCGCCTCGAAATAGGTCCAGACCAGCTTGCCGTCCGGCTCCAGACCGGGCAGCGTGCGCGGGCGCGCACCGGTCGCCAGAATGATGTGCTTCGCCTGATAGGCTCCGCCGCCGAGCGCACCCTTCGGCGCGCCGTCCGCCGCCTCGACCGAGATCGCACCGGCTGCGGTCAGCTTCGCCCGGCCCCAGATCACGTCGACCTTGTTCTTCTTCAACAGGAAGCCGACGCCGGTGTTGAGCCGCGAAGAGACGCCGCGCGAACGCTTGACGATGGCCGCCAAATCGAACCCGGCGCCCTCGACCGACAGGCCATATTCCTTGGCGTGCTGCATATGCGTGTAGATCTCAGCGGACCGCAGCAGCGCCTTGGTCGGGATGCAGCCCCAGTTGAGGCAGATGCCGCCGAGGTGTTTCGCCTCGACGATCGCCGTCTTCAGCCCGAGCTGTGCGGCGCGGATCGCCGTGACATAACCGCCGGGGCCGGCGCCGATGACAATGACATCATAGGAAGTGGACATGGCTTTCCTCATTGTCCGGAAATTGTGCGCCTGTCACCGGCAAAGCCGGGCCGCGCAAAACATCAAACCGCGTAAGCCGGCGCTGCTCAGACCAGCATCGCCATCGGGTTTTCGATCAGCCGCTTGAAGGCGCCGATGAGTTCCGCGCCGAGCGCCCCGTCGACGGCGCGATGGTCGGTCGACAGCGTCACTGTCATGACGGTCGCAATCTTCAGCTCGCCATCCTTGACCACCGGCCGCTGCTCGCCCGTACCGACCGCGAGGATCGTCGCGTGCGGCGGGTTGATGACGGCGGAAAAGTCCTTGATGCCGAACATGCCGAGATTGGAAATCGCGGTGGAGCCGCCCTGATACTCTTCCGGCATCAGCTTGCGCTCGCGGGCGCGCTTGGCGAAGTCCTTCATCTCGTTGGCAATCGTCGACAACGTCTTCTTGTCGGCATCGCGAACCACCGGCGTGATCAGCCCGCCCGGAATGGCGACGGCAACGCCGACATCGGCACTCTTGTGCTTCAACATCGCCGTTTCGGTCCAGGTCGCGTTGGCATCCGGCACCGCCTTCAGCGCGAGCGCCTGCGCCTTGATGATCATGTCGTTGACCGAGACCTTGTAGGCCGGCTTGCCATCCTTGTCTGTCGGCGCGGCGGCGTTGATCTGCTGGCGCAGGGCAAGCAGCGCATCGAGATCGCAATCGACGGTCAGATAGAAATGCGGAATGGTCGATTTCGATTCCGTCAGACGCCGCGCGATGACCTTGCGCATGGAATCATGCGTCACTTCCTCGAACGAGCCTTCAGCGAATATCTGCCGGATCGCGGCATCAGACATCGAGGGTTGCGGCGCCGCTTTCGGTGCGGCCGCCGGCGCGGGCGCAGCAGCCGGTGCTGCCGCAGAAACCTTCGGCTTCGTATCCGGATGGCCGGCGAACTCGCCAACGGCGTCGACATCGCGCTTGACGATACGCCCCTTCGGACCGCTGCCGGTGAGGCGAGAAATGTCGATACCCTTGTCCTTGGCGATGCGGCGGGCAAGCGGCGAGGCAAACACCCGGTCGCCCTGCGCACCCTTGCCGTTGACATCGGCCGGGTTGCCCGTCACCGGGCTCGGGCCGACGGAGCCGGTATCGGGTTCGACGCCCAGGTCGCCTTCCTTCTTTGCAGCAGCAGGAGCCGGCTTCGGCGCGCTGCCGGCACCTTCCAGCGCCAAGGCATCCTCGCCCTCTTCCAGCAGCAGCGCGATCACCTGATTGACGGGAACATCGGTGCTGCCCTCGGCAACGACGAGCTTGCCGACAGTTCCTTCATCGACCGCCTCGACTTCCATCGTCGCCTTGTCGGTCTCGATCTCGGCGATCACGTCGCCAGACGACACCGTATCGCCCTCCTTCACCAGCCATTTGGCCAGATTGCCGGACTCCATGGTCGGCGACAGGGCGGGCATCAGAATTTCGATGGGCATGTCTCAACTCCCGTCAGTATCTTGGGCGCCTGCCCGCGCTTCGGCATAGGCACGCAAATTTCGCAAATGCTGCGTCCATCCGGCAGTGTGGGCGCGCATCAATCTTTTCTGCTCGTCGCCCGCTCTGTCCCATCCCGAATGGACGAGGTGAATGCGGGTACCGCTTGTTTCCGCGGCAAGGCTGATATTCAGAACCGTCTCGAAGCCCCAGTTCGGCTCCGCCCACGTCGCGATCAGTTGCCGGGGCGGATCGAACGAGAGCATCTCGCCGGTGACCTGTTGTTCTGTCCCGTCGCGATCCGTCCAACGCTCTTCGAGCGCGCCGCCCTTGGCATGCTCGAATTGCAGATGCTCCAGACCCCATTCCGCCCGATGTGCGCCGTCGACCAGGCAGTCCCAGACGATTTCGGCTGACGCGTCGCACTCGGCTTCGAGCCGGATATAGCCGGCATAGGAAAGATCGCCGATGCCGCGCTTGCTATCCTGCATCGCCGCCGCCCGCGTCAGCGGTAGGTGACCGCTTTGACCGCCTCGATCACCTCGGCGACGGACGGCTTGGCCAACACTTCGAGATTGGCGGCGTAAGGCATCGGCACGTCCTTGCCGGTCACACGAAGCACCGGCGCGTCGAGCCAGTCAAAGGCATCGCTCTGCACCCTGAAGGCGATCTCCGAGGACACCGAAGCAACCGGCCAGCCCTCTTCGACGGTGACGCAGCGGCCGGTCTTGCGGACCGAGGCGAGCACCGTGTCGATATCGAGCGGGCGCAGCGTGCGCATGTCGATGACTTCCGCTGAGATGCCCTTGCCGGCGAGTTCCTCCGCGGCCTTCACCGCATAGGTCATGCCGATGCCCCACGAGACGATGGTGACGTCGGTGCCTGCGCGCACGATCTTCGCCTTGCCGATCGGCAGCACGAAATCGTCCATCACCGGCACGTCGAACGCCTGCCCGTAAAGGATCTCGTTTTCAAGAAAGACGACCGGGTTCGGATCGCGGATCGCGGCCTTCAAGAGACCCTTGGCGTCCGCAGCCGACCACGGCTGGATCACCTTCAGGCCCGGGATCTACGCGTACCACGCCGCATAGTCCTGGCTGTGCTGGGCCGCCACGCGGGCCGCCGCGCCATTTGCGCCACGGAACACAATCGAATTGTGGATCTGGCCGCCCGACATATAGAGCGTCTTCGCCGCCGAATTGATGATCTGATCGATCGCCTGCATGGCGAAGTTGAAGGTCATGAACTCGACGATGGGTTTGAGCCCGGCAAGAGCCGCGCCGACGCCAAGGCCGGTGAAGCCGTGTTCGGTGATCGGCGTATCGACCACGCGGTCGGCGCCGAATTCCTGCAACAGGCCCTGGGTCACCTTGTAGGCGCCCTGATACTCGGCGACTTCCTCGCCCATGACGAAGACATCGCCGTCGCGGCGCATCTCTTCGGCCATGGCATCGCGCAGCGCCTCGCGAACGGTCGTGCGCGCCATTTCCGTGCCGGCCGGAACTTCCGGATCGTCGGCGATATCGGTCGCGGGCTTGGCCGGAACCGATGGCGCCACAGCCGCCGCAGGTTCTTCCGCCGGAGCGGGTTCAGCTGCAGGTGCTGCCTCAGGGGTCGGAGCCGGTGCGGGAGCCGATGCCGCGGCATCGAGTGCATCGGCACTTTCGCCTTCGCCAAGAAGCAGCGCGATCGGCGTATTGACCTTGACGCCTTCGGTGCCGGCATCGACCAGAATGCGCCCGATGGTGCCCTCGTCGACGGCTTCGATTTCCATCGTCGCCTTGTCGGTTTCGATTTCGGCGATCACATCGCCGGCGGTCACCGCGTCGCCCTCGGCCTTCAGCCATTTGGCGAGCGTGCCCTCTTCCATGGTCGGCGAGAGGGCGGGCATGAGAATTTCAATCGGCATCGCTCACCCTCCTCAGCGCGTGATATCGGTCCAGAGCTCCGACGGATCGGGCTCCGGGTCGGTCTGCGCGAACTCGGCGGCTTCCGCCACGATTGCCCGCACTTCCTTGTCGATGTCCTTCAGGCTCGCCTCATCGGCAAAGCCGCTGTCGAGAAGCCGCGCGCGGACCTGCTCGATCGGGTCCTGCTCGGTGCGCATCTTCTGCACCTCTTCCTTCGAGCGGTATTTCGCCGGGTCCGACATTGAATGGCCGCGATAGCGATAGGTCAGCATCTCAAGGATGTAAGGCCCGTTGCCCTCGCGGCACCAGGCAACCGCCTTGTCGCCGGCGGCCTTCACCGCGCGCACATCCATGCCGTCAACCTGCTCGCCGGGGATCAAGAACGAAACGCCGCGCTGCGAAAAGTCGGTCTGCGCCGAGGAGCGATGGACCGACGTCCCCATCGCGTATTTGTTGTTCTCGATGATGTAGATGACCGGCAGCTTCCACAGGGCCGCCATGTTGAAGCTTTCGTAGACCTGGCCCTGATTGGCCGCACCGTCGCCGAAATAGGCAAGAGCGACGTGCTGGTTCTTCCGGTAGCGGTTGGCAAAGGCGAGCCCGGTACCGAGCGAGACCTGCGCGCCGACGATACCGTGACCGCCGTAGAAGTTCTTCTCGGCGGAGAACATGTGCATAGAGCCACCCTTGCCGCGCGAATAACCACCACGCCGGCCGGTCAATTCCGCCATCACGCCTTTCGGGTCCATGCCGCAAACGAGCATATGGCCGTGATCGCGATAACCGGTGATCACCTGATCACCCTCGCCAATCGCCATCTGCATGCCGACGACGACCGCTTCCTGGCCGATATAGAGGTGACAGAAACCGCCGATGAGGCCCATGCCATACATCTGGCCGGCCTTTTCCTCGAAACGCCGGATCATCAGCATTTCGCGATAGGCCGCGAGTTCCTCATCCTGAGAGAAGGTTGCCGGTTTGGTCACCTTCGGTGCCGGCTCCGATTTCCGCGTGCTTCTGGAGCGCGTGGTCGATTTGGTTGCCGGTTTAGCGCCGGATTTGCCCTTCGGTGTGGCCATGCGTCTTTCGCCTCCGTTCCGCCGAACTGACGCGAAAGATACAACAGGAATCCGGAACCACAAAGATCAAACGGGCTTACACAAAGATGTGATAATTATAATAACATACTGATTTTACATTATATTTCTAACTTAACTGAATTACGATTAATCAAAAATTCAACTGAATTCAGATTAAACTCAACGTTGGCCGGCAGGCATATAGAGGACCAGATCACCCGGCTTTGTGTAGCTGAGATTGGCCCGCGCCAGCTCGTCCAGCATGTCGGCGTCGAGGCTTTCCGGGCGCAACATAGAGACCCGGGAAGAAAGCGCCGCACGTTCACCGGCCAGCCGGTCAAGCTCGCCCTGGAGCGCAGCCTTCTCTCCTTCCAGCCGCGCCTGCGCCAGAAGTCCGTATTCACCGTGGAACGCGTGGTAGGCGAAATAGCCCAAAAAGGCGGCGGTCACCGTCGGCATGATCAGTCGGCGGGCAAAGGTTTTCCGGCGCTGTCTGGTAGCCATTGTCTTACGCGATACTCGTACACAGGGCGGGACTGAAACGACGCTCCCTCATTGCCGGCTATCGTCGCCGATCAACCTTAATGGACGGTTTCCGTAGATCCGGAAAACCGGTTTCAGGCAGCATCGGGGACCCGTGCGAGAACGCGTCCTTCTGCAAATGCGCAAGGAAATCGCGGTACCCGTAGAACGTGGCTTTGGTTCGGCGGAAGATCCTCAGACAGTCGGCGCGTCGGACCCCGTCGCCGCATCTGCCTTGCCCGAAGCAGCCTTTGCTTCTTCCGCCAGCTCATTGGCCTTCTGCTGGTATTCCGGCGTCACGAGACCGGCCGAAATCACCAGCTTGGCGGCGTCCTCGACCGACATATCGAGCTCGATAATGTCCTTGCGCGGTACAAAAAGCAGGAAACCGGATGTCGGGTTCGGCGTCGTCGGCAGGAACACACTGACGAGGTCATGATCCTGCGGAACCTTGTCGGCGACCTCTCCCTTGGTTTTCACCGCCATGAATACGATCGCCCAGAGGCCGCGCCGCGGATACTCGATCAGGGCTGCCTTCTGGAAGCTCGTGCCCCGTGCGGACAGGACCGTCTCGAAGATCTGCTTCAAGCCGCGATAGAGATTGCGCACGAACGGCATACGGTCGAGCATCATCTCGCCGAACGATACAATTGATCGGCCGGCGATATTCGCGGTCAGAAAACCAAGCAGGATCAGCGCCAGGATCGCGACGATCAATCCCATACCAGGAACCGCGAACGGCAGATAGGTCTCGGGATTGTAGACAGAGGGAATGAACGGCTTGACCCAGCTGTCGATCCATTTGATGAGCGACCAGGTCAGGTAGACGGTGATGCCGATCGGGCCGGCAATGATCAACCCGGTCAGGAAATAGTTGCGCAGGCGCGCGGCCGCACTCAGGCGCACAGGAGATGTGCGGCCCTTCTCATTCGGGTCGGGATCAGTCACTTTCAGGATCATCGTTCGTCGCCACCGATGAATGTTGCAGGGTGAGCCACACCGCCGACCCCGTTATCCCGTTGCACCGCATCATGCGCAAGTCACAATCGCACCGCATCGTCTAACGAAGTGAATTTGGCGTTGGGTCGCCCTATTCCACCGTTACCGATTTGGCGAGATTGCGCGGCTGATCCACATCCGTCCCCATGAAGACGGCGGTGTAATAGGCGAGCAACTGCACGGGGATGGCGTAGACCATCGGCGTGATCGTCGCCGGCATTTCAGGCAACACGATGGTCTGCAGCGTTTCGACGGCAGCGGCATCCGCCCCCTTCGGATCGGTGATGAGAATGATCCGCCCGCCCCGCGCGGCCACTTCCTGCATGTTCGACACGGTCTTGTCGAAAACCCGGTCGTACGGCGCGATCACGATCACCGGCATGGTCTCGTCGATTAGCGCGATCGGCCCATGCTTCAGCTCACCCGCGGCGTAGCCCTCTGCGTGGATATAGGAGATTTCCTTCAGCTTCAGCGCGCCTTCCATGGCGAGCGGATAGCTGGTGCCACGACCAAGATAGAGAATGTCGGTGGCCTTCGAGAGGGTCTTGGCAAGCCCTTCGATCTGATGCTCGAGCTTCAGCACCTCGAGTGCGAAGCGCGGCATTTCGGCAAGCGCACGAACGAGCTTGCGCTCATCGTCACGGTTGAGGTGGCCGCGTTTGACGCCGGCCGCGACAGCCAGGGCAGCGAGTACCGAGAGCTGAGCCGTGAACGCCTTGGTCGAGGCGACTCCGATTTCCGGCCCGGCGAGCGTCGGGAACACCACATCGGATTCCCGCGCAATGGTCGACTCCGCGACGTTGACGATGGAGGCGATGTGCTGGTTTTCCTGCCGGCAGTAGCGCAAGCTCGCCAGCGTGTCGGCCGTCTCGCCTGACTGCGAAATGAACAGCGCTAGACCGCCCTCTTCCATCGGCATTTCCCGGTAGCGGAACTCCGAGGCGATATCGATGTCTACCGGCAGCCGCGCGAAACGCTCGAACCAGTATTTGGCGATGAGACCAGCATAAAACGCTGTGCCACAAGCCGAAATCGACACACGGCTCAGCTTGGCGAAATCGAACGGAAGATCGTCCGGCAACCGCGTCGCTTCCTCGTTGAGGTCGATATAGCGCGCGATCGTATGACCGATCACCTCCGGCTGCTCATGGATTTCCTTTGCCATGAAATGCCGGTGATTGCCCTTGTCGACCATCATCGCGGTCGTCGAGGATTGCTGGATCGGGCGCTCGACCGGCGCACCGCTCTCGTCGAAGATCTCGACGGAGGTCCGCGTCACCACGGCCCAGTCGCCGTCTTCCAGATAGGTGATTTTGTCGGTGAAGGGCGCGAGCGCGATGGCGTCCGAGCCGATATACATCTCACCGTCGCCATAGCCGACAGCAAGCGGGCTGCCGCGCCGGGCGGCGATCAACAGATTGTCTTCGCCGGAAAACAGGAAGGCGAGCGCGAACGCGCCCTCAAGCTTGCCAAGGGACTCGGCAACGGCCTCCTTCGGCGAAAGGCCCCGGTCCATGGCGGCCGTGACGAGCCGCGGCACGACCTAGGTGTCGGTGTCGGTATCGAACGCGATACCTTGCGCCTTGAGATCTTCACGCAGGGCACGGAAATTCTCGATGATGCCATTGTGAACGACGGCAACCCGCGGCGTCGCGTGAGGATGCGCATTGCGTTCGGTCGGTGCGCCGTGTGTCGCCCAGCGGGTGTGGCCGATGCCCTCATGCCCGGCACGCGGGCTTTCCGTCAGCCGCTTTTCCAGATTGCGCAGCTTGCCCTGGGCGCGAAGCCGTTCGATATGCCCGCCTTCCAGCGTCGCAACGCCGGCCGAGTCGTAGCCCCGGTATTCGAGCCGCTTCAAGGCATCGACCAGCAACGGGGCAACCGGCTCATTTCCGAGAATACCGACGATTCCGCACATACCTTCGTCCCTCTTCGTTCAACGCACCCGCAACCCGTCAGCCGCGTCCTGCATAGCCCGAAGAACGGAAGGAACCGAAATCACACTTGATGTCGTTTCTTTGCGAAGACCGTCCGGGAGGCAGCGGCGCTTTGGCAGGCACGGCCACCTTAACCGTCAACCGTTTCAATCTCGTTTCTTGATCGGCTTGCCGGTTTCTGCAGACCGGCGTTCCCGGAAATCCGCTGCCCAGCCGGGCTTTGTCGCCTGCTTTCCACGTCCGACCGCGAGCGCATCCGGCGGCACGTCGTCGGTGATCACGCTGCCGGATCCGATGTAGGCACCGTCGCCAATGGAGACCGGCGCGACGAGCGCCGAATTCGAGCCGATGAAGCTGTCGGCGCCGATATCGGTGTGGAACTTGCCGAAGCCGTCATAATTGCAGGTGATCGTGCCGGCGCCGACATTGGCGCCCGCGCCGACGCGCGCATCGCCGATATAGGTCAGATGATTGACCTTTGCGCCTTCTTCCACATTCGCGTTCTTGATCTCGACGAAGTTGCCGACCCGTGCGCCTTCGGCGATATTCGCGCCCGGACGCAGGCGGGCATAGGGCCCGATATCGGCACGACCCGCAACGCTCGCCCCCTCAAGATGCGAGAACGCCTTGATGTGCGCCGCATCCGCGACGCTGACGCCTGGACCGAACACCACATTCGGCTCGACGATCACATCGCGGCCAAGCGCCGTGTCGTAGGAAAAGAACACCGTCTCCGGCGCCACCAGCGTGACGCCCTCGCGCATCGCCGCCTCGCGCATGCGCCGCTGGAAGATCGCCTCGCATTGCGCGAGCTGTGCACGGTCATTGACGCCGAGCACCTCTTCTCCATCACCGATTTCCGCCACCACCGAAAGGCCACGCGCATTGGCAATCTCGACCGCATCGGTCAGATAGAACTCACCCTTGGCGTTGTCGTTGCCGATCGCTTCGAGCAGCGACAAGAGTTGCGCGCCACGGAAACCCATGATGCCGGAATTACAGAGGGTCACCTTGCGCTCCTCGTCGCTGGCATCCTTTTCCTCGCGGATCGCAACGAGACGGTCGCCCTCGCGCAGCAGGCGCCCATAGCCGGTCGGCGCCTCGCTCTCGAAGCCGAGCACCACGACATCGGCGCCAGCAGCCAGACGCGACCGAACCTTGTTGAGTGTTTCAGGCCGAACCAGAGGCGTATCGCCGTACAAAACCAGCACGTCGTCGGCGGCACGTTCGAGCGACGCCCGCGCGGCCAGAACCGCATGTGCCGTTCCGTGCCGTTCGGTCTGCACCGCCGTCTCCGCGCCGGGAGCTGCCTTGGCGACGAGGTCCGCGACTTTTTCCATATTCGGACCGACGACGACCGCGAGCCGCTCTGCGCCCGCTTGCTGCGCGGCGGCGATCACATGGCCGACCATCGCCCGCCCACCAATGCCATGCATGACCTTCGGCAGTGCAGACTTCATCCGCGTCCCCTCGCCGGCGGCAAGAACGACAACAAGGCACGAGCGTTCGGACATGGTGTGACCCTTCGAAAAACGGCAGTTCGCGGCCAATCAAGGCGCCGGCGCAGGTGGCCATGTGAGGACCGCAACGTCAAGTCGGCAGGCAAACCACGCCGTCATCCGCAGGAAATACGGCGTCATTGCGCTCTTTGCCGCCACAAGGCTTGCTGCGAATCTCATTTCCGGGTCACATGATTACAGAACCCATTAAGAGATTCGCTCCCGATTGGGGGAACAAGCGCGTGGCGGCGAAGCGCAGCATATTGCAGCAAATGTTGGCGGACGAAGAACGCGGTCCCGACGGGCTGGCGCTCGCCGGCTGGGGATTCTCGGCCGTCGTCGCGTTCCTGTTTGCCGCCGCGGCCTGGCAATTCGGCGACGCCGGACAGGCCGGCACGCGCAACCGCCTGCCGGACGCGGGTTCGGTGGAAATCACCGGCAGCATCGACGGCAACGGCAAGATCGGCGTCTACGGTGCCCCCGGCGGTATGAAGAAGCCCTCGGCGATGGAGCGTCTTCTGACCGAGGATATGTCCGCGCTGAAGCGCGACCTCGTGGCCCTGCGCCGTTCGGAATCGGTTGCCCGCGAGGCCAATGCAGCCCTCACCTCCCGGATCTCCGAACTGGAAAACCGGATCGCCAGCATCGGCCAAAATGTCGAGAACACGCGAACGCAACTCACCGCATTGGCAGCGCCCATGGCCGGTCAGCCGCTGCCGCCAAGCCGTGTGACGGCGGAGGCCGACCGCAAACCGCTGCCCGTCGTCGTCCAGTCGCGTCCGCTCGACCCGAACGCGCCGGCAATGCGGGAACTTGCAAGCCAAAGAACACCCGACGAGACCGTTGCCGCTGCACCGGACCTGAAACCCGACACCACGATCACCGGCTCAATCCCGAAGAGCGCGCGCACCGAACCGGCTCCGACGCGCCAGCCGCAGACCGCCATTCGCCGCGTGGACCGCACCAACGAACAGGCAACGATGCCGTCGCCGAATGCCGGCAGCATTGCTCGGCGCAACGGCGAACAACCCGCGAAACCTGCCAAGCTGCGCATCGACGAACCGCTGCCTCCGATCGACGCCGAGCCGAAACCGGCACCGGGTGATCGCACGGCCGGCAAGGCCCTGCCGCGTGCGAAACCGCAGACTGCAGCACAACAACAGGCCGCCGCGCAGACTGTGCCTGCACCCTCCTCGCAAGCAGCACCCGGGACAGCCGACGCCGCGCTGTCCCGCTCCGAGTTCGGCATCGACCTTGGCGGTTTCGCGACAATGGCTGCCCTGCGCAAGCATTGGGACGCGTTCGCCGCCGAGCATCCGGATTTGCGCGACGCGCTCGAACCGCGCGCCGGGATCAGCGAAAAGGACGGAACGCTGGAGGTCCGCCTGATCGCCGGTCCGTTCATCAATGCCGCCGATGCGATCGTGCTGTGCGCCAAGGTCGGAGCGAAAGGCGCCGCCTGTCAGCCGGCCCTGTTCTCCGGCCAGCCGGTACCCATGCCGTAATCACGGGCGACCATGCACACGGCGCAATTGTTCTCTCCCTCGCCTTCCCCTAGGGTTGCGCGCTGACGCCGGGGCCGTTTCCCGGTTCCCGAGACACGAGATCCTGCCCCGATGCCCGATTCCGGCCGCTCCCATGCGTTTGCCTATGGTGTCCTGTTCCTGATGCCGCTGTTCTTCTCGTCCAACCTGATTTTCGGGCGGGTCGCGATTTCGACGGTCGAACCCTGGACGTTGGCGACGCTACGCTGGACGCTTGCCTTTTTAGTGCTGCTGCCATTTGCCTGGCGCGGCATCATCGAGCACCGACAGGTGTTTCGCGATAACTGGACGATGATCGTCATGCTTGGCCTGCTCAGCATGTGGATCTGCGGCGCGCTGGTGTATTTCGCCCTGCGCTACACCACCGCAACCAATGGCACGCTGATCTATACCTCCTCGCCGGTTCTCATCGTCCTTCTGGAATGGGCGTTCCGCGGCCGCCGGATTTCGCCGCGCGAAGCGCTCGGCATCGTGACGGCGCTGGTCGGCGTCGTCATGATCGTGGTGAAGGGCGATCTCGATACCCTGCTCGGCTTGCGCTTCAATGTCGGCGATATCATCTTCGCAATCGCTGCGATCTCCTGGGCGGCCTATTCGGTGCTCTTGAAGCGCGGCGAGTTTAGCAGCGTCCCGACCCTGTCGATGTTTGCCGTCATCGCGGCGGCCGGCGCGGCGACACTGTTTCCCTTCATGATCTGGGAGAGCATCGAGGTCGGCACTTTCCCGACCGACGCCGGCTCCTGGTCTTCGATCGCCGGCATCGTGATCTTCTCCTCGGTGCTCGCATTCTCGTGTTTCCAGTACGGCATCAAGGTCGTGGGCCCGGCGATCACCGGAATGTTCATGTATCTGCTACCACCCTACGGCGTCATGATGGCCGTCCTGTTTCTCGGCGAAACCCTGCGTCCGTTCCACTTCGCAGGCTTCGTGCTGATCATGACGGGGCTGCTGCTCGGAACTTTGCCCAAGGACATCATCCGCCGCATCCGCAACTTGTTCGGTAACGTGGCGCGCTCGCGCGGCTGACATCACTCGCACTTCGCCCAAACACAAAGGGCGCCCAAAAGGGCGCCCTGATCCGTTCCGCAAGTCATCCGGCAACTACATACCGACGACCTTGACGCTGCGGTTTTCCTCGAGCTTGACGGTCCCTTCCTTGCCGATATGGGACTCGACGACATCCCAGATCGGCGGCCCCTCGGTGCCTTCGTTGACGCTCGCCCAGCCGGAAACCACGTAGTCCTTGCCCGGATCGATGGTTTCCCCGGTCGCCAGCAGCGTCATCTCGGAGATGCGCGAGCCGATCGCCTTCTTCGGATCGATCGTGTAGCCGAGGCCGCCGACGCGAACCATATCGCCGCCTTGCTGGTAGTAGGGGTCCGGGTTGAACAGATTGTCGGCAACGTCCTCAAGAATATCCTTGATGAGCTTGCCGTTCATGGTCGAGCGATAAGCCTCCGGATACGACATGCCGGTCGCGGTGAACAGATCGTCGATCGTGACGTCCTGACCCGGTAGCAGCGATGTGCCCCAACGGAAGCCCGGCGACAGCGCGATCTGCGCGTCGCGCTCCGACAGCAGCGCCTGACAGATCAGATCGTCGAACGTGCCGTTGAAATTGCCACGCCGGTAAAGCAGGGACTCGGTCTTGCCGAGAACCCGGTTGAGTTCGCTCTCGTAAGGCGCGCGCAACCGGTCGATCATCGACGCGATTTCGGGGTCCGGCTGGATGATGTCGGAGAAGATCGGGATCAGCTTGTAGCGGAAATCCTTCACCTCGCCGTCACGCACATCGAGATCGAGGCGCGACACGAACTTGCCGTTCGACCCTGAAGCGACCAGCAGCGTATTGCCGACCTTGACCATGTCCGGCAACGCATCGTGCGTATGGCCGGTCAGGATGACATCGAGCCCGGTGACCCGCGAGGCGAGCTTGCGGTCGACGTCGAAGCCATTGTGCGACAGCAGAACAACCACCGCGGCACCGGCGGCGCGCGCCTCGTCGATGTTCTTCTGGACGTCTTCCTCGCGGATACCGAACGACCACTCCGGGAACATCCAGCGTGGATTGGCGATCGGCGTATACGGGAAGGCCTGACCGATGACGGCGACCTTGACGCCACCCTTTTCGAAGAAAGCGGTCGATTCAAACGCCGGCTCGTCCCATTCCGTGTCGCGGACATTGCCGCAAAGGAACGCGAAGTCGAGACTTTCAACGATTTCCTTGACCCGATCGGAACCGAAGGTGAATTCCCAGTGCGCGGTCATCGCATCCGGCTTCAGCGCATTCATGACCTCGACGACATCGGCGCCATTGGTCTGCAGCGAGGTGTAGCTGCCCTGCCATGTGTCGCCACCGTCGAGGAACAGAACCTTGTCCTCGCCGCGCTCGGCGCGAATGTTCTTCAGCACGGTCGCGACGCGGTCCATGCCGCCCATGCGGCCATAGGACCTGGCGAGCGAGACGAAATCCTCGCTGGTCAGCGCGTAGGCCGCCGGCGTGCCTGCCGCAATGCCGTACTTCTCGAGGAAGTCCTTGCCCGTCAGGTGCGGCGGCAGGCCGGAAACCTCACCAACGCCGAGATTGATCGACGGCTCGCGGAAATACACCGGCTTGAGCTGCGCGTGCAGGTCCGTCATGTGAACCAGCGTCACATTGCCCATCGGATCGAACGAAAAGACATCCTTTTCGGTCAGAGCCTGCTGCGCCATCAGCCGCGCCCAGGGCATACCACTGCTCGCGCCCGTCAGGGCTGCGGTCGCCATGGCAATCTGCAGAAACTCACGCCGGGAGGTTCCCATCAGCATGCGCATACTCCGTAATTTGCGTCATCGTTTCGGCGGCTGCGCCGTCAGCGGTAGACCCCGCGCGCGCCACCCGATATGCCGGCCAAAACCGGGGAAAAAGAAGGCTGCGGCCGCCGCATAGCGCCCGCAGCCTGAAATGTGAAACCGGCTGAGAAATCCCCAGCCGGTTCCCGTACCGTTGTTCTACTGGCGAACCGCCGGCGTCTCGACCGAGAGACCGGTGCCGCGCCAGGCAACGTAGACCTCAAGCGCCAGAAGCTCGTCCGACATCGGCTTGAACGGAACCGCGCGGGTGTCGCGGACGCAGCCCTTGAAGCGGGCATGGGTCAGCACGATACCCTGGCTCTTCAACCGATAGGTCGGGAAGCCGTTGATCTGGCCCTGGCTGAGATGGTCGGCACGAATGTACTTGCCGTAGTTGATCTCATGACAGCTTGCGCATGACAGTTCGAGCTGGCCGTAGCGGGTGTAGTAGATGTCCTTACCCTGATCCCACCACTTCTGCATCTCGCCCTTTTCCAGGTCGAGCGTGACCGGCATGCCGCGCGACTGATGCCGCACATAGGTCACCATCGCCTTCTGATCGCCGGAGTTGAACTTGTAGGGCTTGGCACCCATCCGCTCCGTACGGCAGAGATTGATCTGCATTTCCAGATTCACCGGCTTGCCGGCACCCTCGTTCCACTTCGGCATGGCGGCACCGACGCCCTTCATGCTCTCCGAAGCGTCACCGTGGCACGACTCGCAGGACTTGCCCGCGTCGCCGTCAAACTTCGACCAGAGTTCTTCGCCCTGTTCCACCGCCAGCATACCCGGGTTCTGGAAGTCGTCCAGCTCCAGAGCCTGGGTCTCGCGGGTGCGGTATTCGAAGCCCGAAATCACTTCGTCGAGCGGATGCCCCTTCGGCGACTTCGTATGCGTGGTGATCGGGCCGTGGCCCTCGATGCTCGGCAGACCCGGCATGCGCTTTTCGTCGTGGGCAGCCTGGGCGACCGTAACGGCACCCGCAATGATGCCGGCAGCCGCAAGAGCCGTCACGCCCCAGAAAGTCCGATTGGTTTTTTTATCATTCATTGTGTGCGCTCCTCCCCCCTCGATGCAGCGCTTGCGATCGAGGGCCTTTCGCTAACGGCTTTCTCAGTTGACTTCGATCGCCTGCTCTTTGGAGTAGACCGTTCCATCGTCGTCCACCCAGCTGAACTTGAAGGTACCGGACTCTTCGACCTTGACGGAGAATTCGATGTACGGATTCGCCGAAACCGCCGGGTCCAGATCCGCCGAGAACACCGGGGTGCCGTTGAACTCGCACGTGAACTTGTTGATGATCTTGCGCGGGATCGGCGAACCGTCCTTGTTCTTGCGCTGGCCGGACTCCATCTTGTGGCTGATCAGCGTCTTGATCGTGATCACCTCACCCTTGGAAGCCTTCTTCGGCACCTTGATACGCGGCTTTCCGTCTGCCATTTGCGTTTCCCTCTGAAAATTCTGTGTTGTTCTGTTTAGCCGCCGCAGCCGCCGATCGTGACCTTCACGGTCTTGGCATCCATGTACGTCGAGCCGTCCTTCATCTTCGCAATCGCGATGACGCGCTGGGTCTTGGCCAGACGAATACGGGTCGAGGCGTTCGCCGAACCGCTCATGGCGGAGAAGTTGAAGGTCGCAACCGCCGGGCTCGGATTGCCCTCGGCGAGAACCATGACGGCCGCCACGTGGTCATCAGCAGTCATCGGGCTGTCGACGGTGAACGACACCGGCACAGTGTTGCCGTTCTCGGCGATTTCCGGAGCGTCGAGCGTGACCTTGCCGGTCGCCGGTTCGGCACCGCCGGTGAACGCCTTGATCATTTCGTCAGCCTTGCCTTCGGCAAAAACGACCGGAACCGAGCCGATCATCGCCAGCGAAGCCGCACCGGCGCCCAGCAGAAGCGCCTGACGTCGCGTGAAAGTGGTCATGAGATATCTCTCCTCTTTGAGAAGTCGTTCAGTGCCGTGCAAATGCACGCCTACTTGAGGGTTTTCAGGAAGGCGATCACGTCCTCGACCTGCTGCGGGGTCAGGATCGACTTGCCTTCGAGATCTTCGCGCACCCGGATGAAACCGGACGTCTTCATGAAGGACGGCATCACCGTGCCTTCGAAGATCTGCTTTGCGTCAGTGACGATGAGACGAAGCTGCTCTTCGCTGTAACGCTCGGCAACACCGTTGAGCGCCGGGCCGACCTCGCAGTGGAACGGCTGGTCCTGGAGCACGGACACCGCATGACAGGCAAGACAGTTGCCCAATTTGCGGTTGACCATGATCTTGCGACCTTCGTCCGCATTGCCCGCCTGCTCGGTGTGCGGCTTTGCGATGCCATGATCGACGACTTCGTAGGCCGCATTGGCACCCGACATCGCACCGAAAGCCATCACCCCGGCCGCGACAAGTGTTTTCCATGTAGATTTCATCGGCGCTTTCCTATCCCCTCTGATTTCCTCGTGTTTTCACGATTGTTGCCGATCCTGCTGCGCCGCTCCGCAGCGTGCCGTTCAAATTTGGTCCGCCCTTATACTTATCTCACGTTCCGAAATCCAGACAATCACGTGTTTTTTATCTTTGCGTATTTTCGAATATTCTTAACTACGCGCTCGTCTGACATATTTTCGGAAGCTCTCCGCCTCATACGCTTTTTCTTGTACGTACCTGAACATCGCCAGGAAGTGCGGCGGCTTGAGGTACCCTGCCGCCCGCGTGACCTCCCGATCGCCCGCCGCCTTGTCCGCCAGTCCGTCCGCGCTTTCCGGAAAAAACTGGAACGTCGGCGTGAAACGGATGCCGTATTTCCGCGCCAGGTCCTTTTCCGACAGGACCTCGCCGTCGAAATCCGTGACCCGCTTGGACCCGATGATGTTGAGCTGCAGCACGTCGAAGTTCTCGCGCACGAAGCGATTGATCTCCGCGTCGGCAAAATTTACGAAATGCGTTTCTTTGCAGTATGGGCAGCCTTTCAGCTCCCACATGATCGCGAACCGTTTTCCGGCATCCGCAGCCGTGCTCAAATCGTCGGCCAGTTCCAGGAAACTCTCCAGGAACCATGGCTGACGATGCAGACCATCTTCGGTAAGTGTCGGCGGCTCGATTTCCGCGGCCCATAGAGATGGCGCAGAAAACAGCGAAAAAGCCATTGAGCCGAGCACTGCCTCACGGCGCGTGATCACTCGTTTCCCCCTCACGGAACCGGTTTCGGCTTACCGCCATTTTTTCCGGTCGTTTGTTCTCATATGTTAAAACACTGATATATTATGTCGCAGGACGCAAGCCCCAAGACCAAATTTATCGCCAAACGAGGAACGCCAGTCATGAAATTACCAACGCTCGCCGCCCTCGTGTTCGGCTCCGCCATACTAGCGGCGGCTCCCGCCCATAGCGGTGAAACCGGTGACTTTCTCGATGGCATCGAAGCCGCTTTCGCCAGCTACCGGGAAGCCGCAAGCTATCTGAGGACCGGCAACGTCGATCTCGCCGCCCTGCAGCTGGAGGACATGGCCGAGACCTGGTCGGCGCTGCGCGAACGATTCGAAAAGACCCCGCCGGAGAGCTTCGTGGACAATCCGCTTTTCGCATCGACAATCGCTGATACCGGCACGGCGATCAAGGCCGCACTGAACGCCATCGACACCGACGACGCCAAAGCGGCGGCGAAAGCACTCGCCCCCATTCCGACGTCGATCGGAGGCATGCGTCGCGCCAGCGGTTTTTATCGCATGGGCGACTGCATCGCCGACGCTGGAAAGGCGATGGACGCGTTGTTCGTGCACAAGACGACACCGCCCGACCTGACCGATCGCACCGTCGCGGCCGACGTCATCGCCAAGGGTGCCGTCTACGCCTATGTGCTGAAAAAATGCGACGCGATGGCGCCGCAAGCGATGCGCGGCAATGACGAGTTCCGCCGCCTGTTCGATGGTGCCGACGCCAGCCTGGCGCGCATCCCCGAAGCCGCGAACACCGAAAACGGCAACCTTCTCTACAGGCTGCTGATCGAGCTGAAATCCTTCGATCGACTGATCTTCTTCCGCTTCGGCTGAGACACCGCTCGCACGGGCGTAGCGGGAAGCCCGATCAAGCTGCGCCAGCCCAACGAAAAACCGGCCCCCATAGGAGGCCGGTTTTGTTGTTTCAGGCCTGTTCGGACGGACTATTCGCCGCCGAAGATCCCGAGCATCTTTTCTTCGAACTGCTGAATCCCCGGGAAGGTCTCCAGCATCCAGGCACCTGCCTCGGCGCTCCACTGGAAGAAATCGCCGGTGAGGAACAGGATGCCGACGATGATCAGGAAGGCGCCGACGACCTTCTCGATGATTCCCATATGCCGGCGCAGACCCTTCATCATGCCGAGGAAGTAGTTGGTGAACCAACCCGACAGGATGAACGGAATACCGAGGCCCGCCGAGAACAGCGCAAGTAACAGCACCCCTTCCCAGACAGAATCCTTCGTTGCGGCCAGGTTGAGGATCGTCGCCAGAACCGGACCGACGCAGGGCGACCAGGCGAAACCGAAGGCGAGACCGACGAGATAGGCACCGACATAGGTCGCCTGCCCCGTATTGACGTTGAGGCGCGCTTCCTTGGCGAGAAACCCGATGCGGAAAATGCCGAGGAAGTGCAGGCCCATCACGATGATGATGATGCCGGCGATCATCTCGAACATGCCGCGATAGGCCTGAATCATCTGGCCGAGCGCGGTGGCCGTCGCCCCCATCAGCGTGAAGATCGTCGAGAAACCGAGCACGAAAAGGAGCACCGAAAGGAACACCTTCTTGCGCGAAACCTTGACGTCCTCGTTGGTCGTCAGCTCGTCGAGCGACACACCCGCGACGTAACACAGATACAGCGGCACAATCGGCAGAACACAGGGCGACACGAAGGCGATCAGACCGCCGAAAAATGCCCCGAGATAGCTGACGTCAAATCCCATTCCGTCGTTCCTTTTGCACTTGGCCTCGTCCGGACGATACCGATCGCGGCCCCCTCCCCAGGGTGCGTTTCTCGCATTTCATAACCTGTTCGGCTATAGCATGACACTACTTTTGGATAGCAATGACGTGAGCGAGCCTCGCCGATGATACGACACCTGATTGCCGCAGCGATGATGGTTTCAGCGCTCGCCCTGCCGGCCCGCGCAGCAGAGCTCGTCATGTTTGAGCGCGACGGATGCTGGTGGTGCAAACGCTGGCATCAGGACATCGGCCCGATCTACCCGAAAACCAGGGAAAGCTGCATCGCGCCGCTGCGCCGCGTCGACATCACCCAGCCGATGCCCGGGGACCTTTCCGGAATCGCCCATGGCGGCCTGACCCCAACCTTCGTCCTGGTCGACGAAGGGCGCGAGGTTGGCCGGATTCGCGGCTACCCCGGCGATGAGTTCTTCTGGTTCCTGCTCGGCGAATTGCTCGAGAAACTCGACCCGGCAACGTTAGCCAAGAAGGCGTGTTGACGGTTGATTCTGTAACCGTTGCGGCAGTATGACTGCCTCAGGCTGACCCGGGTTCTCCCAAACCGGCGTCGCCTGAAAACCCCATTGCCGCCGCCCACCATTTCGCGGTGGCCATGAAAAAGAGTAAAGTGACAGCCGATTGCCGTCCGTGCCGATCGGTTGGTCTTTTTTGAAGAGGCTGCACCACCCGGCGTGGCCTGCCTTTTGTTTTGGAGAAGAACCGTGACCGAAACCGCGCTCAAAGAGCAGGTCATTACGCCGAAACTGCGCCGCATCATGACGAATGCGCGCGAGGCAACGGACTTCCTGAAAGCGCTTTCTCACGAGAGCCGCCTTCTGATTCTCTGCTTCCTCGCCGACGGCGAAAAATCGGTGACGGAACTGGAAGAAATCCTCGAACTGCGCCAGCCGACGGTGTCGCAGCAGCTCGCTCGCCTGCGCATGGACCGGCTGGTCACGACGCGGCGCGAGGGCAAGACGATTTATTACAGCCTTGCCGGCGACGAAACGCGGACAATTATCAACGCGATCTACGAAGTGTTCTGCTGCACCGAGGACCTGAGCCGCTAAAACGAAGGCAAAAACCGCCTATTCCGGCATGCCGAGAATACGCCGGGCGTCTGCCCCTTTGGCCGCCGTCAACCCGATCGTCTCGCGCGACTGCGCCGCCAGCGACACCAGCGCCGCGTTGTCCGCGGCCACCGACCCATCCGCCAGCCAGAGATTGTTCTCGAAGCCGACGCGGACATTGCCGCCAAGCGAGAGTGCGGCTGCGGCGACCGTGGATTCGGCTTGTCCGAAGGCGCACACCATCCAGCTCAGCCGCTCGCCTTCCGGCATTTCGTGCAGAACTTCAAGAAACGGCCGCAGTTCATTCGGATCACTCTGAAAGTCTTTTGAATACCGGCCGAGCACAAAGAGCGTAGACCAACGGTCTCCCGGAATGATCCCGCGCCGGCTCAGCTCGGCGAAGCGGCGCAGATCCTGATCCGAATAAAGGATGTACTGCGCCGCGATCTTTTCGTCATGACACCATGCGAGAAACGCCGCGCCATCCTTTTCCGCCGCCGTATCATCCTGCGGAAAAAGCTCACGTACCGCGACGCTGAACGCTTCCGGCTTCACCGCGCGGACGACCGCCATCTGCTCTGGCGGCTGATAGCGACCGACCGCTTCGGTCGTGATCTGAACGACGAAATCGGGCGAGGTCTCGCGCCGAACAGCGGCCGTCGCTTCTTCATAGAGGCCGGCATCGAGGATGTGCGTGCCATCCGGCGCGCGGACGTGGAGATGGATCGCCCCTGCTCCCGCCTCCTCGCATGCGCGCGCGGTCGCGCCAAGCGCCGCCGCCGTCATCGGCAAGGCCGGGTGATCTGCCGTCGTGCGCCGCGCCCCGTTCGGCGCGACCATGATGAGTGCCTGCTCCATCATCACAGTCCTAGGCGCTCAGAACGCTGTCGACGGCCTTGCCGAGCCGGTCGACGATCTCGCCGACATGGTCGTCGTCGATAATGAACGGTGGCGCGAGCAGGATATGATCGCCGGTGCGCCCGTCGACCGTGCCGCCCATCGGATAGCACATCAGACCGTTGGCCATGGCCGCCGCCTTGATGCGTCCGTTGACCTTTTCGGCCGGATCGAACGGCTCCTTGCTGCCCCGGTCGGCAACGATCTCAAGGCCGAGGAACAGGCCCCGTCCGCGGATATCGCCGATATTGGGATGATTGCCGAAGCGCGCGGTGAGTGCTTCCTTCAGCTTCGCCCCTTTGTCGCGAACATTCGCCAGCAGGTTGCGGTTCTCGATCGCATCGAGCACGGCAACCGCGCCGGCCGACGCCGTCGGATGGCCAAGATAGGTATGGCCATGCTGGAAAAACCCAGACCCCTGCTCGATCGCGTCATAAATCGTCGCCGAGCAGAGCATCGCCGAAATCGGCTGATAGCCGGCGCCGAGCCCTTTTGCGATGGTGATGATATCCGGGCGGACATTGTCCTGCTCGCACGCGAACAGCGTCCCCGTGCGCCCCATGCCGCACATGATCTCGTCAAGAATCAGCAGCACGCCGTACTTGTCGCAAATCTCGCGAATACGGGTGTAGTACCCCTCGACCGCGGGCACCGCGCCCATCGTCGCGCCGACAACCGGCTCGGCAATGAAGGCGGCAACCGTATCCGGTCCGAGTTCCAGGATCTTCGCCTCAAGCTCGTCGGCGACCCTGCGGCCGTATTCCGCGTTGCTCTCGCCCGCCTCTTTCCAACGATAGGCGTGACACGGCGCGATGTGATGCATCGCCGGCACCAGCAGCGGCTCGAACGGCGTACGGCGCCAGCGATTGCCGCCGGCCGACAATGCGCCGAGCGTATTGCCGTGATAGCTCTGCCAGCGGGCAATCACCTGCGACCGCTTCGGCTGACCGATTTCGAGGAAATACTGGCGGGCAAGCTTGATCGCCGATTCCACCACTTCCGACCCGCCCGACAGGATGTAGACCCGGTCGATGCCTTCCGGCGCCTTGTCGACAAGCTTGTCGGCAAGCGTCTCGGCGGCATCGGTGGTGAAGAACGAGGAATGCGCGTATGGCAGCTTGTCGAGCTGATCCTTGATCGCGTCGACCACCGACTTGTCGGAATGACCAAGGCAGGAAACCGCGGCTCCGCCGCACGCGTCCAGATAACGCCTGCCCTCGCTGTCGATCACCCACACGCCGTCACCCGCGACGGCGGTCGGAAGTGCGGCCTTGCCGCGCGGAAAGACGTGGCTTTTTGCCCGTGTCATGATGTGCCCCTGCTGTCGACAAGCAAAACGGCGACCCCCGGGGCCGCCGCCGAATGCGCATTCCACCCCGTTTGCGGCTAATTGATGGTCAATCCCGGACGACCAGAACCGATTGTTTCGCGTGCCGCACCACGCGCGCCGCATTGGGACCGAGCAGATAGTCCTGCAGCTCCGGCCGATGCGAGCCGACGACAATCAGATCGCAATTGGTCTTGTCGGCGACGTGGATGATTTCCTCGTAGATCGTGCCGTGCCCGACATGAACCTTGACCGGCACGCTTTTGTCGACGTGGGACGCCACGAACGACTTCAGCTTCTCCGCCGCGTCGACGAGCGCCTGTTTCTCGAAGTCCTTCGGAAAATAGTTGCCGACGATCGACATGCCGAAATCCGGCACGACCGTCACCGCGTGAAGAGACGCGCCCATGCTTTTCGCCATGCTGGCCGCCACCGGCAGCGCCTTGGTCCATGAGCTTTCGTGATTGAGGTCGATAGAGACGAGAATGTTCTTGTACATGAGCTTCCCTCCCTAGGCCGCAGCCGTTTGCCGCCGTGTGGTGCCGGCCCGCGAGCGCTGCAGCCAAACCACAAGCGCAAGCACGAGCAGCGCCGGGATGAACATAAGATATTTGGTTGGCTGGCTGACCGGCTTCAAGACCTTCAGCACCTGCTGGTCCCAGTCGAGTCCGGCTTCCTTGGCCGCCGAATTGAAGGCAGCGTCGTCGATCAGGATCTTGTCGCCATCGGTGCGCAGCGTGAGGCCCGCCTTCTCGATACGTTCCTCACCCGTCGCCAGGCTGGTATCGACGGGCAGCACCGCGACGAACTCGATCGGGTCGCCGACATCGTTGAGGCCGCTGACCCGCAATCTCAGCTTCTCGCCCTCGGGAACACCAGCCGCCGCTTCCGTGATCATCGCCGGCGCAACCTCCTCAAACGGTGGCGCCATCATGTCCATCCAGAAGCCCGGACGGAACAGCGTGAAGGCAACGAGCAGCAAGGCGATGGATTCCCAGATCCGGTTCTTCGTCAGGAACCAGCCCTGCGTCGCGGCGGCGAACAATAACATCGCCACCGTCGCGACGATGAAGATGCCAATCCCCTGCACGATGCTGACATTGATCAGCAGCAGATCGGTGTTGAAGATGAACAGGAACGGCAGCGCGGCCGTACGCAGCGAATAGAAGAACGCCACGAAGCCGGTGCGGATCGGGTCGCCGCCCGAAACAGCGGCCGCCGCAAAGGATGCCAGCCCCACCGGTGGCGTCACGTCCGCCATGATGCCGAAATAGAACACGAAGAGATGCACCGCGATCAGCGGCACTATGAGCCCGTTCTGCTGGCCGAGCGTGACGATGACCGGCGCGAGCAGCGCCGAGACGACGATGTAGTTCGCCGTCGTCGGCAGACCCATGCCAAGGATCAGCGACAGGATCGCGGTCAGGAACAGGATGGCGAGGATATTGCCACCCGAAAGCACCTCGACAACTTCGGCAAGCGCCGAGCCGACGCCGGTCTGGCTGACCGCGCCGACGATGACGCCGGCGGTCGCGGTCGCGATGCCGATGCCGATCATGTTGCGCGCGCCCGAAATGAGCCCGTTGAAAAGATCGGTGAAACCGCCGCCGAACTCCGTGCCGAGATCGCCGCTCTTGCGGAACATCGCCATCAACGGTCGCTGCGTCAGCAGGATCACGATCATGAACGCCGTCGCCCAGAAGGCGGAAAGGCCGGGCGACAGACGGTCGACCATCAGCGCCCAGATCAGCACGATCACCGGCAGGAGATAATGCAGGCCGGCACGGGTCGTCGGACCCGGCTCGGGCAAGGTCAGGATCGGCGCGTTCGGATCGTCGAGCTCGAGCGGCGGCTGCTTCGACGCCACATAGAGCAGAGCGAGATAGACCGCGAACAACAGCGCGAAAACGATGTAGCCGGCGGTATCCGGGAACGCGGTCCGGATCCAGCCCATACCGTAGTAGACGCCGAACGACAGCACGCTGACCACCACGATGCCGAACACGAACCCGACCAGGCGCTGCACCCAGGGCTTCGGCGCGACCGCGCGCGGCAACCCTTCCATCCCGGCCTTCGAGGCCTCCAGATGGACGATATAGACCAGCGCGATATAGGAGATCAGCGCCGGCAAGAACGCGTGTTTGACGACGTCGAAATACGGAATGCCGACATATTCCACCATCAGGAACGCGGCAGCACCCATCACCGGCGGCATGATCTGACCATTGACCGAGGATGCGACCTCGACGGCACCGGCCTTTTCCGCCGAAAAACCGACTCGCTTCATCAGCGGAATGGTGAATGTGCCGGTCGTCACCACATTGGCGATCGACGAGCCGGAAATGAGCCCGGTCGCGCCCGACGACACCACGGCGGCCTTCGCCGGTCCGCCTTTCATGTGTCCCATGAACGCGAAGGCCACCTTGATGAAATAGTTGCCAGCACCGGCGGTATCGAGCAACGCGCCGAACAGAACGAACAGGAAGACGAAGCTTGTCGACACGCCAAGCGCGATGCCGAACACGCCTTCCGTCGTAACCCAGTGGTGGTTGATCACCTCGCTCAGGCTGTTGCCTTTGTGCGCGATAATGCTCGGCATGTAGGGCCCGAGGAAAGTGTAGACCAGGAACGCGGTGGCCACGACCATCAGCGCCGGGCCGAGCGAGCGCCGCGTCGCTTCCAGCAGAATCATGATGCCGACGACACCGACAATGAGGTCCTGCATGATCGGCGCGCCGGGACGTTCGGCAAGCGCCTCGTAGAAGGTGAAGAGATAGGCCGCGCAAAAGGCACCGACGATGGCAAGCGCCCATTCCCAGGGCGGAATGCTGCGATGGGGCGAGCCGAGCAGAATCGCCGCGATGAGGCCAACCACCGGGATGGCGATTATCCAGACGGGAAGGCTTCCTTCGGCACCAACGCCGAACAGGATGCCGAGCACAATCGGAACGCCGATACCCAGCGCAAGCTGCACCGGGGTGCGCGCGGCCGGATAGGCGAGAAATGCGAGAAAGACTGCGAAGGCCAGATGAATGGAGCGCGCCTCGGTGTCGTTGAAGACGCCGATGCCGACCATGAACGGGAGCGGCGAGGCAAACCAGAGCTGGAACAGCGACCAGGCGAGCGCGACAGCGAGAATAAGCTTTCCGGTCAGGCCCGGCGGGGTGCGTGCACCAGTATCAGCGGATGCGACGATGTCGTCGAGCTCGTTCTGACTCAAACCGCCGTGGCCGGAGCCTTCCATTTCAACGCGCGCGGCCTGTTGCTGAATGCTGTCGTCGCGATTGTCGTCACCATTCGCCATTTTGCCCTCCCCGGCAAAACCCGTTGCCCGCGATCCGTACCGTCCTGTTCCCCAACGTAGACGGAAGGATCACTGAAGTCCCAATGCGTGTGCGGAAGCTTCCGCGAAAGTCAAAACTGGAAAGAAGAAAGGACGGGCGGAGCAACGCCCCGCCCGTCGAAGGGAAGGACTTACATCCAGCCCTTTTCCTTGTAGTACTTGACAGCGCCGTCATGCAGCGGAGCCGACAGCGACTTCGAGATCATCTCGGCTTCGTTGAGGTTGCCGAACGCCGGATGCAGCTTCTTGAAGCGACCGAAATTGTCGAACACAGCCTTGACGATCTGGTAGATCGTGTCTTCGTCGGTGTTAGTCGACGACACGAAGGTCGCGCGCACACCGAACGTTTCGGTGTCGGCATCCGAACCCTTGTACATGCCACCCGGAATGACGGCCTTCGAATAGAACGCGTTGTCGCCGACCAGCTTGTCGACTTCAGCGCCGGTCACAGAAACCAGAACCGCGTCGCACGAGGTGGTGGCTTCCTGGATCGAACCGTTCGGATGGCCGACGGTGAAGACGATGGCATCGACCTTGTTGTCGCACAGCGCCTGCGCCTGCTCCGACGACTTCAGCTCCGAAGCGAGCGCGAAATCGTCCTTCGTCCAGCCCTTGGCTTCCATCAGAACTTCCATGGTGCCACGCTGGCCCGAACCCGGGTTACCGATATTGACGCGCTTGCCCTTCAGGTCGTCGAAGGTCTTGACGCCGGAATCGGCGCGCGCAACGACGGTGAACGGCTCCGGATGGACCGAGAACACCGCCCGCAGGCCTTCGAACTTGCCGGCATCGGCGAACTTCGAGGTGCCGTTATAGGCGTGGTACTGCCAGTCCGACTGGGCCACGCCCATGTCCTGGTCGCCCGCCTTGATGGCGTTCAGGTTGGCCACCGAGCCACCGGTCGACGGCGCGGTGCATTTGATGTTGTGCGTGCCCGTGCCGCGATTGACGAGCTTGCAGATCGACTGACCGACAACATAGTAGACACCGGTCTGCCCGCCGGTGCCGATGGTGACGAATTTTTCTTCGGCGTTGGCGGCCGAGATGGCGCTTCCAAGCGTAAGCGCGAGTGCGGCGGCCAGAACACGTTTCGACATAAAGTCCTCCCTCAAGGAAAATACCCATATACGGAAGTCGCATTCCATACACATGTTCGGAGCTTGTCAATCACATGAAACATTTGTTTTATTTTGGCGTATAATGTTTCGCTTTCCAGCAGATGGCAGGTTCAAGGCGAGCGGGGATCGTCAACATGGCGCAAGGTTCTGAAAACCCGAACTTAATCTCTCTTGACGGTTTGCGCCGTGCACTTCGCGATAGGTTGCACCTGCTCAGCCCGCAGGTCCTTCGAGCGGCCATTTTCGTCCTGGAAAACCCCGCACGTGTTGCGTTTTCTTCCGTACGCGGTCTTGCGGACGAGGCCGGGGTCAATCCGGCGACCATCGTTCGCCTGGCGAAAATCGCCGGTTTCGAAACCTTCAAACCCTTTCGCGATGTCTTCCGTGAAGCCGTGGGATCGAACGAGGTACATTACGGCGAGCGCGCCGCCGCCCTGCTCGGCCCGACCAATGCCGCAGAACCCGATCTCGCGATCCGCATTGGAGAAACGGCGATCGGCAATATCGGCACGCTGTTTCAGCCCGAGACACGCCAGACGATTCGCGATGCGGCCCGCGCGCTCGTCGGTGCGAGGCGGATCTTTGTCGCCGGCTTCCGCAGTTCCTACGCCCTTGCCTATTACTTTGCCTACGCCGGCCGCATGGCTTTTCCCGGCATCCGGCTCGCGCAGGCGAGCGGCCTGCCGATCTCCGATGAACTGGCCGAAATGGAAACCGGTGACGCGCTCTTCATCGTCACTTTCAGCCCCTACTCGCAGGAGGCCTTGAAGGCGACCGAGCTGGCACGAACCCTCGGCGTGACCGTGGTTATCGTCTCAGACAGTTTCACCGCGCCGGTGACGCGCGGCGCCGGCCACGTCATCGAAGTGCCCATGGCCGGTCCTCAATATCTGCCGTCTCTGGTTGCCGGCACGGCAGCCTGTGAGGCGCTTCTGGCTGAAATGGTGCAAATCGCCGGAGACCCGGCGATCACAGCAATCGAAGCCTTCGAGAAACGCGTGCGCGCAGTCGGCAGCTACACCGAGTGAGGCAGCGAATTCGCCGTTCTTCACGACGGTCATTCGGCAAAGGCGCACGTCGCCCGCCCTTGTCGCCGACAGAACGAAACCCGCTGTGCCGAAATGCAGCCTGACGTCGCGTCATCGAGTTTGCTACTGTGGGTGAAGGTCGTTCATCTGTTCCGGCCACTCGCGTTTGCGCCAAGGCGGATTGTTCCGTGTTTCCCGATCTCTCGCCACATCCCGACGCCCCCCTCGAATGGTGGTTCTGCCACGGGTCGCTGGGCGGCGACGCGGTCGAGCGCATCGACTTCATGCTCTCGCTCTTCCGCCACAACTCGGCGAGCGACGGCGACGATGGGCATATGCTCATCATCTCGGTGTTGAATGACGGGGATGATCGCTCGTCGTGGCGCAGCGAGGTCTCCCCACGCCTGATCGAGAGCTTCATTGCCGACACGCCGCAAGACTACGGCACTCTCCCCGGAACGCGCCATCTGGTCCAGGCGCTGGTCGATGAAATCGCGGCCAACGGAATTCCGACGCCTTTCAAGGATGCCGGTAAACCAACCCGCTGTGACGTCGAACGCCTTTCCATACGCTGGAACGATTTCGCGCTCCGCGAAGACGGCAACGAAATTGCGATCGGCTTCGACCTCCCCGGCGCTCAGCAACACTGTTCGCTCCGTCTGACCCCACATTCGCCATGGCTTCTCGAACCCGGTGACGGAGCCTTCCGCTTTGGGTCAATGGCCTACGAAAGCTGCCCACGCCTGACACTCCACGGCGATATTGACGGCGCGGCGATCACCGGCGAAGCGTGGTTCGATCACCAATGGGGCGAGCTCTCCTGGACGCATGGCGAGGGAGACGAACCGCAGACATTGTCATGGGATTGGCTCGGCGCACGCTTCGACGACAGTTCCGCGCTCATCGCCTGGCAGAGAAAAGCTCGCCAGACCGGAGAGATTGTTCACAGCAAGGCAATTTTGTTCGAGCCGGGAAAGGCGCCAGTCACATTCGACGATGCCGTGATGACGCCCGAGCGCCAATGGCGCAGCACCGCGAGCATGATCGACTATCCGGTCGAGATGCGTGTCGAGGTTCCCGCGCTCGGGCTAGATGTCGTATTCGCACCCACAATCGACGCTCAGGAAATCCCCGTCTTTGGCGTCATGGCGGCGATCTGGGAGGGCACCGGCCGCGTCGCGGGCACCCGTGTGGGCACATCTGTGTCCGGCACAGGCCGGCTTGAATTGCAGGGATACGGCAATCTCCTTGATGTTCGAGAAACGCAGAAACGCTGGGTCGAGCGGATCGATGCAACGCTGCGCGCTTTCCTGCCGGAAAAACTGTCCGAGCAGAGCCTCACCGAGATCGCCGGTGCGCCACGCTGGGCGTACGACCCCCACGCGCAAACTGCGATGCTGTCGGAGCCGGTGTGGGACCTGCTCAATCGCGGTGGCAAGCACTGGCGGCCGATTTTCGGCTTCCTGCTGCTCGATGCCCTCGGCACGGACCCGACGCCTTACGAAACCCTCGTGTCGGTCATTCCCGAGCTAATTCACAACGGCTCGGTGATCATCGACGATATCGAAGATGGGTCCGACACCCGCCGGGGCGACGCGACCTTGCATCGGCGCTACGGCGTGCCGACCGCGATCAACGCCGGCAACATGCTCTATTTCCTGCCGCTTCTTTCTCTGGAGGAACACCCGCATTTGTCGGTCGACCAACGCGAGGAAATCTACCGCGTTCTCGTCCGCACCTTTGTCCGGGCTCATATCGGACAGGGGCAAGATCTCTACTGGTCCCACCCCGAGCACTCCAAGGACCGCGATTTTTGGCTCGCCCCGGAACTTGGACCGCAGATCCTGCAAGCCCACGCGTTCAAGACCGCCGCGCCGCTCAGCGCCATTTCCGAAATTGCCTGCATCATTGCGAGGGCGCCTGCCGATACGCGTGCGGCCTGCGCTCGCTTCGCGGAAAATCTCGGCGTCGCCTTCCAGATCGTCGATGACGTCAACAATTTCACCACGCGCCCCGAATGGGGAAAGGTGCGCGGCGAAGACATCGCTGCCGGCAAGGCCTCCTACGCGATCTTCAAGGCGATAAGCCTGTTGCCGCCCGCCGAGCGCGACCGGCTCGTCAAACTTCTCTCGGACACATCCGAACGCACGTCACCCGATGGCCTCGCCGCAGGTCTCGACCTGATGGAACGGTCGGGCGCCTTCGACGCTTGCCGGAACGAGGCCAAAGCCCTGGTCGAAGAGACGTGGCCGGCGTTCTCCGCTGCCGTCAACCAGACCCAGGGCAAGGTCGTCCTGCGGCTGCTGATCACCAACCTGCTGAACCTGCCGCTCGAGATGTAGTGCGCTTTGGCAAGGCCAAACGCGCAAGGCCCCGACTGAAGCGAAGCCCGAAGGGCGGCAGCGTGAAGTCAAACAGTGGCGAAAGCGTTCACGCACCCCGAACCCGCAGGGTTCGCAAGGCCGACGGCCGCCCGAGCCAATGCGAGGCCCCGACTGGAGCGAAGCCCGAAGGGCGGCAGCGTGAAGTCAGATAATGGCGGATGGGGTGGGATTCGAACCCACGGTAGGCTCTCACCTACGCCGGTTTTCAAGACCGGTGCCTTAAACCACTCGGCCACCCATCCCGCCTGCCGCTGAATGCATCAGCAACGTGTTCGCGTTTATAGCGCTTTCCCAAAAAGTTGACAGACTTTTTGGATGAGAAAACGCGCACGAACAGAGCGCGGCGCACCCGTCAACCGAGCTGACCCAATTGCGGCACTGACCCCCTAATATTCGGATTCGTAGAAGATTCCGACACCGGAATCCGTCTGCCCCGCCTGCCCCTTCAGCTTCAGCCCCTTGGTGATGTCGAGATTGATCGAAACCGAGGACTCCTCGCCCGCCTGAACGCCGAGATAGACGTTGTCGCTGAGATAGGTGCCGGCCTTGACCGCAGCCTTGCCGTTCTTGTCCTCGACCACATCGAGATCGTCGAGGCCGGTGCCCTTGCGGATCTTGTCGAGCACACCCGACACACCGCCACGCCCGCTGAGCTGCGCCGCCGCATCGGCCAGCCGGGCAAGCTGGAAGGCGGAGAGTTCATCGACACTGCGCCCGAACAGAAGCTGCGCCAGCACCTCGTCCTGCGGCAGTTCCGGCTCGGACGAGAACACGATATCAGGGTCGGACGCCGGGCCGGTGACCGAGATGGTGACGGTCAGACCGTCGCGCCGCGTCGTCGCGACAAATTGCAGATAGGGGTCGAAATCACCGGCCAGCGTCACCTCGCCGCTGGTGAATTCGACACGCTTGCCGAGCATGTCGATGCGCCCGCGCACCATGGTGAACCCGCCTTCGGGAACCAGGTCCGTGTCGCTGCCGCGCAGCCTGATGCTGCCGCGCATTTCCGCATCGAGCCCGCGCCCGCGAATGAACAGCCGTGCCGGGGCCTCGATCACCAGATCGATGCTCGCGCCGATCCCGCGCTGGCCCCGCGCCTTGTCGCCAAGCAGACCCGCATTGGCGAGCGTACGGCGCACATCCGCCGGTGTATCGGCGTGGCGGACATCGATCATCGCCGCCCCGCCGGGCAGCGATTTCGGCACCATGATTTCGGTACGTTCCAGAATGATCCGCCCACCGATCACCGGACCGCGCAGCAATGCGCCGCCCAGCGTCAGCGTGCCGCTGGCGGTCGCCGCAGCCAAATCCCCGTCGGTGTAATGGGCGTTCTGCAGGTCGAGCCGGAGATCCGCCGGCAACGTCAACGCGTCATCGATCTCAAGCGACCCGGAGAGCGTCGCCGTCCCCTTGCCGAGCCGCGCCCGCACCGTCTCAAGCCGCAGCCGCCGCCCCGCGACGCCGATGCGGATATCCATGTTACGCAGGTCGATCCCGGTCGCCGGATCGCTGAAGGCAACGCCCTGCCCGCGGATCGAGCCGTTCAGATCCGGGCGTTGCAGCGGCCCGGTGACCGTTACGTCCAAGGTAAGCGTACCCGACAGCCACGCTCCGCGCGGATCGAGCCAGCGCTTGGCAAGCGACAGCGGCACCGTGCCCCGAACCGGCACCGACAGCGAGCCACCGGTAAGCGGAATGGTTCCGCTCGCCGCCAGTTCCAGACCATTCCCCGAAGCGCTCGCGCGTTCGAGTGTGACAGTGTTCTGCCGATGAACGCCCTTGGCACTGACGCCAAGCGGACCGACGCCGGCCTCCGCAAGCGCCGCAGCCGACACGCCGCTCGCCTTGATATCGAAGCGCGTCTCCGGGTCTCCGCTCGGTCCGCTGACAACGACCGCACCGGTCGCACTGCCCTTGAGGCCGAGCGAGGGCGCAAACGCATTGGCGAGCGCCAGCGGCAGATCCCGGATATTCGCCGTCACATCGATGCGCTCACCCGATGTCCCGCTGACCACCACGCGCCCGGCGCAGGCATGCAGTTCGAGCGGATCGATACTGATCTTGTCACCGGCGACCGTCAGCGTGCTTGGGCGGACGAGCTTCACATCGGCGACGCCGCGCGTCAGGCTAAGCTTGTCGAGCCCGACCCTGTAGCCGCCGTCGACGGCTGCGAGAACCGCATTGGCGCTGAGATGTCCCGCTACGAGATCGGCCTCAAGACCGAACCGCGTCGCGCCGTTCTCCGGCTGCGCCTTCAGCGTGCCCGAGCGAACCACGATGCTGCCGGCGCGGAGATCGGCGAAGGCGACGTTGCCCGCAACCTCTGGCACGGCATTAAGCCGGTCGAGCGTGACATTGCCCTTGGCAGACCCGACCCGTGTGTCGCCAAAGGCGAGCCTTGCCGCGTCCAGTGCGATTTGCGCGCGCTGGTCATTGTCGGCGCGCGAAAGCTCCACCGTCGCATCAAGCCGCCCGGACATTTCGGTCATGGCGAGGGCCGCGACATCGCGCAAATCCGGCGCGACCACGTTCAGCGTGCCCGATGCGATGTCGTCACTATCCAGTTCGACGCCCCCGCGAGCGCCGGCACTGCCGACATTAGCCACAATATCCCGTACGGCGCGCACGCCCTCGGCGCTTTGTGAAAGTTGCGCGGTCGCGGAGACGAGTTCGCCAGCAAGCCGCCCGCGCAGATTGACGTCGCCGGCAAAGGCGTCGTTCTCAAGCCGCCCGTGCAGCGTCGCCGTCGCCTCGTTGAACGGCTTCCCGGCAAGCGTTAGCGCCTCGCCGAGCACAACGACGGAGATATCCGCCGCCGATCCCGGTCCCTTAACGCTGCCCTGCAGGTCCGCGGCGCCACCGAGGCGCGGATCGAGCGCGGACGCATCGGCCAGTCGCCCGCTGAAAGCGAGATCGGAGCCCGCCTTGCCGGCGGAGCCATTTGCTTTCAACGAAAGCTGCTTATTGGTGAGCGTGAAATCGCGGAAGCCGATGAGGTCCTCCGTCCGCTCGACCGAGCCGCTGAGCTGGGTCTCGCCCTTGAACAGGCCCGGCACGGCGCCCGGGTTCAGATCGCGGGCGCGCCCGTTGACGAGGATCGCAACATCGCTGCCGTCAAAGGCGATCTTGCCACGCGCAGCGAGCCCCAGCGCGCCGCCGAGCGACCGGCCCGCGAGCGCGGAAAATGCCGAAAGATTCCCGGAGCTGAATTGATAGGTTCCATCCGTGGAGTCACTTGCGATGGAACCCTTGAAGCCCGCCTCGAAGGCTTTGCCGCGAACCCCCGACGCCATGATTTTGACCGGCCGGCCGGCACTCCAGCCACCCATGGCCGACAACGCCGGGCTGTCGCCGAACGCCTCGGCAATGGCCGCATCCGGCGTGGCGAGGCCGGTTGCCTGGCCACGAATATCGAAAGTGATCCCGCGCCCCTGCGGATCGGACAGGTCACGCGCCATGCCCGCGCCGGTCACGGTCAGATTGCCGAGTTGCAGCGTTCCGCTCTCCAGCTCGTCGAGCTGTGCCGACAGCGTCCAGTTGTCACTGCCTTCTCCGAGCCTGAGCGCGATCGAGCCACGGCGAACGGTAACATCGTCGCCGGCAAGCGCGACCGGCCGGTCTTCGCCGGTGTCGAGTTTCGCGTCCGCAACGATCCTGGTTGGGAAGCCGTCGGTCGCGGTGGCAACATCGGCGTCGAGTGCAAGCACGCCGGACTGAAGGTTGACGTCCGCATTCGTCTTGCCGTCGCTCGCCCGAGTGGCATCAACCTTCAGGCGTGAGCCACCGGCAAAGAGATCGCGGTAGTCGTCGGGGATCAGCGGCTGAAGATTGCCGTCGAGATCTGCCACGACGCGCATGCCACCATCCGGCCGGCTGAGGGCCACCTTGCCGGCAAGGAGCCGCTGACCCGCCGCATCAAGCGTGATATCGGCGGAGAAATCCGCAACCGGCCCCTCGCCCCTGGCGGAGAAATCGAGTGCCGGACGCCCCTCGATACCGAGCAGGTTCGACAGCAGCCCGTTCTGATCTTCGTGAACGCGGATATCGGCGTTGATGTAGTCGCGGCCCTTGTCATAGCCGAGCTTCAGCGCGATCTCGGCGGGCACATCTAGTCGGCGGATCGCCAGATCGCTGGCAAGCGACCCGTCTCCAAGCGAAAACGACCCGGCAAGGTCCAACGCCGCCGCAATCCCTGCGACCGGCTCGCCGAGTTCGATACGCTTTAGCGTCAGCTCGCCGATGTTGATGGCGACCGGTGTGTCCGGCAGGGCGAATTCGCCATTTTCCGGTATATCGGGTGCTTCGGCCTTGTCCATTTGCGGACGGCGCCGCATCGAAACCCGATCCGCCGTGAGACTGTCGACGTCGAGCCTTCCGCGCAACAGCGCCAGCCGGCTCCAGACAAGGTGCGGGTTCTCGATGCGCAGCCATACGCCGCTGCGGTCGGCAATGGTGATTTCCGAAAAGCGCACGTCGGACGACAGCGCGCCGTCGATCTGACCGAGCCGGATCTGCATGTCCGGCGTCGAAATCTGCTCCTCGATAAAGCGCTGGAAGCGGCCGGTCTCGTCGTCATCGGCAAAGGTCAGCGCGCCAAGCACCGCAAGGGCGGCGAAAAACACGCCCGCAAACACCGCAATGGCTTTGAACCGAAGAGGTTTATGGACGAACGCAACCATCAGAATGCCTGCCCCAGTCCGATATAGACGCCGAAACTCGGATCGCCGATTTCCGGGTTCACCGGAACCGCGACATCGACCCGAAGCGGTCCAAGGCCCGTATTGTAGCGCAGGCCGACACCTGCGCCGAATTTGAGTTCTTCGGAGAAGTCAGGCGTTGTCGAGGCGAACGCCGCACCCGCATCGATGAACGGCACAATGCCGATCGTGTCGGTCACCTGCGCCCGCAGCTCGAGCGAGGAGTCGAAATAGGACCGCCCGCCGACCACGTCACCGTTCGCGCGCCGTGGCCCGATATTGCGATAGGCATAGCCGCGCACCGAGTCGCCGCCGCCAGCATAGAACAGCCAGCTTGCCGGCATCTCACGCGCCCTCGCCCCGACCAGCGAGCCGACTGTTGCCCGCCCGGCAAGCACGAACCGGTTGGTCGGCCCGAACCCGTAATAGGCCGAGCCGCGAACGCGGCTGAGCACACCGGAATTGGCAAACTTGAACTCGTGGAAAGGCGACGCCGACGCCAGCACGTGGACACCCTCGGTCGGGTTCAGCTTGTTGTCGCGCGTGTCGTATTCAAGCGTTGCCGGCAGACTGGCGATCAACGTGTCGCGCTTGCCAAAGGCGTCTTCCGTCTGGCTCCAGGCTCCCGCCACGCCACCGGACACTTCAAGCTGTTCCGAATAGCGGTGCGACAACACCAGGCTGCCGCCCGTGCTGCGTTCTAGATAGGTATCCGGCGACTCCTGTTCGGCGAATATCCGCGCCCGGAAATCCGTATAGGGCGTGAAGACGCCCGGCTTGGTGAAGGTCGTCGCCGCAAGGAAGTTGAAATCCTCGGGGTCCGTGCTGCCGATACCGCTGACACGGCCCTCGACGCGCAGCTTCTCCGCCTTGCCGAACAGGTTGCGGTGCTGCCAGTACCCCTCGAGCCCGGCGCCGTCGATCGTGTAGTAGGACGCGCCGACGCCAAACGCCCGGCGCGGCCGTTCCGCGACCTGGATGTCGATCGGCAGGCTGCCATCGGCTTCAATCGCCTCGGCCTCGACAAGCCGCGCCGATTTGAACACTTCGAGCCGACGCATTTGCGCCTTCGCACGGTTTAGCGCGTCGGGATCGAACGTCGTTCCGGGTTCCAGGCCAGAATACCAGGCGACGAAATCCGCGTTCATCCGCTCCGTGCCGGAGGCCGTCACACGCCCGAACGTCGCCTGCGGGCCCGGCTCGACCTTCATGCGCACGTCGAGCGTTCCATCGCGATGATGCGCGGTGACATCGCGCGCCGACACGACCGCCTTGGGGTGTCCGAGATAGCGCCAACGGCCGACAAGCGCCGTCTCGCTCGACAGAACCAGCCCCGAGAACGCCGGCTTGCCGGATTGCAGACCCAGCTCCGCCGGGTCTTTCGGCACGGCTTTTCCGGGAATGGCATCAGGCGGCCGGTTCTCGATATCGACGCGGCCGAAACGGAAACGCTCGCCCGGTTCGACCTCGATCGCAACCTGCGGCGATGACGGCAATACAGCATCGGGCGCCAACCGTTCGACGGCGCGGCCGTCGACAGTGATGCGGATAACGCCGCCATAGTAGCCGGCGGCGTAGAGCGCAGCCGTGATACGCGCATAATCGTCACGTCCGCGCGCCGTCAAAACCATTGGGCTCTGCGGCACCTTTTCCTGATCCGAAACCAGCGACGACGCGTCCCGCAACCGTTCCTCGAGATCGTCGTCTTCGAGCCCTGAAACCGTCAGCGTCACCTCGTAGGGAGTGGCGTCGGGGCTCGGCGGCTCGGCGCCCTCGCGCTCGCCCCACAGCGTCTTGCCGAACAATTCGAATGCGGGTGCGGATGAGGCGAAACTGGCGGCAAGGAACATCGCGAGCGCTGCCGTTGCCAGCCTCGTTGTCCAGTTCCCTCTCGGCTGTGAAACCGTGTCCGCCATCAATACTCTCGAATATGGCCCGCGACGACCGGCTTTCAACCTTCGCGATACCGGAGGCTCAGCCATCACGACGCCGGTCGGGACCACCCCAAACAACGTTTGTAGTTGGGTTAATTATACATGGAAAGTGCAACTCAAATCTGAACCCCACGGCGGCGCGAACCGTTGCCGGAATGCGTCACAATTCGATGGTCGCCAATCCCCCCCGCTGCTAGTCTCGGCGCAGTCAGACAAGCAGGTGGCCCATGTCGATCCGTGACCTCTATGAAACCCGGGATGCCGTCGGCCTCGCCGCCCTCGTCGCCAACGGGGACGTCCACCCGAACGAGTTGCTCGACGAGGCGCTTACCCGCATTGAAGCGCTCAATCCGAAGCTGAACGCGGTGACCATGCTGCGCGAGGATGTGGCCCGCCAAACCATCGCCGCCGGCCCTGCGGGGCCACTCGCCGGCGTTCCCTTTCTGCTCAAGGATCTCGGCGCAGAGGCAATCGATTTTCCGACCAATAACGGGTCGCGGTTACAGGCGAACACCAAATATTTGATGGATTCAGCGATCTACCAGCGGATCGCCGGTTCCGGCGTCGTTGTCTTCGGGCGCACCACGGCGCCTGAGGGTGGCGTCGGCCCGGTGACCGAAGCCGCTGTCTATGGGGGGCCGACCCGCAATCCATGGAACCTCGATCGCACGCCGGGCGGTTCGTCGGGCGGAGCCGGTGCCGTCGTCGCAGCCGGCATCATACCCGCGGCCCATGGCTCCGATGGCGGCGGGTCGGTGCGGATTCCGGCGTCCTCCTGCGGCCTGTTCGGCTTCAAACCGACCCGCGCCCGCCTACCAGACGGCCCCTATGCCGGCGAAGGCTGGGCCGGCATGGCCATCGACGGCTTTCTGACCCGCTCGGTGCGCGACAGCGCTGTCCTTCTCGACGCCTGCAGCGGACCCGACCTCGGCGCACCCTATGTCGCCCCGCCGCTGGCGGACGGCTACCTTGCCGCGCTCGACAAAACCTCGGCCCCGCTGCGCATTGCGGTTGCAACGACGACGCTGTCCGGCGACCCGATCCACCCCGATTGCCGTACTGCCGTCAAGGAAACCGCGCGCCTGCTCGACTCCATGGGCCACCATGTCGAGGAAGCTCTGCCCAAGGCCGATATCGACGGCATGATGTCGGCCTGGACGACCATCGTGGCCTGCGGCACCGCACTGTGGGTTCGCAAGTCGCTGGAAAAGGCCGGGCGGGCATTGGCCGATCTGCGTGACGACGAGGTCGAGGCCGTCTGCCGCGGTGCCTGCGCATTCGCCAGCACGGTCAGCGGCGACGCCTACCTCGAAGCCGTCGGCAAGATCCACCATTTCGGACGCCAGATGGCAGCGTTCTTCAACGACTACGACGTCGTCCTGTCGGCAACCCTCGCCGAGCCGCCGGCACGGATCGGACGCTTCGCGCACGACCGCAGCGACGACTTCGTGTCCTACCGCATGGGCGCCGACGGGGTCTTCGCCTATTCGCCGTTTACGGCCATCTTCAACGCCTCCGGGCAGCCTGCCGTTTCGGCTCCCCTGCACTGGAACGACGAAGGTTTGCCCATCGGCATTCACCTTGCCGCGGCCTATGGCGATGACGAGCGTCTGATGACGCTGTGCGGCGATCTGGAACGCGCCCGGCCGTGGTTTGGTCATCGTCCGCCAATCCGTTTCGGAGCACTTGCATAAAAACCCGTCTTGCTGTCACTCTAGTCAAAACGTCCGACGAAAATCGCACGGACAACAGTGGGGACAGAACAGATTGACTGGGCAGACCGCCGTCGAAGCCGTTGGCGTTTCGAAAGTTTTTCACTCCGCGGGACAGGATGTACGCGCACTCGACGACGTCTCCGTAGCGATCAGGAAAAACGAGTTCTTCACGCTGCTGGGACCGTCCGGTTGCGGCAAGACAACCCTGTTGCGAATGATCGCCGGCTTCGAAGCGCCGACCGCCGGAACGATCCTTCTGGACGGTGCCGACATCACAGACAAGCCGCCTTTCCGGCGCCCCGTCAACACGGTTTTCCAGAGCTACGCGCTGTTCCCGCATCTGACCGTCGCGCAAAACATCGCCTTTGGCCTGGAGATGCTGTCGCGGCCGAAATCCGAAGTCGAGGAAGCCGTCGCGCGCACCCTCGCGCTGGTGCAGATGGAAGGCATGGCCGGGCGCAAACCGGGTCAGCTTTCCGGCGGCCAGCAGCAACGCGTCGCGCTTGCCCGCGCGCTTGCGCCACGCCCCTCCGTCCTGCTCCTCGACGAACCGCTCTCGGCACTCGATTTCAAGCTGCGCAAGGAAATGCAGGTTGAATTGAAACGGCTGCAGACCGAGACCGGCATCACCTTCATCTTCGTGACGCACGATCAGGAAGAAGCGCTGACGATGTCGGACCGCATCGGCGTCATGAGCAGCGGCAACATCCTGCAGATCGGCTCGCCGCGCGAGATCTACAACCACCCTGCCAACCGCTTCGTCGCCGACTTCATCGGCGAGTCCAATTTCCTCGATGGCGTCGTCAAGTCGATCTCAACGGATGCGGCAACGATCCAGCTGCCCGGCGGTCACATCACCGAGGTTTCGACCGAGGCAACCCTGGCGCCGAACGCCAAGGTGACGCTGGCAATCCGCCCCGAGCACATTCAGGTCAAGCCCGCAGGCAGCGAGGCGGCCTTGCCGGCAACCATCGCCAATCTGGTCTATTTCGGCACCGACACCCACTGCTATCTCGACATCGACGGCGGCGGAACGGTCGTCGCGCGGCTGCAAAACTCGCTGTCCGGCGAAGTCGGGCTGAACACTGGAACCAAGGTCGGTGTCGCCATAGCCCCCGGCGCCGCGCAGATCCTGAGGGACTGAGCGATGGCGTCCTCAGCACCATCGCCGGCAACCGAAAGCGAAGCCCGCGCCGAGCGCGCCCGCGTCAAGCACAACTGGCTCCTGTCGCTCCCGGCGGTGCTGTTTCTGCTCGTCGGCGCGTCGGGCCCTTTGCTGATCGTGCTCGTCTACTCGTTCCTCGAACCCGGCGAGTACAGCGGCGTCATCTGGAAACCGTCGTTCGATGCCTGGTTCAACATCATCTTCACGGTCGACATTTTCGACGAGACGGTGCGCCTTGCCGATGCCCATCTCTCGATCTTTTGGCGCTCTGTGAAGCTGTCGCTGCTGACCACGTTGATCACCTTCGTCTTCGGCCTGCCGACCGCCTATTTCATCGCCACCCGTACTCCGGCGAAGCGCGCCTTCTGGCTGTTCCTCATCACCATCCCGTTCTGGACCAACCTTCTGGTGCGCACCTTCGCCATCATGGAAGTGATCCGCAACGAGGGCATCCTCAACACCTGGGCGATGCGTTTCGGCCTGATCGACACGCCGATCCAGCTTCTCTACACCGACACCGCCGTGTTGATCGGCATGGCCTATGTCTACCTGCCGCTGATGGTGCTGCCGCTCTACGCCTCGCTCGAACGGCTCGATTTCACCCTCGTCGAGGCCGCCTACGATCTCTACGCCAATCGCTGGCGCGTGCTGCGGCGGGTGATCCTGCCCTTGATCAAACCCGGCATCGTCGCCGGCTCGATCCTCGTCTTCGTGCCCTCGCTCGGCGCCTATGTGACGCCGCGCGTGCTCGGCGGTGGCAAGAACATGATGATCGGCAATTTCATCGAGCTGCAATTCGGCCAGGGCCGCAACTGGCCACTCGGCTCGTCCCTGTCGATGATGCTGCTCGTCGTCGTCGCAATCGCACTGCTGGTCTATGTGCGCGCAGCAACGAAGGACAGCGCCGATGGCTGAGACCGCTGAATCCGTTCGCCGCAAGCCGTTCTCGGTCCGCCGTCTGCCGGGCTTTACGGCGATCGCGCTGACCTGCTTCGCAATCCTCTACATGCCGATCCTGACCATGGTCGCCTACTCGTTCAACGACGCCAATTCGGTGGCGATCTGGGGCGGCCTGTCGTTCAAGTGGTACGGCGCCGCCTGGCAGAACACGGCGGTGCAGGAAGCAACGCTGCGCTCGCTCATCATCGCTTCCATGGCCGCCGGCATTTCGACCGTGCTTGCGACGATGGCAGCCCTTGGCACCACGCGCACCCGCGCGTTTCCGGGCCGCACCGCGATCTATCTCATGATCAACCAGCCGCTGATGGTGCCCGAAATCGTCACCGCCGTCGCGCTGCTGATCTTCTTTGCCTCGATCAAGGTCGCCACCGGCTACTCTGGCCTCGGCTATCTGATCCTCGCACATTCGGCATTCTGCATTCCCTTTGCCTATCTGCCGATCCGTGCGCGGCTCGAAGGCATGGACACGACGCTGGAAGCCGCCGCCAGCGACCTCTACGCAACGCCGTGGCGGGCTTTCAGGCGGGTCACCCTGCCGCTGATGGCGCCGGGCATCGCGGCCGGTTCGATGCTCGCCTTCGTGATTTCGCTCGACGACGTGATCATCACCGAATTCGTCAAATCCGCCGGCCAGGACACCCTGCCGACCTACATGCTCGGACAGCTGCGACGCGCCGTGACGCCGGAGGTCAACGCGATCTCCACCGCCCTTCTGGTTCTGACAATTCTGCTGCTGACTGCATTTTTCATCCTGACCAGGAGACAGAACAAGGTTTCCTGATAACCCGCAAGAAGAGGAAGACGACTATGCGCTTGAAAATGCTTGCACTATCCACGGCCGCCTTGCTCGGCTCCGTGGCAGTCGCCAACGCTGCCGGGGAACTGAACATCTACAACTGGGGCAACTACACCAACCCCGAGCTGATCAAGAAGTTCGAGGAGAAGTTCGACGTCAAGGTGACCGTCACCGACTACGACTCCAACACCACCGCGCTGACCAAGGTCGAAGCCGGCGGCCACGGCTTCGACATCGTCGTGCCGTCCGCCAACTACGTACCGGTCTTCGTCTCCAAGGGTCTGCTGCTCGAGGCACGTCCTGACGAGATGGAGAATTTCAAGAACGTTTCCGAGCGCTGGCGCGATGTGCCGTGGGATCCGGGCCGCCACTACACCGTGCCGTGGCAGTGGGGCACGACTGGCGTCGCGGTCAACACAAAGGCCTATTCGGGCGACCCGAATACCTCGTCGATCTTCCTCGATCCGCCGGAAGAACTCGTCGGCAAGGTCAATGTCGTTCCCGAAATGTCGGACGTGATGGGCCTCGCGATCCTCTATGCCGGCGGCGAGCCGTGCACCGAAGACAAGACCGTGCTGAAGAAGGTCCGCGACATCCTGATGGCCGCCAAGCCGAAGTGGATGTCGATGGACTACGGCATGACCGAAAAGCTGTCGAACAACGACGTCATGGCGTCGGTCAACTGGAACGGCTCGACCTTCCGCGCCCGTCTCAACAACCCGGACGTCGTCTACGGCTATCCGAAGGAAGGCTATGTCGTGTGGATGGACTCCGTTGCCATCCTCAAGGACGCCAAGAACGTCGACAATGCCAAGACCTTCATGAACTTCATCATGGAGCCGGAAAACGCCGCGATGATCTCGTCGTTTGCGCGTTATGCCAACGGCATCGACGGTTCGGACGCCTTCATGCCGGACGACATGAAGACGGCGCCTGAAATCAACGTTCCGGCCGAATTCGCCGCCGCCGGCACGTTCCTGCCGACCTGCAGCGCCGACGCCCAGAAGCTCTACACGGCGATCTGGACCGAACTACAGAAGTAACGACGAACAAACGGCGGATCCCAAACGGGGTCCGCCACCTCTTCGGGCGGCCCCTTGCGGGCCGCTTGCGCTTTCCGGACGAAAAACGATGACGGCGATCACCGATCTCGACGCAACAGCGCTCTCTGAAGCACTTGCTACGGGAAGGCTTTCCTCGGTCGAGGTGATGACGGCATTCCTTGATCGGATCGAGGCGGCAAACCCGACGGTCAACGCCATCGTCAGCCTGCGCGAGCGCGACGCGCTGATCGCCGAGGCCGCCGCCGCAGACCGTTCCCCGCGCAAGGGCTGGCTGCACGGCATACCGGTGGCGATCAAGGATCTCGTCGAAACCGCCGGCATCCGGACCACCCACGGCTCACCAATCTTCGCCGACAACATTCCGACGGCGGATGACGTCCTCGCCGCCCGCATCCGTGCCGCCGGCGCGATCCTGATCGGCAAGACGAACGCGTCTGAATTCGGCCTCGGCTCGCACAGCTACAACCGGGTGTTCGGCGTCACGCGCAATCCCTACAACCCGGCAAAAAGCGCCGGCGGTTCGAGCGGAGGCGCCGGTGCGGCTCTCGCCTCGCGCATGGTCCCGGTCGCCGACGGATCGGACATGATGGGATCGCTGCGCAACCCGGCCGCCTTCAACAATGTCTACGGCTTTCGCCCGACCTATGGCCTTGTCTCGGCCGATCCGGTCGGCGAACTTTTCCTTCACCAGCTCTCGACCGACGGACCGATGGCCCGTTCTGTGCACGATCTTGCTCGCCTGCTCGACACCGTCGCAGGCCCGCATCCGCAGGTGCCGCACTCGCTCCCGCGTGTTGCGCCCTTCGCAAACCGCCTCGACGGTTCCATCGCCGGAAAACGCATCGGCTGGCTCGGCGACTGGGCGGGTCACTATCCCGTCGACCCGGAAATCCTCACGCTCGGCCGTGCCGCCGTCGGCGTCTTCGAAGAGCTCGGCTGCGCCGTCGAGGAAATCGTGCCCGACTTAGATCCGACCACCCTCTGGTCGTCATGGCTGACCCTGCGCAGCTTCGCGGTGTCCTCGTCGCTCGGCGTCCACTATGACAACCCGGCGCAGCGTGACCTGCTGAAACCCGAAGCGATCTTTGAGACCGAGACGGGACGGGCCCGCAGCGCGGACGATATCCGCCGCGCGAGCCTGATGCGCTCGCAGTGGTACGCGACGCTCGCCCGCCTGTTCGAGCGCTACGACGCGCTGGTGCTGCCGAGCGCGCAGGTGTTCCCCTTCGACGCGGATATGACCTGGCCGAAGAGTGTGTGCGGCCGCTCCATGTCGACCTATCACCAATGGATGGAAATCGTCGTGCCTGTCTCTCTGGTCGGCGTCCCCGCGCTCGGCCTGCCGGCAGGGTTTGGATCATCCGGCCTCCCGGCCGGCATCCAGCTGTTCGGGCCGAAACACGCCGACGCGGCGATCCTGCAGCTCGGCGAAGCCTACCACCGGGCAACCGACTGGCCCGGCAAACGTCCGCCTCAGCTCGTGCCGTCGAGGGAGCCGAGCGGGCTGTAGAGTTCCGGCCGGCGATCGCGGAACAGGCCCCAGGAGCGGCGGAAGCGGGCAATCTCGTCGAAGTCGAACGTCGCGATCCGCACCTCTTCCTCGTCGCGGCTTGCCCGCTCGATGACCTTTCCCGTCCAGTCGGCAATGAACGACGATCCATAGAAAGTGACGCTGGTCCCGTCCGGCGACGTCTCAGAGCCGATCCGGTTCGAGGCTGCGAGCGGCATCAGATTGGCGCCCGCATGGCCGCACATCACCCGCTCCCAATGGGGCTGGCTGTCATAGCCCGGCGCCGGCGGCTCGGAGCCGATCGCCGTTGGATAGAGCAGCAGTTCCGCCCCCTGCAGCGCCATGGCGCGTGCGGCTTCCGGGAACCATTGATCCCAGCAGATCCCGATGCCGATCCGGCCATAGGCCGTGTCGAACACCTTGAAGCCGGTATCACCCGGCGAGAAATAGTACTTCTCCTCGTAGCCCGGCCCGTCCGGGATATGCGACTTGCGATAGAGCCCAAGGATGGCGCCGTCCGCGTCGATGGCCACAAGGCTGTTGAAATGGGCCTGGCCCGTCCGTTCGAAGAAGCTGAACGGGATCACCACCTTCAGCTCGGCGGCAAGGCGTTGAAACCGCGCAATGGTCGGATTGCCCTCGACCGGCATCGCCAGATCGAAGAAGTCGGGAAGTTCCGTCTTGCAGAAATACGGCGTCTCGAACAGCTCCTGCAAAAGCACGACCTGCGCGCCCATGCCGGCGGCCTTGCGCACAAGCGCTTCGGCCCGATCGATATTGGCCGCCCGGTCGTCGCCGCACGCCATCTGCGTCACGGCAACCGAGATCTTGCTTCCCTCAGCCATTCTCGAACCCCTCGAGTACGTTGACCGTGTTGATACCGAGCGCTTCGACCGAATAGCCACCTTCCATCACGAAGACGGTCGGCAGGCCCATTTTGGCAATCCGCCGGCCGCAGTCGAGATAGTCCTCGCTCTCCAGCTTGAAGAAGCTGATCGGGTCGTCCTTGAAGGTATCGAGCCCCAGTGACACGACGACGGCTTCGGCGCCGGCCTTGTGGATCCGTGCAATTGCGTCGTCGAGTGCTTCCGCCCATCGGGCGTAGGTCGTCCCTGGCGCCAGCGGATAGTTGACATTGGCGCCCTCGCCCGCGCCTTCCCCTTTCTCGTCGGCATAGCCGAGGAAATACGGGTACGCATCCTCGGGCTGACCGTGCAGCGAAACGAAGAAGATGTCGCCGCGCCGGTAGAAGATGTCCTGCGTGCCGTTGCCGTGGTGAAAGTCGATATCGAGGATCGCGACCTTCTCCGCGCCATTCATGCGGAACATTTCCGCGACCACGGCCGCGTTGTTGAGAAAGCAGAAGCCCCCGAACAGATCGCCGGCAGCGTGGTGCCCCGGCGGACGGCAAAGCGCGAAGGCCGACCGAGCGCCCGCCGCCACATGACGCTGTGCGGCCTGCGCCGTCGCGCAGGACGAAAGCGCCGCTTCCCAGGTGCCCGCCGTGATAGCCGTTTCGCCGGAAGTCGCGTAGTAGCCGACCTTGCCGTCGATATTGCGCGGCGGCGGCCGTTTCGGCGTTCGCTGCAGCGGGAAGCTTGTGGCAAACACCTCGCCGCCAAAGCCTTCGGCCTTCCAGTCCGCCCACGCCGTTTTCAGAAACTCGAGAAACCCTTCGTCGTGGACACGGCTGAGCGGACCGAAGTCGACGTCGCCCGGATCGACCGGGCGCTCAAACCCGCGCTCGTTCAGCCGGTTGAGGACATATTCGACGCGCGAAGGACGCTCGAACGGCGTCACCAGTTCGCCGGCGAAGAACTCGCCCTGCGGGAAATGCAGCCTGTGCTTTTCGCTGAAAAACGTCTTCATTCAGTCCGCTCCAACGTAACGATTTTCGTCTTCTGTTGGACGGACTGTACGCGGGCACGATCCCGGCCGACAAGCGCAATTACGCGGTCACGATTCCAGTTCACCGAGCGCTTCGTGCAGCATCTCGACGGACTCCAGATGGCGCCGGCCAACCTCACCCTTGAGACGCACCACCGACACAGCGATCAGCCGGATAACGGCCATGGCGGACGCGTAGGAATCGAACAAGACGCGGGTCTCCGTCTCGCAAACGACGGTCTCTCGCGCAAGCGCCGGCAGTCCGCGCGCCGTCGGGTCGGTGATCAACACGACCGGCACGCCGAGCCCATGCAACGCCGTCATCGCCTTTTCCAGCGGCGCTACCCGCCGCCGCATGCCGACAACGATGACCAGATCGTCCCCATTCAACCCGGCAAGGCGGTCGCCCGGCGTGTCGCCACCATTCGGCACCAGCTCCACATTGCGCCGCATCTGGGCCAACAAACCGCGCATATAGGCAGCGAGATGATGGCTGTTGCGATAGCCGAGAACCACAACATTGCGCGCGTCGACGATGGCACGGGCAATCCGGCCAATGGACTCGGGATCAATGCGTCCAAGGGTACGGGCGATAGCGTCAGTCTCATCGCGAAGAAACAGGGCGATGTCGTTCTCATCGCCCTCGCTCCGGTCGGCACCCGACGACGCCAGGTAAACCGGCGAGCCGGCTTCGCGCGCGTCCCGCGACACCCGTCGCGCCTCCTCGAAGGTCGGGAATCCCAGCCGGCGGAAAAACCGGCTCACCGTTGCCTTCGACACGCCGGCCAGTTCCGCCAGCTCCGTCGCCGAATAAGCCGCGAGATCCCCCGGGAATTCCAGAACCAGGTCGGCAAGACGTCGTTCATTCGGCGTAAACCGCCCATAAGACAGATGAATTCGTCGTTCGATCGGCTGATCGGCTCCGCCGCCCATAATGATCTCCGCCCCCATCGTTCCAGCCTTTCGCCCAAAAAACCGGCGCACACCGCCTAAGAAATTTGCATTTCATCACGATTGACTTAATGAAACGACAATTTCAATATGAAGGCAACGGCATTGCGTCCCAGATGGGGGGAACCGATGGGCAACGTCGCGTCTTTTTCGCTGAAGGCCAGCCGGTGGATGAACCGCTGGGTCGAACGCGCCTGCGTCTTCCTGCTCGTCATCCTCACCCTCGATGTCTGGTTGGGTATCCTTGCCCGCTACGCCATTCCCTACCCGCTGACCTTCACAGAAGAACTCGCCCGCTACCTGATGATCTGGATGGCGCTGCTCGCGGTGTCCTGCGGCATCTCCCGGCGCGAACATATCGGCGTGCTGCTCCTGTTCGAACGCTTCCCGCCGACGGTCCGTAAATGGCTGGCGATTGGCATCGACGTCATCGCCTTCGTCTTCTTCGCCTTCCTCTTCGTCTACGGCATCGGCTTCGCCGAGCGCGGCTTCAGCCGGCTGACGATGATCTACGACATTCCCAAGGGTTATCCGTTCCTCGTTGTGCCGATCGCCGCGCTGCTGTGCTGCATCCAGCTCGCACTCGTCGCAGCGCATGACTTCTTCTCCGCCGACGGCGTGACCGCGGCAGACCGGGTGGACATCTGACCATGATCCTCGTCGCAGCCACCTTCTTCGCTCTCCTCGCAATCGGCATGCCGGTCGGCTTCGTGCTCGGCCTCGCCGGCCTCGTCGGCATCTGGGACATGGGCGGCGGGCGCTTCTTCATGATGGTGCCCGACCGGTTCTTTGCCGGTCTCGACCTGTTCCCGTTCCTCGCCATGCCGTTCTTCATCATGGCCGGCGAGATCATGAACCGCACCGGCATCACCGACTCGCTCGTGCGCCTCGCCTCCGCGCTGGTCGGCTGGATGCGCGGCGGCATGGCCCATTCCAACATGGTCGCTTCCGTGCTGTTCGCGGGCATTACGGGATCGGCGACGGCGGATGCGGCCGCCTTCGGCAACACGCTGGTGCCGGCCATGGTCAAGGGCGGTTACACCAAGCCCTATGCCTGCGCGGTGACCGCCGCCGGTTCGATCATCGGGCCGACCATTCCGCCCTCGACGCTCGCCGTCATCTACGGCTCGATCATGGGCGTCTCGATTGCCGGCCTGTTCGCCGCCGGCATACTCCCGGGCCTGCTGATCTGCGGCGTCTGCATGGTCGTCATCGCCGTCTCGGCAAAGCGCAAGAACCTGCCCGCCGGCGAAGGCCGCCCGTCGGTCATCGCCATTGTCCGCGCCTTCCGCAAAAGCATCGCCGCCGTCGTTCTGCCGGTCTTCATCCTCGGCTCGATCCTCGGCGGCATCGCCACCCCGACCGAGGCCGCTGCAATAGCCGTTGCCTATTCACTGTTCGTCGGCGGCGTCCTTTACCGCGCCCTCGACTGGAAGACGCTCTACGAGATCATGGCCCGCACCGCGCGGTTGACCGGCATCATCTTTCTGGTGATTTCGTCGGCCTCGATCATGACCTGGTGGATGGCCTTCAATCAGGTCCCGCAGGCGATCGCCGAGACGATGCTGACGATCTCCGACGACCCGAACGTCATTCTTGGCCTGATCATTCTGCTGTTGCTGGTGATCGGCCTGTTCATGGACATCACCGCGACGCTGATCATCCTTGCGCCGGTGCTTGCGCCACTGACGCTCGCCATCGGCATCAACCCGGTGCATGCCGGCATCATCATCATCCTCTCGCTCAACATCTCGCTGATGACGCCACCCGTCGGCGCCTGCCTCTTCGTGCTCGCCTCGGTCACCCGAGAGCGCATCGAGGCGATCGCCCGCGAGTTGTGGCCGTTCATCCTCGCCGAAGTCTCGGTGCTCGTTCTGATCGCCTACTGGGAAGACCTCGCCCTCGTCGTCCCAAGATATCTAGGCCTCTAAGGAGAACCCGGCGCAACGTCGCCGCGAGGGCAAACAAACGGAGTGGAACATGAAACTGGTATCGAAATTGGCCAAGTCGGCCGCCGCCCTGTCGGCTGCTGTCCTCCTGACGACGTCGGCCTTCGCCGCCGACGTCACCATCCGCATCGGGCACCTCAACCCGGAAGACCCGTTCCAGAGCCATTCGGGCGCCATGACCGCAGTGTTCAAGTCGCTGGTCGAAACCGCGTCGAACGGTGAAATCGAGGTCAAGCTCTACGCCAACGGCCAGCTCGGCAAGGACAATGAAGTGATCGATCAGGTCCGCAACGGCCTCGTCGAATCCTGCATTTCATCCGCCGGCGGCGTCGCCCAGCACTACCCGCTGGTTGGCGTGTTCGACCTGCCCTTCGCCTTCCCGAACATCGACGTTGCCTCCAAGGTGATTTCGAAGGACAGCGCCTTCGGCCAGAAGTTCATTGCCGACATGGACGGCAAGACCGGCCTGAAGACGCTCGGCCTGATCGATTCCGGCGGCTTCTTCGTCTTCTCGAACTCCAAGAAGCCGATCAAGACGGTCGAGGACATGGAAGGCCTGCGCATCCGCACCATGACGCTGCCGACCCATGAGACGATCATTTCCTCGCTCGGCGGCAAGCCGACCGCTCTGCCCTGGGCCGAGGTCTACACCGCGCTGCAGACCGACACCGCCGACGGCCAGATGAACCCGATCCCGATCATCGCCTTTGCCAAGTTCGACGAAGTGCAGAAGTACCTGTCGATCTCGAACCACGTCATCACGCCGTATGTCTGGTTCATGAACAAGGAATTCTACGACGGCCTGAAGCCCGAGCATAAGGCGATCGTCGACTGGGCGTCCGAAGTCGCGACCGAATCCGGCCGCTCCATGTCCCGCATCATCGAGGCCTCGCAGAACGGCCTGCCGAAGCTCGCCGAGAAGATGGAAGTCAACGCCATCTCGCCGGACGAGCTGAAGAAGTTCGCCGCCGCCTCCCAGCCTGCCGTGCGCAAGCTGATCGAGGAGAAATACGGCGACGAAGGCAAGGCCATGCTCGACGCTCTGCTCGCGGATATCGCCGCGAACATGTAATCAGGCATTCGCCGGAACGGATCTGCGGCGGGCATCCCCCGCCGCAGGCTTCCGGGTTCGGCGCAACAAAAACTAACAGGGAGAGAAATCGCATGCCCCATTCGGTGAGCGATTACACGATTTGCCTCAACAGCCATGCCGACCGCGCCGCCCCTTACGGCCGGGTGCAGAGCGACGTGTTGAACGACGACGCCTTCGCTGTCGCCCGCGCGACCATTTCGGCCTGGCCGGGCTACGCAACAACGCCGCTGGTCTCTCTCCCCGGCATTGCCGCGGCCGCCAATGTCGCCGCTCTCCACTACAAGAACGAAGCCTCCCGTTTCGGTCTCGGCAGTTTCAAAGCTCTCGGCGGCGCCTATGCCGTTTGGCAGGTCCTTGCCCGTAGCGCTGCCGAACGCGGCATCACGCCCTACGACAAGGAAGCCTTCGCCAAGCACGCCGCGGGCATGACGGTGACCTGTGCCACCGACGGCAATCACGGTCGCTCGGTCGCCTGGGGCGCGCAGACCTTCGGCTGCCGCTGCGTGATCTTCATCCATGCGACGGTCAGCGAGGGCCGCAAGCAGGAAATCGAGAAATACGGCGCCGAAGTCGTTCGCTGCGCCGGCAACTACGATGACAGCGTGCGCGAAGCACAAGCGACCGCCGACCGTGAAGGCTGGATCGTCGTCTCGGACACCTCCTACCCGGGCTACACCGAGATCCCCAAGGACGTCATGCAGGGCTACGAGCTGATGGCCGCTGAAGCCATCGAGCAGTGGCCGGGATCAACCCCGCCGACCCATGTCTTCCTGCAAACCGGCGTCGGCGGTATGGCCGCGGCCGTTGCTGCCCAGTTCTGGCGCAAATTCGGCGCGGACCGCCCGACCATCGTGCTCGCCGACCCGCTCAACTCCGCCTGCTGGCTCGAAACCATCAAGGCCGGCGAACCGACCGTGGTGCATGGCGATCTCGATACGCTGATGGCCGGGCTTGCCTGCGGCGAGATCTCCGCGCTCGCCTGGCGCATTCTCGAACAGGCCGCCGACGCGGTGATCGGCATTTCCGATGAAGCCGCCGTCGAGGGCATGAAGCTGCTCGCCGAGGGCCGCTACAACGACCCGCCGCTGGTTGCCGGCGAGTCCGCCGTTGCCGGGCTGATGGGTCTTGTGGTCGTCGCCGACGACGCCGATGCCCGCGGCAAACTCGGTCTCGACGCGACCTCGCGCGTCCTCGTCTTTGCCACCGAAGGCGCCACCGACGAAGCCGTTTACACCGACCTCGTCGGAAAGACGCCCGCCGAGGTCGAAGCAGGAGCCGCCTGACCATGCCGCCGAACCTCAAGATCGATATCGATCGGCTGATGAACCGCATCCGTGCGCTCGGGCAGATCGGCGCGTTGTCCGGTGGCGGCGTCTGCCGCCTTGCACTGAGCGAAGAAGACGGCGCCGGCCGCGATCTCGTCACCGGCTGGATGCGCGAACTCGGCCTTGCCGTCTCCATCGACCGTATCGGCAATGTCTGGGGCATCCGCCCCGGCAGCGAGAACGGCCCGCCGGTGATGCTCGGCTCGCATATCGACACGGTCGCGACCGGCGGCCTCTATGACGGCAATCTCGGCGTCCTCGCCGGCCTCGAAGTGATCGAAACGCTGAACGACGCCGGGCTCGAAACCCGCTTGCCCGTCGCCGTTGCCTTCTTCACCAACGAGGAAGGCGCCCGCTTCGCCCCCGACATGATGGGCAGCGCCGTGCACCAGGGTACCCTCTCGCTCGATGCGGCACTCGCAACGACCGGCATCGACGGCACCACTGTTGACGACGATCTGGCGAAGATCGGCTATGCCGGCGATGTGGAGCCGGCAACGCTGCTCCCGCGTGCCTTCCTCGAACTGCACATCGAGCAGGGCCCGGTGCTGGAGCGTGAGAACATCGAGATCGGCGCCGTCACAGGCGTGCAGGGCATTTCCTGGACCGAATACACCGTCAGCGGCGTCTCGAACCATGCCGGCACGACACCGATGGATCAACGCTGCGATGCCGGTGTCGTCGCGGCAAAGGCCATCGTCGCGGCGCGCGACACCGCGCTCAGTTTCGGCGGCAATCAGGTCGCGACCGTCGGTGCGCTGTCGTTCGAACCGGGGCTCGTCAATGTCGTGCCACGCAAGGCGGTCTTCACCGTCGATCTGCGCAATACCGACGAAACCCTGCTGCAAAAGGCCGAAGCCGAAGTGGCTGCGGCCATCGATGCAGCAGCCAAGGCGGAAGGAGCCAGCGTCACGTCGCGCACCCTCGCCCGCTTCGAGCCCGTCATCTTCGACGACGCCATCGTGTCATTGATCGAGCAACGCGCAACCGAACGCGGCAACAGCGTCAAGCGCATGCCGTCAGGCGCGGGCCATGACGCGCAGATGTTCGCGCCGCACTGCCCGACGGCAATGATCTTCGTTCCGAGCCGCGACGGCCTCAGCCACAACATCCGCGAATACACCGCGCCGGAACAGATCGAAGCCGGCGCCGACCTTCTGCTCGACGTGGTGCTGCGTCTGGCGAACGCCGACTGACATCAACAGCGAAAAGAGACCGCGAATGTCCCGATCCCTTATCATTGCCGCCGCCCAGCTCGGCCCGATCGCCAAGGACGAACCGCGCAGCTCCGCCGTCGCCCGCATGGTCACGCTGATGGAAGATGCGGCCACGCGCGGCGCCAATCTCGTTGTGTTCCCCGAACTGGCGCTGACCACCTTCTTCCCGCGCTGGTTCATGGAGGATCAGGCCGAGGTCGACACCTATTTCGAGACCGAAATGCCGTCTACCGAGACCCGCCCGCTTTTCGAGGCAGCAAACCGGCTCGGCGTCGGCTTCTATCTCGGCTACGCCGAAAAGACCGTCGACGACGACGGCAACACCCGCCGTTTTAACACCGCCATCCTCGTCGGCCCCGACGGCGCGATCCTCGGCAAATACCGCAAGATCCATCTACCTGGACACCGCGAGAACGAACCCTGGCGCGCCTTCCAGCATCTCGAAAAGCGCTATTTCGAGCGCGGTGATCTCGGTTTCCCGGTTTACGAGGCGCTTGGCGGCCGCATCGGCATGTGCATCTGCAACGACCGCCGCTGGCCGGAGACCTACCGCATGCTCGGGCTGCAGAAGGCGGAACTTGTCCTGCTCGGCTACAACACGCCGGTGCACTACCCGCTCGCACCCGAGCACGACCATTTGCAGGACTTCCACAACCACCTCGTCATGCAGGCCGGCGCCTATCAGAACGGGGCGTGGATCGTCGGCGTCGCCAAGGCCGGTTGCGAGGAAGGCTGCGATCTGATCGGCGGCTCCTGCATCATCGCCCCGACCGGCGAAATCGTCGCTCAATGCACCACGCTCGGCGACGAGATCGTGCTCGCCGAATGCGACCTCGACCGCTGCCGCGAGATCCAGGACAACATCTTCAATTTCAGCGTCCATAGGCAGCCCGACCAGTATCGCCTGCTCTGCAAAGCGGACTGACCGGCGACCTTCTCAGCCGCAAAGCGCTTGATCCCGCCGGCGCAAACCGCTAGCGACACGATCTGAAACCACCCATTTGCACTGGACCGCCGATGTCGAACGACGCGCCCCGCATCTCCTTTGTCAGCCTCGGCTGCCCCAAGGCGCTGGTTGATTCCGAGCGGATCATCACGCGGCTGCGCGCCGAAGGCTACGAACTGACCCGCAGTCACGCCGGCGCCGACGCGGTCGTCGTCAACACCTGCGGCTTCCTCGACAGCGCCAAGGCGGAGTCGCTGGAAGCCATCGGCGCGGCACTCGCCGAAAACGGCAAGGTCATCGTCACCGGCTGCATGGGCGCCGAGCCGGAACAGATCCGCACCGTGCACCCGAACGTTCTGACGATCACCGGCCCGCAGCAATATGAAAGCGTCATGGCCGCCGTGCACGAGGCCGTGCCGCCGGCGCACGACCCGTTCCTCGATCTGGTGCCGCCGCAGGGCGTCAAGCTGACCCCGCGCCACTACGCCTATCTGAAGATCTCGGAGGGCTGCTCGAACCGCTGCAGCTTCTGCATCATCCCGAAACTGCGTGGTGATCTCGTCTCGCGGCCGGTCGATCAGGTGCTGCGCGAAGCTGAAAAGCTGGTCGATGCCGGCGTCAGGGAACTGCTCGTCGTCAGCCAGGATACCAGCGCCTACGGGCTCGATCTGAAATACCAGAGCGCGACCTGGCGCGACCGCGAAGTCCGCACCCGCTTCTACGACCTTGCTGAAGCGCTCGGCGAGCTCGGGGTGTGGACCCGCCTGCACTACGTCTACCCCTATCCGCATGTCGACGAGGTCATCCCGCTGATGGCCGACGGCAAGGTGCTGCCCTATCTCGACATTCCCTTCCAGCACGCCTCACCGAAGGTGCTGAAGGCGATGCGCCGCCCCGGCGCGCAGGACAAGACGCTGGAGCGGATCCGCAGCTGGCGCGAGATCTGTCCAGATCTCGCCATTCGCTCGACCTTCATCGTCGGTTTTCCGGGCGAAACGGACGAAGATTTCGAGATGCTGCTCAACTGGCTCGACGAGGCAAAGCTCGACCGCGTCGGCTGCTTCAAATACGAGCCGGTCGCCGGTGCCCCGGCCAACGATCTCGCGTCCCCCGTCCCCGACGAGGTCAAGGAAAGCCGCTGGAACCGCTTCATGGCCCGCCAGCAGAAGGTCAGTGACAAACTGATGCGCCGCTCGCTCGGCAAACGCATCAAGGTCATTGTCGACGAGGCAAACGGCACGACCGGCACCGGCCGCTCGATGTGGGATGCGCCGGAGATCGACGGCGTCGTGCATCTGACCAGCCGCCGCCCGCTGCGTGTAGGTGATATCGTCACGGCCAAGGTGGAAGCCACCGATGCCTACGACCGCACGGCCGTCGTCGTCGGTTGATCTTGCTAGCCCTTCGGCGAAAGCAGATCGACCAGCGTGCGCGCGACCACCTCGGTCGCGGCCTTCAGATCGCCAAGCTTGAGATGCTCGTCGCTGCTGTGGCTGCCGGTGGCAAACAGCGACTTCGGCCCGGCGCCATAGAGAACCGTCGGAATGCCCGCCGACGCATAGTGGCGCGCGTCGGTGAACAGCGGCGCGCCGCCGACCACGACTTCCTCGCCGAACACCGCCTGCGCATGATGGCGCAAGGTCTCCGAAAGCCGCGCCGCGCCCGGATTGGGAACCAGCGGCTCGGCCAGCATGAGCCGCCGGCATTCAACGGTCACCCCTTCAATCGCCGGCGCGGCATTCTCGATCAGCGCGATCAGCTCCGCCTCGACGACGTCACCGTCTTCTTCCGGGATCATGCGTCGGTCGATACGCAGCTTTACCCGGTCCGGCACCACATTGGTGTGCACACCACCCGAGATCGTCCCGACCGTCAGCTTCGCCGTCCCGATGCCGGCAATGGCGCTCTCGCGGGTGGATATGCGCTTGCGCTCCTCATAGAGCGCGGCAAGGATCGGCGTCGTCGCCTCCAGCGCGTCGGCCCCGGTGTCGGGCATCGCCGCATGCGCCTGCTGACCGCGCACCACGACCTCGAGGTGCAGACAGCCATTGTGCGCGTTGATGATGTTGTAGGAAAAGCCGTCGCAGATCGCGAGATCGGGTTTCGTTACCCCAGTTTCAAGCAGCCATTTCGGCCCGACGAAACCGCCGAGCTCTTCGTCATAGGTCAGATGCAGCTCGACGGTTCCCGCAAGCGCGCGCCCTGACCGCGCAACAGCGAGCAGCGCGAACACATAGGCGGTGAAGTCGCTCTTGGCATCGACGGCACCACGACCGTAGATCACATCGCCGGTAATCTCGGCACCGTACGGGTCGACCGACCACCCGTTTCCCGGCGGCACCGCGTCGCCATGGGCATGCAGCGCAATCGTCGGCCCCTCGCCGTCGCCAAAAACCCGCCGGACGATCAGATTGGTCACCGACTTCATTCCGTTCTGACGCACGAACGGCTCCGGCACGGGATGGTGTTCAACGGAAAAGCCAAGCTCTTCCAGCAACTCCGCCGTCATGATTGCGTGTTCGTCGCAGTCGCCCGGCGGATTGTCGCTCGGTGTCCGAATGAGTTCTTGCAGGAAGGCGACTTCGCGCTCGAAATTCTCTTCGATCACGGTTTTCATTGCGGATGGTCCCCAGGCGCAGCCGGATACCAATGGCGGACAGGCAAATGCCCCGTGGCCGAACGCTGAAAAGCGGCCACATCGTCCAGGGAACCGGAATGGAGCGAGTTGGTTGCGGTCATGATACGACCGCCGGTGTCGGGCACGCGCCGGAGGCTGAGCCTATCGTCGCTCCTGCGGGTGCCTTCGTTCGAGGAGGAACCGGATCGTCCGTATCGGCGGACAATGCCGCCGCATCTGCGTGACTACTCGGGACGTCGTTCACCGTTCCGGCCTTTGTTTCCTCTACCGCAAGCGTCGAGCGCGATCAGATCGCCGCCGCGATTGCCGCCCCAATTTATCCCCATTGCGGCGGCTGTCACAATCCTTTTTGCAGGCACAAGGATGCCTTAAACGACAAACCGGGCGGCTGCAGCAGCAACCGCCCGGTCTTTTGATCGCGAAGTGCCGGCGTTTATTGCGGCAGCTTGTCGTCGATGCCCTTCACGTACCAGTTCATGCCGAGCATGGTGCCGTCGTCGAGGTTCGCGCCCTCGCCGATGACCTCGGTGCCGTCCTGCTTGACGATCGGGCCCTTGAACGGATGCAGTTCGCCGGACTCGATCTTGGCCTGGACGTCCTTCGCCGCGGCGACGACGTCTTCCGGCAGATTGGCGTACTCAGCCATCACGACGAGGCCGTCCTTCAGGCCTTCCCAGCTCGCCTGCGACTTCCAGGTGCCGTCGATCACGGCCTGGATGCGCCTTGCGTAATACGGTCCCCAATGATCTTCGATCGCGGTGTACTGGGCCTTCGGCGCGAACGACGACATATCATGCGCCTGACCGAAACCATGCAGGCCGCGTTCCTGCGCGATCTGCAGCGGCGCCGGGGAGTCGGTGTGCTGGGTGATGATGTCGGCGCCCTGGTCGAACAGGGCTTTCGCCGCGTCGCCTTCCTTGCCCGGATCGAACCACGAATTGACCCAGACGATCTTGATCTTGAAGTCCGGATTGACCGACTGCGCACCGAGCATGAAGGCGTTGATGCCCATCACGACTTCCGGGATCGGGAACGACACGATGTAGCCGGCAACGCCGCTCTTCGACATCTTCGCCGCGATCTGGCCGATGATGTAGCGGCCTTCGTAGAAGCGGGCGTTGTAGGTGGTCACGTTGTCGGCGGTCTTGAAGCCGGTGGCGTGCTCGAACTTCACGTCCGGGAACTTCGCCGCGACCTTCAACGTCGGGTCCATGAAGCCGAACGAGGTCGTGAAGATGATGCCGCAACCGGAACGGGCAAGGCGCTCGATGGCGCGCTCGGCGTCCGGGCCTTCCGGCACGTTCTCGACGTAGCTGGTCTCGACTGCGTCGCCGAGCTTTTCCTGGGCGTAGAGGCGCCCGGTGTCGTGGCCCTGCGACCAGCCGCCGTCATTGTGCGGACCGACATAGACGAAGCAGGCTTTCAGCGGATCGGCCGCATTGGCGCCGCCGGCCATCAGGCCGAGAGCGACAAACGCGCCCGCGAGGGTGAGGCTTTTGCGCATTCAGTAGTCTCCCTGTTTCGGCGTGCCGCGCATGGCGCGCCGGTGTTTGACGTGCAGACGTCGACCGGCGCCAAGAGTGCGTCAGCCGACGATACGGTACAAGTGCGGACCCGATCAGCGGTCCGGCACGAAGGACTGGCCCAGACAGGCCGGCGTATTGACCCGCATCAGCGTACGGTCGCGTGAAATCACGACGAGCACGATGACGGTGGTAAGGTAAGGCAGCATCGACAGGAACTGCGAGGGAATGCCGATACCGAACGCCTGGGCGTGCAGCTGCAGGATACTGACGGCACCGAACAGCACCGCGCCAATCGCCAGCCGTGACGGCAGCCAGGACGCAAAGACGACGAGCGCAAGCGCGATCCAGCCGCGCCCCGACGTCATGTTCTGCGTCCATTGCGGCGTGTACACGAGCGACAGATAGCCGCCGCCGAGTCCGGCGCAGGCGCCGCCGAAGATCACCGCGAGGAACCGCACGCGAATGACGTTGTAGCCAAGCGAATGGGCCGAGACGTGATTGTCGCCGACCGCACGCAGGACGAGCCCGGCGCGACTGCGGAACAAAAACCACGACACGGCCATCGTCAGAAAGACGGCGAGATAGGTCAGCGGATCGAGGCCGAAGATAATCGACCCGGCAACCGGCAGATCGCTCAAAACCGGGATATCGAGTTTCGGTAGGCCAAGCCCCGGAATGCCGACAAAGGCATCGCCGATCAGCGCCGAAAGCCCCAGTCCGAACAGGGTGAGAGCGAGACCCGACGCCACCTGATTGGCCACGAAAACGAGGGTGACGACGGCAAACAACGAGGCCATCAGCGCACCCGCGACCGCAGCCGCCAGAATGCCGACGACCGGCATGCCGGTCAGATGCGCCGCCGCGAAGCCGCACACCGCGCCGACCGCCATCATGCCCTCGACGCCGAGATTGAGAACGCCGGAGCGCTCGGTCACCAATTCGCCGATGGCCGCGAACAACAACGGCGTCGCGGCCGTAATGATGGTCAGGAGGATGCCTTCAAACATTCCCATGACGCGCCTCCCCTGCCTTGGACGACCACACGATGCGGGCGCGATAGAAAATGAAGGTGTCGCATGCGAGCACGAAGAACAGCAGCATGCCCTGGAACACACGGGTGATCTGGTCCGACAGGCCCATTTCGATCTGCACGCCCTCGCCGCCCATGTAGGACAGCGCCAGCAGCAGGCCGGCAAACACGATGCCGATCGGATTGAGCCGACCGAGGAAGGCCACGATAATCGCGGTGAAGCCATAGCCCGGCGACACCGAAATGCGCAGCATGCCGATCGGACCCGCCGCTTCGCTGATACCGGCAAGGCCGGCAAGCCCGCCCGACACGAGGAAGGCGAGCAGCACCATCTTGTTGCGGCTGAACCCGGCAAAGGCGCCCGCGCGCGGCGCCTGGCCAAGCACCGTGATCTGGAAGCCGGTAATCGTGCGGTGCAGGACAAACCAGGCCGCAAGGGCAATCACCACGGCAAACACGGCATTGAGCCGAACACTGTCGCCGAAGGTCACCGGAAGAAGCTGATCGCCATCGAACGGCCGGCTGTCGGGGAAGTTATGCCCCTGCGGATTGCGCCAGGGCCCACGCGCCAGCCAGTCGACCAAGAGCTGCGCGACATAGACCAGCATCAGGCTGGTGAGGATCTCGTTGGCCCCGAACCGGGTCTTCAACAGCGCCGGGATCGCGCCATACACCATGCCACCGAGAATCCCGAGCGCGAGCATTAGCGGCATCACCAGCGGGCCCTGGAAGTCCGGGAACAGGATCGGGACCGAGGACCCGAAAATCGCCCCCATCACCAGCTGCCCCTCGGCGCCGATGTTCCATGTATTCGAATAGAAGCAGAGCGAAAGGCCAACAGCGACGATGATGATCGGCACCGCCTTCACGATCAGCGCCTCGATCGACCACATCGCCGTCAGCGGATCGATGAAATAGATGTAGAGCGCGCGGAACGGGTCGACACCGATGGCGGTGAAGATGAGAAACCCGGCAATCACGGTCAGCGCGATCGCGATGATCGGCGACAGCAGCGCCATGGCCGCGGAGCGGGTCGGGCGGCGGATCAGTTCAATGCGCATGATCGCCCTCCACGGCATCCTGAACCAGGCGGCTGCCGCGTTCGGCCCCGCCGCCCATCAGCAGGCCGATGCTTTCACGCGTGATGCCTTGCGCGTCCTGCGGCGGCGACAGATGACCTTTGGATATCACCGCGATGCGGTCGGAAATCTCGAGGATTTCATCGAGGTCCTGGCTGATCACCAGAACCGCGGAACCTTCCCGAGCCAGATCGATCAGCGCCTGACGGATGATCGCCGCAGCGCCCGCATCCACGCCCCAGGTCGGCTGACAGACGACCAGCACGCCGGGCTTGCGATCGAATTCCCGCCCGACAACGAATTTCTGCAGATTGCCGCCTGATAGCGACGCCGCTTCCGGGTCCGGCGTTCCCTTGCGCACATCGAACATCTCGGTCACTCGCCCGACGATGGTCTTTGCCCCGCCGAACGATACGATGCCGGAGCGCACCAGCCCCTCGCCCGTGCCGTGCCGGGTCAGCAGCACATTCTCCGACAGGGTGAGACGCGGCACCGCGCCATGCCCGAGCCGTTCTTCCGGCACGAAGGCAGCGTTCAGCCGCCGCCGCGCATTGACGCCCTTGCGCCCGCACGGCTTGCCGTCGATCTCGATCGCCGCGTTGGTATTCGCCGCCGTTTCTCCCGACAGGGCATCAAACAATTCGTCCTGGCCGTTGCCGGCAACGCCTGCGATGGACACCACTTCGCCGCCCCGCACCTCGAGCGAGACCTCGTCGAGCGCAACTGCGAACTGATGCGGCGCCGGCAGTGTCAGGTCATGGACCCGGAGCCGCACCGGCGCCCGTTCATCCACGGCAGTGGCGGCAACCAGCGGCCGGACATCGGCACCCACCATCATGCGTGCCAGCTCACCGGCGGTGACTTCCTGCGGATCGCATTCGCCCACCACCTTGCCATGCCGCAGGATCGTTGCGTGATGGCAGATCTGCTTCACCTCTTCGAGCCGGTGACTGATGTAGAGCACCGAACACCGCTCGGCGGTCAGCCGCTGCAGCGTGACGAACAGATCGTCAGCCTCCTGCGGGGTGAGCACCGATGTCGGCTCATCCATGATGATGAGTTCCGGCTCCTGCAGCAGGCAGCGCACGATCTCGATGCGCTGGCGCTCACCGACCGAAAGGTCGGCCACCAGCGAGTTCGGGTTGAGCGGCAGGCCGTACTCCCGCGAAACGGACGAAATCTTGTCCTTCAGCTCGGCGAGCGGGGTATCGCCGGACAGCGCGAGCGAGATGTTCTCGGCGACCGATAACGCGTCGAACAGCGAGAAGTGCTGGAACACCATGCCGATACCGAGTTGGCGCGCTGCTGCGGGATTGGCGATGTGAACCGGTTCGCCTTTCCACAACACCTCGCCCGATGTCGGCTGCAACGCACCATAAAGGATTTTGACCAGTGTCGACTTGCCGGCGCCGTTCTCGCCAAGCAGCGCGTGGATCTCGCCCGGCATGATGGAAAAGTCGATGGAGTCATTGGCTGCAAGGGAGCCGAACCGTTTGGTGATCGAGCGCGCTTCGAGAAGCGGAACAGAGTCGCGGCCTTCGATGCGGCTCACCCGTTCTCTTGCAGTCGGTTCCTCGGCACTCACGCGACCCACCCCCCAATCAGTCGATCCACGACAACCTGATGCACGTACCGTGCCGGTCGCAACAGGTGAGAGTATCGCGTGATCGCGGTGAGGTCTTCCCTTGATTCGCGAGTTGGCGCGGTTCTGCGGTCGTTTTGCGACGATCATCCACAAGAAATGGACGGACTAAATTCCGCTCGCGCGCAGGCGCTGAAAAAACAGGCGGCAACAGACTGAAAACAAGGCAAAAAGGCACCGCAACCGGGCCGGCCGCGATGCCTCTGAAATATCGACTGTTCCGCTTAGACCGTGAACACCGACGAACCCGTCGTCCGCCGGCCTTCGAGGTCCTGATGCGCGGTGACCGCATCCGCGAGCCGGTAGGTCTGGTTGATCTCGATCTTCACCGCACCCGATTGCACGACGTCGAACAGATCGGCCGCCGTCGCGTCCAGTTCGGCGCGCGAAGCGATGTAGGTGAACAGCGTCGGGCGGGTCGCAAACAGCGAGCCCTTCTGGCCGAGCAGCCCGAGATTGAAATCGCTGACCGGACCTGAGGAGTTACCGAACGACACCCACATGCCGAGCGGCCGAATGCAATCGAGCGAGGCCGGATAGGTGTCCTTGCCGACGGAGTCGTAAACGACATCGACGCCCTTGCCGTCTGTCAGCTCGCGCACCCGCTCGACGAAATTCTCCTCGCGGTAGTTGATGACGTGCGTATAGCCGTGCGCAAGCGCGAGCTCGGCCTTTTCCGCCGAACTGACCGTCCCGATGATCTTAACACCGAGATGCTTCGCCCACTGACCCGCGATCAGGCCGACGCCCCCGGCAGCCGCATGGAACAGCGCCGTGTGCCCCGGCTCGAGGCGGAACGTGCGGCGCAGCAGGTATTGCGCCGTCATGCCTTTCAGCATCATCGCCGCCGCCGTCTTGTCGTCGAAGCCTTCGGGCAGCACCACCAGCCGATCGGCGGCCACGATGCGCTCTTCGGCATAGGACCCGATCGGACCGACATAGGCGACCCGATCCCCCGGTTTCACGTCGGTGACGCCCTCGCCGACCGCGACGACCTCACCGGCCCCTTCGTTGCCCGGCGTGAACGGCGTTCCGGCGGGCGCAGGATAGAGACCCGAGCGGAAATAGCAGTCGATGAAGTTGAGACCGACGGCCGTATGCCGAATGCGTGCTTCGCCCGGACCCGGATTTCCCGGATCGAAGCTTTCCCACTTCATCACTTCGGGACCACCCGGCTCATAAACCCGCATGCCATGCGACATCGTCATCACCCTGTTGTTCGAACGAAACCGATTGCGCCGACGGCGCCTGATGCCACGGTAGCGATCCGGCGCCGCCACGCAAGCGCCGAATACGCAAACGCCCCGCCAACCCGGCGGGGCGCCTGCAAACCTGTCGACGGTGCCCGTTACACAAGGATGAAATCGGCGACCGTAATGTTCGGAATATTCTCGAAGATCGCGACCTGTATCGGCAACGCCGCTCCGTTGCCTTCCGGGTAGTAGACGAGACCGCCATCCCCGGTGTCGTAGGTCAGGGTCGGCTCGCTGGTCACCGGATTGCCATCGATGATGAAGTTGTGATCGTTGATCAGCAATTCGATCTGGAAGCCAGCGATCGACAGGCAGATCAGATCTTCGGTGGGGTCGAAATCGGTGACGTTGTCCGGCCCCTCTCCCGGCGCGTTGAAGCCGAGCGAGTCGTTGCCCGCCCCCAGCGTGATCCGGTCGAGGCCGGGTCCGCCAAAAATCTTGTCATTGCCGGTATTTCCAAGCAGCGTGTCGTTTCCCGCGCCACCGTAGATCCGGTCATGCAGGCTGTTGCCGCTGAACCGGTCCGCCTGATTGCCGCCAATCAGCCGATCGGACCCATCACCGCCCAGAATGGTGTCGGCACCGTCACCACCCTGGATCGTGTCGCGTCCGCCCTCGCCGAGAATGCGGTCGTTGTTGGCACCCCCGGCGATGGTGTCGTTGTCGTTGCCAGCGAAGATCGTATCGTTCCCGGCACCTCCGGCGATGAACTCCTTGCCTGTCGTGCCGCCACGGATCAGGTCGTGCCCGTCACCGCCGAACAACGTGTCGTCGAGCGTGCCGCCGAGCAACGTGTCGTCACCTGCTTCACCGGACAGTCTGTCTGATCCGGCATCGCCGCGCAGGAGATCGTTCCCGCCACCGCCGAAAAGCGTGTCGTTCTGCAGGCCGCCAAACAGCTTGTCCGGCGAGTTGTCTCCACCGCCTCGCAGCAGATCGCGGTCATTGCCGCCATAGAGGGAGTCGCGCCCGTTTTGGCCGAAAAGCCGGTCATTGCCGGATCCGCCGTAAAGTTTGTCGTTGTGGAAACCACCCTCAAGCGTATCGTTACCCGTACGCCCAAAAAGCTGATCGCGCCCGCCAAGTCCGTCGAGGAAGTCGTTCCCGCCCAGACCTCGAATGGTATCGTTCCCCGCGGTGCCGATCAGAGCCGGATTGGCAACACCGTCGTCGTTGCCAGCCGTGCCATTTATCACGGCAGCAAGGTCGATCAGATCGCTCGTCCCGACCAGTCGAAATAAATGTGAATATTCACTGGAAAGCCCGAGCCTTCCAACAACATCATTATCTGCCATGACTCCCCTCCCTGGCCGTCTTTTATTTCCATATATTTCCGCATACCGTAGGGGAAGCGCGGGTACCGAGCCACAACCAGAGAGTATTTCTCACGCCATTGTGAGAAATTCCAAGTTCTCCGTGAGCTTCTATTCACGGGAATGTTTGCAAGTCTGGAAATTACGTGAAAGCGCGGAAAAAAGGGATCGATGCCGTCGAACATCAGGACGACGCGGCGGAAATCAGGATCGTCACGATCCCGCACACGCAGCAGCGATCATGGAGCGGTGCCTTAGCGGACTTCGCGCCGGTTGTACATCTGGATGATGAAGCCGATGACCGAGAGATAGGCGGTCGTCACCAACAGGCCCCAATAGGCCCACGGATCGGGCTGCATATCCTGCAGCAGAGCGACGGCGCAGAACACCGCCCAAAGCGCCGTCACCGTCAGCGTCAGCGGCCGCCACCGCTTCACGCGCACCGGATGCACGAAATGGATCGGCGCGAATGTCAGCGCGGCAAGCAGGATAAGGATGGAGAAGGTAGCGATCGCACCGAGGTCAGCGACAAGAAGGTCGAACACCGCCACGTTCCACACCGCAGGAAATCCCCTGAACGAGGAATCCGCGGTCTTCATCTGGGTATCGGCGAAATACAGCGCGCCGGAAACCACGATGAGCACGGCAGCGATGATGTCATAGGGTGACGGCAGCACCCCGGCCGCGATCAGGATCAGCGCCGGCAGGAACACATAGGTCGTGTAATCGATGACGAAATCGAGCGCGGCACCGGACCAACGCGGCAACACTTCGCTGATCGCCAGACGACGCGCCAGCGGTCCGTCGACGCCATCGACGAACAGCGCAACGCCAAGCCAGGTGAAGGCCATGACGATATTGCCCTGCATCAGCGCGAGACCGGAAAGAAGCGCAAAGGCCGCCCCCGAGGCCGTCAGCAAATGGACGGAAAACGGGACCGAAAGAAACGGCTCGACCTTTTTTCGGGACATATGACCGCTCACGAACCGCTCCAATCAAGTCGGCACAGTGCACTCGACCGGCCGGCGAAGTTCCAGTTGCGCCCCAACACCCGGACTCGTCTTTTACCAGTCCGGCAAACAATACTATCGGAAGCAATCCAGTAGTCCGAATTGCCCGCCCTTACAAGCTCTTCGCCGTTTTTTCCTGTCAACGGCACCGCCGAATCGCCGTCTTTTTGCCTAACCGGATACCGCTGATTCCCCGACGTCACCCGCAAGAGCATCAAAGACCGATGGCGCGCCGAATCGGTTCCGCCATCAACAGAACGGCCGCGCCCCACACCAGGAACGTCACCCCGATGGCGCGCGGGATCCACGGATTGATGACCATTTTCTCGATCGACATGAGGACCCCCAGCACGGCGATCCAGACGATGTTCATGACGCCGACGGCGAACATCACCGTCATCAGCGCCCAACAGCAGCCGAAGCACAAAAGCCCCTGATCGACACCAAGCCTGAACACGCCGGGAAAGTCGCCGCGCCAGTTTGTGTAGAAGAACGGCAGCGGCGTCTGGCAACGCGTGAGACAGGCATTTTTCGCCGGCGTGAACTGGTAGATGCCGGCGGCCATCAGCGTCGTCCCGGCGAGAACCAGGCTTGCCGGCGCCATCATCGGCGTCATCACCCGCAATTCCGTCAGCCCCCATTGGGCAAACGTTGCGACAACTCCGAAGACGCTCCACACGCTCAGATATCCAAGCCCGAGCACGACCACAGGCGCGGCCTCCTCACCCTTGGCGCGCGCCTTCTGGGCAAGGTCCGCATAGGTGGCGAGCATCGGCGCCGCCGTCGGCAGCATCATCGCGAACGCCATCATCACCCACATCAGGAAAACGAGCGTCAGATCGATGATGCCCCAGGATCCCGTTGCCGGCATGCCGAAACTCGCCGCCGTCCCGGGCGAGCAAAGCGCCACCAGCGCCGCGCGCGCCGCCGCGTCGAGGCCCTGAAAATTGTTGAAAGCGTTGAAGATACCCATGCCGGGGCCGAGTGCGGCCATGTCCATGTCGGGCACCATGACCGCAACCATGATGGTCAGATACGCCCAGCCGATCCCGGCGGTCAGCACCACCAGAAGGGTGACGATCAGCTTCGGCCGCCGCGCGAACCACGCAAGACCGCGGTCTGCGGCGCCGAGATGCGAGTATCCTTCCGGGTCCATATGTCCCGCCACCTGTTACCGAGGAAAAGCCATCGCCCCCGAATTCGGCAATTCCGCGTCTTTCGTCAAGGGCGGCATGCAGAAAGGACCGTTTTCCCAGCCCGCGTGCGACATCACGCCCGGCCCGTGCGACCAAAAGTCAGCACGGGTTCAGACGTTTCTTTCGCCATACTTGGGAAAAACACCACCATATCGATCGAACCGGTTCGCCTTCTCTTTTGGGGATGGGTATGGAGTCGCAATTCGGCCTTACGGTCTCCGATGTTATTGTCGCCGGGATTTTCCTCGGCGCAGGCGCTGTCTGCTTCTGGTTCATTCTCGGACGCGGCTTCGGGATCGGAGACGTTATTCCGGCCTTCTCAAGCCGCCTGCGCTGGTCGCAACGCTGGCCGCGCCTGTTGTTTGTCGTCGGACTTCTGATCGGCGGCGGGATCGGCTTGTGGTTCGGCTCGCCCGATGTCGACCTAGACGAATTGGCCGGCAGCCCGACGCCTTTGCTCATTGCCGCCGGCGGTCTGCTGACCGGAATCGGTTTGCGGCTGATGCGCGAAGGGCTTGCCGGCCACCTGATCTTCGGTCTTGCCAAGCAATCGCAGCGCTCGACCGTCGCCGTCGGCGCCGTGTTCGCCACAGCGCTCGTCACGGCCATCGGATCCGCCGTCCTCTTCGGCGGGGCCGCGCAATGAGCCGGTCGCTCTTGCTCACCGCGACTGGTGTGCTTGCATCCGGCATCCTGTTCGGCGTCGGCGCCGCGCTTTCAGGTCTGACGGACCCGGATCAGATGGTCGCCTTTTTCGATCTCGGCCGGATTCCGGAAGGAACATGGAACCCGCTACCGCTCGCCGCTCTCGTAATCGCCCTGATCCTGTCGATGGCCGCGATCCGCCTCAGCTATCGCCGGCATCACCGCGACCCCGAAGGCCATGCCGCCCCCATTCGGTTCACCAACAGGATCGACGGCAAGATGCTGCTCGGAGCTGTGCTGTTCGGCGCCGGTTGGGGCATTTCGGGCCTGTTGCCCGAAGCGGCCATTGCAGCGTTTGCCGGCTCGCCGGGCAATGCAACGCTGTTTCTCGGCGCAATGGCGGTCGGCTTCGTGGCGGCAAACGCGGGAATGGCGTATAGAAAACGCGATACGTCACCGCCGGACCCGTCGCCATAGGGCGCAGAGCGAACGGCGGACGGAAAGAACGAGCAGGACCCAAGCAATATGGCATCAGCGCTGCCCTCATCCTTCGACGTCGCCGTGATCGGTGCAGGCCCCGCCGGCATGTTCACCGCACTGGTGTTTGCCCGCGAAGGCTTCGATACCGCGCTGATTTCCCCGCGCCGGGTTGTCGACGACGCCCGCACCACCGCCCTGCTCGACGCCTCTGTGCAGATGCTCGCGGCCATCGATCTTTGGCCTGAAATCGCGCCGCACGCAGCCCCCTTGCGCATCATGCGGCTGATCGACGACACCGGCCGGCTCATTCGCGCACCCGAAACCGCCTTCGACAGCGGCGAACTCGGGCTTGAAGCCTTCGGCTACAACATCGCCAACCGCGACCTCAACGCCGAACTGACCAAGGCTGTCGAGGTCTCAGGTCTGACCTGGATCGACGCCAGCGTCAGCGCCATCGACCCCGCCGACGACAAGGTCACCATCACACTCGACAATGGCGGCAGCGTTGGCGCAAAGCTCATCGCCGGCTGCGACGGCCGCAAATCACCGAGCCGCGAAGCTGCCGGCATCGAAGTTCGCCGCTGGTCCTACGATCAGGCCGCGCTCGTCGCGAACTTCACCCACGAGGCCGCGCACAACGACACGTCAAGCGAGTTTCACACGCCGACCGGCCCGTTCACGCTCGTGCCGCTGCCGGGCAAGCGCTCGAGTCTCGTCTGTGTCGAACGTCCTGACCGGGCCGAAGCCCTTGCCGCCCTCGACGACGATGCGCTGTCGGCCGAAGTCGAGCGCCGCGCCCACGCGATCCTTGGCGGCATGCGCATCGATGGGCCCCGCCAGGTGTTCCCGATGTCCAGCATGGTCGCCAACAGCTTTGGCGCCAACCGCATCGCGCTCATTGGCGAAGCAGCTCACTATTTCCCGCCGATCGGCGCACAGGGGCTCAATCTCAGCCTGCGCGACGCGGCAGCCCTGTGCGAGATCAGCGCTTCAGTGAAGAAACAGGGCGGTGATATCGGCGGTCCCGACGCCCTCACCCGCTACGACCGCACCCGCCGCCCCGACGTGTGGTCGCGCACTGCCGGTGTCGACATGCTCAATCGCGCATTGATGAGCGACTTCCTGCCGGTTCAGCTCGTACGCGGGTTCGGGCTCTATGCCGCCGGCAAGATCGGCCCGCTTCGCCGCCTGCTCATGCGCGAAGGCATCACGCCGCGCCTCGGCACGCCGCGCCTCGCCCGCCGCCAGCAAAACGGCTGACAGGGACCGAGCCCGAGCCACAGCGGCGCGCGTTCACGCCAGAAAGCGATCGTTGTCGGCCCCGAGCGGTGGCACCGCGCCGTCGGTTTCGGCTGAGCGGAACTGCGGCGCGACCGGAACCACGGCCGCGGGCAACGTCTCTCCCGCCGCATCCGTCACCGTGTAGTCGAACAGCCCGCGCCCGCGGAAATGCGGATCCTGCATCGCCGCTTCGAGCGATTCCACGATGGTCACGCAACAGTCGGCCTGCTTGAACACCGGCGCCCAATGGGAGGCCGGCTTTGCGCGGATGATCGCGGCAATGGCATCGCGGGTCGCAAACCGGTCGCGGCTGTCGTCCCGAAACTCCTCCGCCAGATCGATCGCCGCACAAAGAACCGTCCAGAACCTGTCTTCGATCGCCGCAACCGCGACGAGACGCTCGTCCGACGTCGGATAGAGCTGATAGCGCGGCGACCCGCCGGTCAGAAGCCAGTCGCCCGGAAGCGGGAAAGTCCCCGTACCGGTTCCCTGCGCCTGCGCATAGAGGGAAAAGGTGAAGTTCGTATCGACCATGGCGATATCGAGATAGGTGCCGACCCCGCTCTTTTCCCGCCCGAGCAACGCCATCAGGATGTTGCTGACGGCCGGAAACGTGCCGCCGCCGATATCGGCAATCAGCGCCGGCGGAACCACCGGCTTGTCGATCGGACCATGCGCCATCGCCAGCAGCCCGGTGGACCCGACATAGTTGAGATCGTGGCCGGCCTCGTTCGCCCTCGGCCCGCTCTGGCCGTAACCGGTGATCGAGCAATAGACGATGCGCGGATTCATTGCCTTCACCGCTTCATAGCCAAGCCCGAGGCGCTCCATGACGCCCGGCCGGAACTGCTCGACCAGAACGTCGGCGCGCTCCAGCAACGGCCGCAGGCGCTCGACCGCATCGGCAGCCTTGAGATCCAGCTCGACGCTCCGCTTGCCCCGATTGAGCAGGGCGAACGGTGCGGAATCCGTGCTCCAGCGCGGCGGATAGCGGCGCATGTCCTCGCCGCCCGGCTTCTCGACCTTGATCACCTCCGCGCCGGCCTCGGCCAGCATCAGCGTCGCCAGCGGCCCCGGTAGCAAGGTGGTGAAATCGACGACGACGTATCCCTCAAGCGGTTGCCCCGACACGCGCTTCCTCCCTCATATCCCCTCACGCGTGCGGTTCTTGATGCCGCCGCGTTATTTTTTTCGATGATAGCATTCCGCAAGCCGCTGTCGCCTGAAACCTTGGCTGCCGGGCTGCGGGCGTTCAGAAATTCAGAACCGGCAAATGCCCGGATTTGATCAGGTAGAGAATGCCGGTGACGGTGAACACCGAAACCACCGTCCCGATCAACACCGCGCTCGAGGCGCGCTCCACATAGACCTTGTACTGCTGGGCGATGACGAAGACGTTCGCCGCCGGCGGCAGGCATGCCATCAGCACCGCCGTCGCGATCCAGATCGGGTCAATGCCGCCGACCCAGGACAACAGCAGGAACACGATGATCGGGTGCACGATCAGCTTGATGAAAAGGATTCCTGGCAGTTCGATCGGCACCCGCTTCACCTTGCCGAGCGACACGGTGACCCCGAGCGCGAACAGCGCGCAGGGCGCTGCCGCCGAGCGCAGATAGGTCAGCAGCTGATCGACCGCTGCCGGCGGACGGAAATCGATCGCCGCCGCGGCAACGCCGGCGATGGTCGCCAGGATGAAAGGATGCGTGAAGATGCGCTTCAGAACCAGCAGCGCCGCCTTGCCGATGCTGCGGTCATCGCTGCCGTCAATCGCCATCATCAGCGGCGCGAGCGTGAACAGGAGCGTATTGTCGAAACAAAAGATCAGCGCGGTCGGAACGGTCGCGACCGGCCCGAGCGCGGCGAGCGTCAGACCCGGCCCCATATAGCCGATATTGGAATAGGCCCCGACCAACCCCTGAATGGTCGCTTCGGGAATGTTGCCCCGGGTCACGACAACGCCGATGCCGAAGGCGAGCGCGAAGGCGCAATAGGTTGCAAAGGTCGTCGAGGCAACGAAGGCGAAATTCGCCAGCTCCTCGATCGGCGTGCGCGACAGGAGCTGGAAGAACAACGCCGGCAACGCGATATAGATCACGAAGAAATTCAGCCAGGCCAGGCCATCGGCCGGTATCTTGATGAATTTGCCGGAGAAATAGCCAAGGAAGATGAGGCCGAAAAACGGCATCGCGAGCGACAGAACTTCTTCCATAAATTCTGTCCCCTGCCCTTCCCGGTGGTCCTCGCCTGTCGCGGGGATTGCAACGCTCCCCGGCCGTCTTTATTGACATTCGCCTATCGGCTATCGCCGCGCCGGTCAATTGCCGTCTTCGCATAGCCCGTATGAATGCCGGAATGCACATTGTGAAAAGCGAGCAACCGCGCCCGCCACGTCTGGTCCATTACATTGAATATGTGGCGCTTCGCGCCATGTTCTGGCTCGTGCGCGCGCTGCCGCTCAACATCGCAAAGTCGATTTCCGAAACCGGCGTCCGCAAGATCGCGCCGCTGACCCGTCGCCATACGCGTGTTCTCGACCATCTGCGCCACGCCCTGCCGGAACGCACTGAAACCGAACGCAGAAAAATCGCCGATGAGATGTGGCGCAATGTCGGCACCATTGCGATCGAGACACTCGTGCTCGATCGCCTCGCCGCCGAACCTGACCGATTTTCCTTCGAGTACAACGGCGTCGACGAGGTTATCCGAGCCGCGCCGAACGGCTGCATCTACGTCGCTTGCCACTACGGCAACTGGGAGGTGCTCCCGCTCGCGGCCCACGACCTGAAGCGCTCTCTGGCCGGGGTCTATAAACAGCTCAGCAACCCGCTTTCGGAGCACTTTCTGAAGGAACTGCGTGAGCCGTTCTATCAGGGCGGCCTCTTTCCGAAAGGCTACACGACGGCCCGCCAGGTGCTGTCGCTGGCCAAGCAGGGCAAGGACATCGCCGTCCTGGCCGATCTGCGCGACACTCGCGGCGTCGAGGTACCGTTCTTCGGTCGCAACGCCTGGGCGACCCCTTTCCCGGCCCTGATCGCCCGCACCTACGACCGGCCGTTGATCGCCGTTAGGCCCCGACGCATCGGCCCTTCGCGCTTCCGCTTCGAACTGGAACAGATCGACGTTCCCCGCACCGACGATCGCGCGGCCGATATCAAGGCCGCAACGGCCGCGGTCCATGCCGTGTTCGAGCGCTGGATTCGCGAATGCCCCGACCAGTGGTTCTGGACCCACCGCAAGTGGGACTACGCCACCAACCCGCCCGAATCCGGCCCCGAGAATTCGTCAGAACCCGCCTGACCCGTCGCCTCATGCGACTTGATGGTTATTGCACTGCACTCACGGAGCGTTAGAACAGGCGCACGATTTCTCTCTCGCCTGTGCGCCGGCCGCAAAGGAGATTTTCCATGAAAACACCTCGCTCCTTCTACAAACCGCTCGCCATCGGTGCGCCGCAGCCGCTGCGCGACATGCCGGTCCGCCTCGAGCGGATGATTCACTTCATCCCGCCGCATCTGGAAAAGGTTCGCGCCAAGGTGCCGGCGTTGATCGACCAGGTCGACGTCCTGCTCGGCAATCTCGAGGACGCCATTCCCGCCGAACACAAGCTCGCCGCGCGTGAGGGTTTCATCCAGCTCGCCAAAGACAACGATTTCGGCAACACCGGCCTGTGGACCCGCATCAACAGCCTCGACAGCCCGTGGGCGCTCGACGACATCGTCGAAGTGGTCAGCGCGGTCGGCAACAAGCTCGACGTCATCATGCTGCCGAAGGTCAACGGCCCGTGGGATGTGCACTATCTCGACCAGCTACTGGCGCAGCTTGAAGCCAAGCACGGCATCGAGAAGCCGATCCTCATCCACGTCATTCTGGAATCCGCCGAAGGCGTGAAGAATGTCGACGAGATCGCCTTCGCCAGCCCGCGCCTGCACGGCATGAGCCTCGGCCCCGCAGATCTCGCCGCCTCGCGCCAGATGAAGACCTCCCGCGTCGGCGGCGGCGATCCGGCCTATGTCGTGCTCTCCGATGCCGATGCCGCCGCTCCCGAAGCGCCCCGCACCGGCTTCCAGCAGGATTTGTGGCACTACACGCTCGGCAAGATGGTCGATGCCTGCATGTCTGCCGGCATCAAGCCGTTTTACGGCCCGTTCGCCGACTTCTCGGACCCGGCCGCCTGCGAAGCCCAGTTCCGCGGCTCATTCGTTCTCGGGTGCCTCGGCGCCTGGTCGCTGCATCCGAGCCAGATCGACGTCGCCAAGCAGGTCTTCAGCCCGCGCCCCGACGAAGTATCCTTCGCAAAGCGCGTTCTCGAGGCCATGCCCGACGGCACCGGCGCCGTGATGATCGACGGCAAGATGCAGGACGACGCGACCTGGAAGCAGGCCAAGGTCACTGCTGACCTCGCCGCGCTCGTCGCCGAGAAGGATCCGAACCGCGCCGCGGCCTACAATCTCTGAAGCTTACACGCTTCACCAAGACTTCCGGCAAAACCCGCCAATGCTTGACATCGGCGGGTTTTCCATGCCCTTTAGCGCCGCCTCGCGCACTTTCCCGGTGCGCTTGGAGCGCATTGCCTGAGCGTTTCGCCGGCCTTTGCATGCGGCGGCATTGCCGCTGGACAAACGATCGATCTGCGCTTGAATTTGGGTTTGAAAGTTCGGTGCCGTGGCGGTTAGATAGCCGCTGTGCGCGAAAAATTGTGTGCGCACCGACCCGAAGCCGAGTGGTCCGGCCACCTTCCAGGCAGTGACCGGCGCTCCGCTCAGGATGATGGAATACAATGCGACAGGCGAAATTCATGATCGGTCAGGTCGTCCGCCATCGGATCTACCCGTTCCGCGGCGTGATCTTCGATGTCGATCCGACCTTCAACAACACCGAGGACTGGTGGGAAGCCATTCCCGAAGAGGTGCGCCCGAAGCGGGATCAGCCGTTTTACCACCTGCTCGCGGAAAACGACGAGACCGAGTACATCGCCTATGTCTCGGAGCAGAACCTCGTTATCGACGACAGCGGCGAACCCGTGCGCCATCCCCAGGTCGATGAACTGTTCGATACGCTGATCGATGGTCAGTATCGCAGCCGCGAAACCCGTATGAACTGACCCGGACCAATCCGGTCACATCGCCAGAAACGCAAAACGGCACGCCAACCCGCGGTTGACGTGCCGTTTCGTATTCTGCGTCGAAGCGCGAGGCTTACTGGTTAGCCGCCTCGCTCGCCTTCTTCTGCTCTTCGATGAGCTTCTGACGGGCTTCCTCGGCACGCTTCTGCAGCTCGGCCTGAAGCTCTTCCTGCTTCTTCTTGAGCTGAGCGGCATCGACCGGATCGCCGTCATAGGTCGCGGTGAAACCGGACAGCGACATCTTGAACGGAACCGGCTTGGCCTGCTGGTTCAGCGCGGTAATGGTCAGGTCGCTACCCTTCTTCATCGTGTTGATGAGGGTGTCGTTGATGACCAGTTCCGCATAGCACGCGTTCGGGAAGCAGATGCTGTACTTCGCCGTCTCGGCCTTGTTCTTGTCGACCTGGATGCGCAGGCCCGGCTGCAGCAGCATGCCCGACGGCACCGCGACGAGCAGCGTCTTGCGGGCTTCACCACCAAGTTCGCGGATCGCCACCGAGGTCAGGAACTGACCCGTGTTGGTGCGCAATTCCTGCGTGATCAGGCAGATTTCCTTCTTGGTCTTCGGATCGGTGTTGCAGATCTTGACCCACGGCGTGTCCTTGCCGCCATCCTGAGCCAGAGCCGATCCGCCAAGCGCAACAAAACTCGCCGCAGCAAAAGCCAGACCGTGGCGGCCCACCGTTTCCCATCCCGATTTCATGTCTGACCGCTCCTTCATATTCGCTGTCATTCCTTGGTCCTTGATCTGACGCCAGGTCCACTTCGATCACATGACCGAGCGGCAAACTCTAGACCTGCCCCGGTGTCATGGCGAAAGCATCCCTGCCGTGCAATTTCGGCAATATAGAGGCCTTCCGCGACGTCGTTGCCCGCATCCTTACCTGTTCGGCGCCCGGATTTCTACCCGCGAGGCGCGAAGCTCATTTTCCCAGTGGGGTATGCTACGATGAATGCGATAGAATCAAGGCACAGTGTTACCAAAATGGTACGGTCGACCGTGGGAGACGACGCATCTAAGGACACCCAGCCGCCACACCGGCGGCGAGGCGTTCGCGTATGCGCGCGCTATCTCACACTCGGGATCGCCACACTGTTCGCGGCTCTCACCCTCATCGCAGCGCAGGTCGCATCCGCCGAGCCGCGCCACGGCATCGCAATGCATGGCGAACCCGCCCTGCCCGCCGGAACATCGCTCCCTTATGTCAATCCGCAGGCCCCCAAGGGCGGTGTACTGACCTTCGGCATCGTCGGCAGCTTCGACAGCCTCAATCCGTTCATCATCAAGGGCGCCGCGGCTCGCGGCCTGCGCGATTCGGTCTTTGGAAACAACGTGTTCGAAAGCCTGCTCGAGCGCAGCTACGACGAACCGTTCTCGCTCTACGGCCTGCTCGCCGAAACGGTCGACATGCCCGACGACCGGTCCTGGGTCGAGTTCACGCTCAACCCGAAAGCCCGGTTTTCCGACGGCAACCCCGTCACCGTCGACGACGTGATCTTCTCCTTCGAGGTCCTTCGCGACAAGGGTCGGCCGAACAATCGCAGCTACTACGGCAAGGTCGCGACCGTCGAACGCAAGGGCGAACATGGCATTCGCTTCAGCTTTCCCGACGCCAACGACCGCGAATTGCCGCTGATTCTCGGCCTGATGCCGATCTTGCCGGCGCACAAGTTCGACCGCAAAACGTTCGAGCAGACCACGCTCGAGCCGCTCTTTTGCAGCGGCCCCTACACGGTCGCCGAAGTCGAACCCGGCTCGCGCATCGTCCTGCAGCGCAATCCGGACTATTGGGCCGCCGATTTGCCGATCAAGGCCGGCATGCACAATTTCGATACACTGCGGTTCGACTATTTCCGCGACCAGACCACCCTCTTCGAAGCCTTCAAGAAGGGCCTCGTCGACGTCATGCCCGAAAGCGACCCCGGCCGCTGGGCGAGCGGCTACGACATTCCCGCTGTCGCCGATGGCCGCATCATCAAGGAAGGCTTCGAGACCGGCACCCCGAAGGGCATGTTCGGGTTCGTCTTCAACACCCGCAGGACGCAATTCGCCGATGCCCGTGTCAGGGAAGCCTTTGGCTACCTGTTCGATTTCGCCTGGGTCAACACCAACCTCTATTTCGACCTCTACAAGCGTACGACCAGCTATTTCGAGGGTTCCGAACTTGCCTCGACCGGCCGCGCCGCCGATGAACGCGAGCGCGAATTGCTTGGGCCCTTCGACGGCGCCGTGCGCGCCGACATCCTTGAAGGCAAATGGCTGCCGCCGACCACCGACGGGTCCGGCCGCGACCGCAAGGCGTTGCGCGAGGCCGTGCGGCTGCTCGGCGAGGCCGGCTGGCGCATCAAGGACCGCAAGCTCGTCAACGAGGCCGGAGAGCCCTTTTCGTTCGAAGTGTTGATCGCCACACGCGACCAGGAACGACTCGCGCTGGCCTTTTCCCGTACCCTCACTCTGATCGGCATGGAGGTGAACGTCCGCTCGGTCGACTCCGCCCAGTATCAGCGCCGGGTGCAGGTTTTCGACTACGACATGATCCTGACCACCTGGTACGCATCGCTGTCGCCGGGCAACGAGCAGAGCTTTCGCTGGAGCGTGGCAAGCGCCGATCAGGACGGCACTTTCAACTTCGCCGGCGCCCGCGAACCCGCCCTCGACGCAATGATCGCCGCCATGCTTTCGGCGCGCGCGCGCACTGATTTCGTCAGCGCCGTCCGGGCCTTCGACCGCGTATTGCTTTCCGGTTTCTACGTCGTACCGCTGTTCCATCTCCCCGACGCCTGGGTCGCGCGCTGGCGCACGATGGAACATCCATCCAAGACTTCCCTGTACGGAAATCGCTTTGACACATGGTGGCACGGCGATGACAGATGACGGACGTTCACAAGACATGATCCTCGTCAGCAAATCCCGTATCGCAACCTTCTCCGCCAGCGGCGCCTGGGGGCGCGTAACCCTGGACGGGCTGTTGCGAAAGAACGCCAAGAGCCGGCCAGATGCGCTTGCGCTCGCCGACGCGCCCGATCGTGAGGAATGGACCGGCGGCGCTCCGCGCCAACTGACATTTGCCGAGCTCGACGCCGAGATCGACGCCGTCGCCGGCCTGTTCGGCGCGCTCGGCGTAGACGTCGGTACGGTGACCGGCCTGCAGGCACCGAACACCACCGACACGCTGATCACCTTCTTCGCCGCCCTGCGCGCCGGTCTCATCGTCACACCTTTGCCGCTGACCTGGCGCGAGACCGACCTGATCGCAGGCCTCGACATTCTCGGCGCCAAGGCGGTCATCGGCGCCGACCGGCTGGAAAGCCAGCGGCTCGCCGAATACTGCCGCAATGCCGCCACAAAGCTGTTCGGCATGCGCTATGTGCTCGGACTGAGCGGCGATTTGCCGGATGGTATCGTCTCGCTCGCCGGACTGCGCGCCGAGACCGGCGACCTGCCGCCGCCGGAGGCCGCCGTCACCGCCGACTACGTTGCCACCGTCACCTGGGCGACGCCGCTCGGCGGCGATCCCGTGCCGCTGCCGCGTTCGCACAATCAATGGATTGCCGCGGGCCTGATGCACATGCTGGAGGCCCGCTTCGAACCGGGTATGCCGATCCTCAACCCCTATGCGCCGACCGGCCTTGTCGGTCTTGGCGCGGCGATCGCCCCCTGGCTCCTGTCCGGCGCCGAGATGCACCTGCATCACTTCCGCGGCCTCGACGCAATGGCCGAACACGCGGCGAGCGCAGGCATCCGTCACATCATTGCCCCGGCCTCGCTGGTGGACCCGCTGGCGACCCGGCTCGATAGCCGCGACGGCGACGCCGTGCGCATGACAGCCGTGTGGTCGAACGGCCATCCGAAGAACAACGGCCCGCTCGTTGCCAAACGCGGCGACCTCGACCTCAGCAATATTGGCGACTACGCGTACGTCGTTGCTCCCCGCGCCGAAGCGACGCCGTCCGCCCTGCCGCTCGGCATGCTGTCGACCCCGTCGGCAGGCAAGGCCGCTCCGGTACTGGTCGAGAGCCGCATCGTCGACGGCCATTTCGCGCTTGCCGGCCCGATGGTGCCCGACGTCAGCTGGCCGGGAAATCGCGTCAGTCCGATCCCGCTGACCGATGACGCCTATGTGCTGACGGGTGTCCCGGCGGAAGAATACGACGAGGGAGCGAATCTCGCCCATCCCCGAGCCTACTCGGGAAGCCGCTTCTTTGCCGGCGGCGCGACCATCGTCCCGCACGCGCTCGATCTGGTCTATTCCGAATGCCCCGAGGTCGACGAAGGCGCCGCCTTCTTCATCGACGATCCGGTGCTCGGCGCCCGTATCGGCGCGGCGCTTGCCGCCGCCGAAGGCGAAACCCCGACCGCCGAGGCGCTGCGTATATTTCTTGAGGAAATGCGTGTTGCGATCGACAAGCACCCCGCCAAGGTGATCCTTGTCGATCAGGTCCCGCGTGAGGTCGACGGTACGGTCGATCGCGAGGAACTGGCGGAGCTGGCCAAGGGCTTCTAGCACATTCGCCGCCCGAACGGCTTCGGCGGCACGGTCGCCAGACATGACACCTCGACGTGAATTCTCGCGGTTTTCCGGTTTTTTTACTCCCCGCAGGCATAGTGCAGGCTGAGTGTACCGTCCGCAGGCCAAAGATCCCGCCATTTGTGACGGCACCTCTGTGTTCGGGTTGGGCAATCATCGGGGAACAATCGAATGTCGTCAGCCAAACGTCTGCTTTTCGTCGCGCCGGACGGCGCCGGACCCCATCCGCTCGATTTCGACGATCATTTGCGCGCATCGGGTTTCGATCTACGCCAGATCGACGATAGCAATCCCGATCTTTCGAAAGAAGCGCGCCTCGCCGACGCGATCCTGCTTGGCGATCTTTCGCAGCCCGGGCCATTTGCCTTCGAACTCGCCAATGCCGCACGCAGCCTTCGCAGCGCCCTGCATGGCGGCCGCCAGCCGATCATCGCGGTCGCGACCGACGGCGATGCCAGCGACGGCGACGCCCGCCAGATCGTCGACGACGTCATCGAGCCGCCTTTCGACATCAGTCAGCTCGTCTCCCGCATTGCCGCGCTGCAGCGCCTTTCGACCATGCGCGAGGAACTCGGCCGCCGCCGCGCAACCGCCGCCGACTATGGCCTCGACCTGCCCGAACCCGATGGCCAGGGCGAAGCCGGTACGCCGTCGATCCTGATCGTCGGAAGCGGCCCCCGTTTCGGCCGTCTCGAAACCCTGGTTTCGAGCGCCGGCACCGTTGTCGGCTCCCTGTCGAGCGAAAGCGCGATCGATTATCTGCTCTATCATCCGTTCGATCTCGTGATCGTCGACATGCCCGACGCGGAAGCCGCCAATTTCGTTGCCGATATGCGTCGCAACCCGCGTTTTCACGATTTGCCGGTCGTTATGGTCGCCGACGGTCTGGAAACCGAGGAGATCACGGCCCTTTACGCGCTCGGCCTGACCGACATGCTGGCGCTGAATGGTCACGAGACCGCTTTCCTCAATCGCGCCGCCACGCTGATCGGCGAGCACCAGCTTCGCGAAAAGCTGCGCGCCAGCTACCGTGCCGCCCGCCATCTTGCGACCAGCGATGCCCTCACTGGCCTTTACAGCCGCGGCTTCCTGCTCGACCACCTGACACGCATGGTCGGCGACGCGGAACGCCACCACGAACCGCTCGCCGTCGCCGCCTTTCGTATCGGCAATCTCGGCGATGTGAACACCGATCTCGGCTATCCCGCCGGCGACCGTATCATCCGCCAGGTCGGCGACATGCTGATCAATCTGGTGCGCGGCGAGGACCTTACCGCCCGCTGGGGCGGCGGAACCTTCATCGTCGTGTTGACGGCAACCCGGCCGGAAGATGCCGTTACCGCGATGCGCCGCCTGTCGGCGATCATCGAGGCAACGACCTTCTCGCTCGACGGGCTCGAGCAAACCGTGAAGATCGACATGCGCCAGGCGCTCGTTGAGTTCACCCCCGGCGAAAGCGCGGAACACCTCGTGCGGCGCGCAATCCTGATCACCGAAGAAGGCTGATCCAACCCGGCATTTCGCCAATCGCGCGTCTTTGTCTTGGCGCTGTGGTCATTAGCGCGCACACTCCGCGAAGCGAATCTTCCCGAGAGTGACGCCCGAAAGCAGCGCAATGACCGCAGAACCGAACTCCACACCGCGACCCGTCACCATCGACATCGTGTCCGATGTCATGTGTCCCTGGTGTTTCATCGGAAAACGACGCCTCGAAAAGGCCCTGGCGCTCGCCGCCGACGTTCCCGTCAACATCCGTTGGCAACCGTTTCAGCTCGACGCCACGCTGCCGAGTGGCGGCAAGGATCGACAGAAATATCTCGACGAGAAGTTCGGCGGACCTGAAAAGGCCGAGCAGGTGTATGCCCGCATCCGCGAGGCCGGCGACGGCGAAAACATCCCGTTCGCCTTCGACAAGATTACCCGCTCGCCGAATACCTTCGATGCGCATCGGCTGATCCTCTGGGCCGAGGCCGGCGGTCATCAGGACCAAATCGTCGAAGCGCTGTTCCAGGCCTATTTCATCGACGGGCGCGACCTGACCAAGACCGAAACGCTGGTCGCGATTGGCGCTGCGGCCGGCATGGATGCCAAGCATCTCATGATGTCGCTCACCTCCAACCGCGACAAGGACACAGTCTCGCGCGCGCTCGAAACCGCCCGCTCACTCGGCATCTATTCGGTTCCGAGTTTCATCATCGACAACCGGTTTCTGGCGCAGGGCGCACAGCCACCCGAGATGCTTGCCGACGCGCTTCGCCGCGCCTATGCGGACCGGCTCGCCAACCACCCCGACACCAAGGACGCCGGTTCGGCCTTCCCCTGACGGACCGGACAGGACAGCGGGAGGTGATCAGCTCTCGCGCGACAGCCGTACAAGCTTCGCTAGGATCGTCGCGACGCCTTTCAGGCGCTCGTCCTGCTCCGGCCAGTTGCGGACGAACACGACCTTCTGGTCGGGCCGGATCTTGGCCAACACGCCCTGCTCGGTAATCAGCCGCACGAGACCCGCCGGATTGGAGAATTCGTTGTTGCGGAAAGCGATCACGATACCCTTGGGACCAGCGTCGACTTTTTCCACATTCGCCTTGCGGCACAGCCCCTTGATGAAGACGATCTTCAACAGCTGCTCGACCTCGTCCGGCAGCCGGCCGAAGCGGTCGACCATCTCGGCACCGAAGGCGTCGATCTCGTCGGCCTCGGTAAGATCCGCAAGCCGCCGGTAGAGGCTGAGGCGAAGCTGAAGGTCGGGCACGTAGCTTTCCGGGATCATCACCGGCGTGCCGAGCGCGATCTGCGGCGACCACTGGTCCTCACCGACGCCATCATCGCCATCGCGAAGCTGCGCGACCGCCTCTTCAAGCATCTGCTGGTAGAGCTCGAAGCCGACTTCCTTGATGTGGCCGGACTGCTCTTCGCCGACGAGATTGCCGGCGCCGCGAATGTCGAGGTCGTGGCTCGCAAGCTGGAAGCCGGCGCCGAGCGTGTCGAGCGATTGCAGCACCTTCAGCCGCCGCTCCGCCGTCGGCGTCAGCTTGCCATCCGCCGGCACCGTGAAGAGCGCATAGGCGCGCAGTTTCGAGCGCCCGACGCGCCCGCGCAGCTGATAGAGCTGGGCAAGGCCGAACATGTCGGCGCGATGCACGATCAGCGTGTTGGCGCGCGGAATATCGAGGCCTGACTCGACAATGGTCGTCGACAGCAGCACATCGTACTGGCCGTCATAGAAGGCTGTCATGATGTCCTCGAGCGTGCCCGGCGTCATCTGCCCGTGGGCGACGGCGACCTTCACCTCCGGAACGTTGTGGTCGAGGAATTCCTTCGTCTCGGCGAGATCGGAAATGCGCGGGCAGACATAGAACGACTGGCCGCCGCGATAACGTTCGCGCAGCAACGCCTCGCGCACCACCAGCGGATCGAACGGTGAAATGAACGAGCGCACCGCCAGGCGGTCGACCGGCGGCGTCGCGATCAGCGAGAGTTCGCGCACACCCGTCAGTGCCAGTTGCAGCGTGCGCGGGATCGGCGTCGCCGTCAGCGTGACGATGTGGACGTCCGACTTCAGCTCCTTCAGCCGTTCCTTGTGCTTGACGCCGAAATGCTGCTCCTCGTCGATGATGAGAAGCCCGAGGTCGCGGAACTGAATGCCCTTGCCAAGCAGCGCATGCGTGCCGACCACGATGTCGATGGACCCGTCGGCGATACCCGCCTTGACCCGGTTGACCTCTTTCGTGCCGACGAGCCGCGAGGCCTGCGCCACCTTGACCGGCAGTCCCCGGAAACGTTCTTCGAAGGTCTTGTAGTGCTGGCGGGCAAGTAGTGTCGTCGGCACGACGACGGCAACCTGCCGCCCCGACATCGCCACCATGAAGGCCGCGCGCAGCGCCACTTCCGTCTTGCCGAAGCCGACATCGCCGCACACCAGACGATCGGTCGGATGGCCCGACGACAAATCCTCGGCAACCGCCGTAATCGCCGCAAGCTGGTCCTCGGTTTCCTCATACGGGAACCGCGCGGCGAATTCGTCGACGAGGCCTTCGGGCGTATCGATCACCGGCGCGGTCTTCAGCGCGCGCGCCGCGGCCGTCTTGATCAGCGCGTCGGCGATCTCGCGGATGCGGCTCTTCATCCGCGCCTTGCGCGCCTGCCAAGCTCCACCGCCAAGCTTGTCGAGCGCGGCTTCGGTGTCTTCCGACCCGTAGCGCGTCAAAAGCTCGATGTTTTCGACCGGCAGATAGAGCTTGTCGTCGCCGGCGTAGCGGATCTCGAGACAGTCATGCGGCGCGCCGGCCGCCTCGACCGTCTTCAGCCCGACGAAACGGCCGATGCCGTGGTCGATGTGAACGACCAGATCGCCTTGTGCGAGGCTCGACGCCTCGGTGATGAAGTCCTGACCCTTCTTGTGCTTGCGCCGCGCGCGCACCAGACGGTCGCCAAGTACGTCCTGCTCGCCGACGACGACGAATTCGTCGGTCTCGAAGCCACTCTCGATGCCGAGCACGACAAGCGCGGCGACACCCTTCGGCAGCGCCGTCACTTCCGCCCAATTGTCGGCTTCCTTGACCCGGTCGAGGCCGTGATCGTCGAGCACCTGCCGCAACCGGTCGCGGCTGCCGTCACTCCAGCAGGCGATGATCGCCCGCCGTCCCGACTTCCGCACCTCGCCGACATGGCTGATCAGCGCGTCGAAGACGTTGATGTCGCCGGCAGCCCGTTCGGCCGCAAAGCTGCGCCCACCACGCCCGCCGAGATCGACGTTGGCCGCAAGGCCGTCATCGGGTGTCGCAAACGGCGTGATGCGCACGGTGCGCTCATCGACGAGCGCCAGCGTCAGCTCGTCCTTGCCGAAATAGAGCGCTTCCGGTTCGACCGGCTTGTAGACCGTCGCGCCCGACAGCCCCTTGCCACCGGAACTCTGGATCTCGGACGCCTCGCGCCGCGCGTCGTAGTGCTCATGCACCTGCTCGATACGCTCACGGATCGCTTCGTCGGCGAGCGGATCGAGCACCAGCGGCGCACCGCCGGTAAACGCGAACAGCGGGTCGAGATGATCGTGAAACAGCGGCAGCCAGTGCTCGAGGCCGGGATATCGCCGCCCCTCGCTGACCGCCTGATAGAGCCCGTCGTCGCGCGTCGTCGCGCCGAAGCGGGAAACATAGGACTGGCGGAACCGGCTGATCGCTTCCGGCGTCAGCACGATTTCGTTGGTCGGCACCAGTTCGAGCCGGGTCATCTGCCCGATCGAGCGCTGGCTCTCGACATCGAAGGGCCGGATCGATTCCAGCGTGTCGCCGAAGAAGTCGAGCCGCACCGGCTGATCCGTTCCCGGCGCAAAGAGATCGACGATACCGCCGCGCACGGCGAACTCGCCCGGCTCGCGCACGGTAGCGCTGCGCTGGAAGCCGTTCGATTCAAGCCAACGGGTCAGATCGGTGAGGTCGAGGCGATTGCCCGGCGCGACGGAAAGGCTCTGCGCGGCGACCCAATCGCGCGGCGGCGCCCGCTGCACCAGCGTGCCGACCGTCGTCAGAAGCACGACCGGCTTGTCGCCTTTTTGAAGATGGGTGAGCCGGGCAAGCGCTGCCATGCGCAGCGCCGAGACGACCACATTCGGCGAAACGCGGTCATAGGGCAGACAGTCCCAGGCCGGCAGCTGCAGGGTTTCGACGTCCGGCGCGAAGAAGGCGAGCGCCTCACGCACTGTCGCCAGCCGTCCCGCATCGCGCGCCACATAGACGAGCGACAGCGCGCCATCCTCGGCGAAGCGATCGCGCGCCAGCATGCCGATGACGAGGCCCTCGAGCCCGTCGGCGACGCTCGACAGCGTTAGCTTTTCGGTACGGCCAATGAGACCGGTCAGCGCCTTCACGGGGTTTGCTCCGGGATCCTGCGGAAATCAGCCGCGCTTCAGCAGATCGCCGTGAAAGGCGAGCAGCGTGTCGTAGATCGGCAAGCGGACATCCTCCGGCATCTCCTTGGTGCCGGTGATGTAGGAAAAGAGGTCCTGATCGGGGATATCGAGCAGCGCCTCGAACTGATCGAGCTCCTCCTCGCTCATATCGCCCAGCCGGGCTTCCGCGAAAGGACCCATCAAGAGGTCCATTTCCCGCATGCCGCGATGCCAGGCCCGATAGAGATTGCGCTTTCGGCGAACGTCGAGGCCGGCGCTCGTACCTTCTAGTCCTGTCATCGTGCTGGTCCTTCGGAATGCCGTTGAAGCGGCATCGTGTATACCCGCCCATACCGTCCTTGTCAGCCTTTCGCCGACGGCGTTTTCACAGAACCCATCCCACACCCGGCTGGTCCCGGCGCAGCGGCCGTGGCACAAAGGATCAAACGATCACCGGAGCCCGCCGCAGTCCGATGCGCCCCGACATCCTCAATCCCCTGTTCCGGCCCCTGACGAGCCTCGACGGCATCGGACCGAAGCTCGACAAGCTGTTCCAGAAATTGCTCGGCGGCGCCCGGGCGGAACAGCCGGCGCGGATCGTCGACCTGCTGTTTCATCTCCCCGTCGCCCTGATCGACCGTCGCCTGCAGCCGGGCATCGCGATGGCGCCCGAAGGCGCCGTGGTGACGCTGAAAGTGCGCGTCGACCGCCATCAGCCGACGCCGCAATCCTCGCGCGCGCCCTATCGCGTCTATTGCACCGACGAGACGGGTGAAATCGCCCTCGTCTTCTTCCATCCGCATCGCGACTGGCTGGCCCGCGCGCTGCCCGTCGACGAGACGCGCTTCATCAGCGGCAAGGTCGAGTGGTTCAACGGCCGCCCGCAGATGGTCCACCCGGACTACATCGTCGCCGAACATGAGTTCTCCACCCTGCCGCTGGTCGAACCGATCTACCCGATGACGGCGGGCCTTGCCGGCAAGACCTTGAGAAAAGCGATTGCCGGCGCCCTCGAAGCCCTGCCCCAGTTGCCCGAATGGCTCGACGATGCCTGGATGGAAAAATCCGGCTGGACGTCGTTTGCCGAAGCGCTGGACGTGCTGCACCACCCCGAGGATGCCGCCGACATAGCGCCGGACAGCCCGTCCGTGTCGCGCCTTGCCTATGATGAATTGCTGGCAAGCCAGTTAGCGCTGGCATTGGTGCGCAAACACATGCGCCGCACCGCGGGTGAACCGCGCATTGCCGGTGGCGCGCTGAAGGCGAAGCTGCTCGCCGCGTTGCCCTTTTCGCTGACCGCCAGCCAGACCGAGGCGATCCGGGAAATCGAGGAAGATCTCGCCCGCCCCGACCGTATGTTGCGCCTGCTGCAGGGCGATGTCGGCTCCGGCAAGACGGTCGTCGCACTGATCGCCATGGCCTCCGTGATCGAAGCCGGCGCGCAGACGGCCATGATGGCGCCTACCGAACTGCTCGCCCGGCAGCATATGCGCACCATCGAGCCGCTCGCCGAGGCGGCAGGTCTCACCGCCGCCGTTTTGACGGGCCGTGAAAAGGGCAAGGCGCGTGAAAAGGTTCTCGCTGGCGTCGCCGACGGTTCGATCCACATCCTGATCGGCACGCACGCCCTGTTCCAGTCCGATGTCGCCTTTCATCATCTGGCGCTTGCCGTCATCGACGAGCAGCACCGCTTCGGCGTCCACCCGCGCTTCGCGCTGACCTCCAAGGGCACCGGCACCGACGTGCTTGTCATGACGGCGACGCCGATCCCGCGCACGCTGGTGCTGACCTATTTCGGCGACATGGATGTTTCCAAGCTGACTGAGAAGCCCGCCGGTCGGCAGCCAATTGAGACCCGCACGGTTTCTCTTGATCGTCTGTCGGAGGTCGTCGAACGGCTGCGCACCGCGACCCACGACGGCGCCAAGATCTACTGGGTCTGCCCGCTGGTCGAGGAATCGGAAGTCTCCGACCTCGCCGCCGCGGAAGATCGCCACGCAACGCTGAAATCGGAACTCGGCGACCTGGTCGGCCTCATCCACGGACGCATGAAGGCGGCGGAAAAGGATGCGGCGATGGAAGCCTTCCGCGCCGGCGAGACCCGCATCCTCGTCTCCACCACCGTGATCGAGGTCGGCGTCGACGTGCCCGACGCGACCATCATGGTGATCGAACACGCCGAACGCTTCGGGCTCGCCCAGCTGCATCAGTTGCGCGGCCGCGTCGGGCGTGGCGACAAGCCCTCGACCTGCCTGCTGCTCTACAAGGGGCCGCTCGGCGAAACGGCGCGCGCCCGCCTCGCCATCATGCGCGAGACCGAGGACGGTTTCCGGATCGCCGAGGAAGATCTGCGGCTGCGCGGCGAAGGCGAAGTACTCGGCACCCGCCAGAGCGGCACGCCGGGCTTTCGCATCGCCCACATCGAAAGCCACGGCGAATTGCTCGAGGCGGCCCGCGACGACGCCCAGCTCATCCTTGCCCGCGATGCAGACCTCGCGACCGAGAGAGGCGTTGCACTTCGGGTACTCCTCTACCTTTTCGGCCGCGATGAGGCTGTCCGGCTCTTGCGCGCCGGATGAAGCCGGACTACCCATGCGCGGAACATGGGCGCGCCTTGCACTTGTTGCGCGAACGCGACAGACTTTGCACCGGGGTATACGGCCCGGCGGAATCCCCGTAACCGACGAGACGGCAGCAGGCATCAGAGCATCATGAACACTGTTGCGGCCAGCAATGCGATCTTTCAGCGTTTTGCGCTTGCGCTAGCAGCCGTCTTGGCGCTCGCATTGTCGGGTTGCGCCTCCATCGTTCCGCCCGAGCGCGCTCTGGCAATTTCGACCGCGCAGGCTTCCGGGGCCGAGGTCCACCGCCTTTTCGTGGCGACCACCCGTGAAGAAGCCGAAACCGATCTCGAAATGTTCAACGGCGAGCGCGGCGACGAGACGAGTTTCGCGACACTCGACATCTCCGTTCCCCCGACCCATCAGGTCGGCTCGATCGAATGGCCGTCGACCGAAAACGGCGACCCGCAGCGCCACTTCGTGACTCGCGACCGGCGTCAGATCGAAAAGGCAACCTTTCGCGACGCGATCCGCCGCGACATCGCCTCCAAGCCGCGCGGACAACGCAGCGTGCTGATCTTCGTGCACGGCTACAACACCAAGTTCGCCGAGGCCGTCTATCGCTTCGCCCAGATCGTCCATGACGGCAACTACGCCGGCACGCCAATTCTGTTCACCTGGGCGTCGCGCGGCCACCTCGTCGACTATGTCTATGACCGCGACAGCGCGACCGCTGCCCGCGATTCCCTCGAGGACCTCATCGTGCTCGCCCGCAACGCCGGCGCCGAACGGGTCAACATCGCCGCCCACTCGATGGGGAGCTGGGTCCTGCTCGAGGCGTTGCGCCAATCGGAAATCGCCGGCCACGCGCGCAAGGGAGCCCCGTTCGGCGCGGTCGTTCTCGCCTCGCCCGACGTCGATGTCGACGTCTTCAAATCGCAGATGAAGCACCTGAAGAGCCAGCACCTGCCGATGACCGTGATCGTCTCGCGCGACGACCGGGCGCTGACGCTGTCGCAGAAGCTCGCCGGCAACAAGCCGCGCGTCGGCATCTACGAAGACGACAAGGAATTGGCCGAACTCGGGGTCGTTGTCGTCGACATCACCGATATCAAGGGCCAGGGCGGTCTCAACCACACCAAGTTCGCCGGCTCGCCGGAAGTCGTCCAGCTGATCGGCCCGCGCCTCAACGATACGGCGGCCATGGACGGCAAGCGCGTCACCGTCGGCGACCGCATTGGCACGATCACCCGCAATGTCGGTGGCGTCGTGGGTGCAACGACCGGCATTGTGGTCACCGCCCCCTTATCGATCCTCGGACGACCCTGACCAACCCCGGCCGTCCGACCGCACCACGAGCGGACTGGCAACCGCGTCCACCCATGCTATCCTCCCGGCCGCGACGCATTCGCAACAGGGAGGCAACCGGGCTTGGCGCACGATCACTCACACGGTCATGACCACGATCACGATCACTCGCATCTCGACGACATGGCGCTGCGCATCCGAGCGCTGGAGACGATCCTGACCGAAAAAGGGTACATCGACCCTGCCGCTCTCGACGTGATCATCGAGACTTACGAGAAAAAGGTCGGACCGCGAAACGGGGCCCGCGTCGTCGCCCGCGCCTGGAGCGATCCCGACTATCGCGCACGGCTTCTCGATGACGGCACGGCAGCGATCGCCGAACTCGGCTACAGCGGCCGCCAGGGCGAACATATCGTCGTCGTCGAAAACACGCCGGACGTCCACAACATGGTAGTCTGCACGCTTTGCTCCTGTTACCCGTGGTCGGTGCTCGGCCTGCCGCCGGTCTGGTACAAATCCGCGCCCTATCGCTCCCGCGCCGTCAACGATCCCCGTGGCGTACTTGCCGAGTTCGGGGTGACACTGCCCGCGGATACCGAGATCCGCGTGTGGGATTCGACGTCCGAGATGCGCTACCTCGTGTTGCCCATGCGCCCGGCCGGCACCGAAGGACTCGGTGAAGAAGCCCTCGCCGATCTCATCACCCGCGATTCGATGATCGGCACAGGATTGGCCCTTGAGCCAGCGGGGTCACCGGCATGACCACGATCCACGACATGGGCGGCGTACATGGTTTCGGAACCGTGGTGCCCGAGGCCGACGAACCGATGTTCCACGCGGAATGGGAAAAGCGCGTTCTCGCCGTAACGCTTGCCTGCGGCGCAACCGGCAGCTGGACCCTCGACGCCTCGCGCTTTGCCCGCGAAAGCCTGCCGCCGGCGCAATACGTCACCTCGAGCTACTATCAGATCTGGTATGCCGCCCTTGTCGAACTGTTGAAGGCGAACGGGCTCATCAGCGAGGACGATCTTGCCGCTGGCCACGCCGTCACCCCGGCGAAGCCCGTGACACGGATCCTGAAAGCCGATGCGGTCGAAGCCGCCCTCGCCAAAGGTGGCCCCGTCGACCGGCCCGCAACCGCCGAGCCGCGTTTCGCCGTCGGCGACCGGGTGCGCACGCGCGTGACCAATCCGGCAACCCACACGCGCCTGCCGCGCTATGCGCGCGGCCGCGTCGGCATCATCCACCGCCGCAACGGCTTCCACGTCTTCCCCGACAGCAATGCGGTCGGCACCGGCGAAAACCCGCAATGGCTCTACAACGTCCGCTTCGAGGCGGAAACGTTGTGGGGCGCGGATGCCGAGCCGCGCTCCGCCGTCCATATGGATCTTTGGGAAAGCTATATCGAACCGGAGCAGGCCGAATGACATCGTCGTCCGATACCGCACCGATCATCATCACCACGGCAACACAGGCCGCGCTGGACGCGATTCCCTCACTGCCGCGCGACGATAACGGACCCATCTTTGCTGCCCCCTGGCAGGCGCAGGCCTTCGCCATGACGGTCGCGCTGCACGAGGCCGGCCTGTTCACCTGGCCGGAATGGACCGAAACCTTCGCCGCTGAAATCAAGCGCGCGCAGGCCGAGGGCGATCCCGACCTCGGCGACACCTATTATCTGCACTGGCTCGCGGCGCTTGAAACCATCGTCACAGACAAGGGCGCGGCGACCGCCGAAACGCTCATGGAAGTCAAGGACGCCTGGGACCGTGCCGCGCATGCGACGCCGCATGGCCAGCCGATCGTGCTCGGCGCCGACAAGCGCCAACAATAGGCAATTTACGCCCGGCGGCAGATCAGATCGGTGTCGTCGCGCCGAAGGACGCCACGAACAACAGCGTCCCGATCACCAGCACGAAGACCGCGGCCACCACCTCGAGACCTGCCGTAAAATAGCGCGCCCGTCCGCTTTCCACGCCGAGCAGCCGTTGCGCCAGCCCCTTGCTGGTCACCGCGATGATCGCCAGCGTCGACACGGTGATCGCGGTGCCGAGCGCCATCACGAAGGCCGAGGCAACACCGACCCAATAAAGGTCGAGCGACAGCGCGAAGACGAGCACGACCAACGCCCCGGAGCACGGCCGCATTCCGATCGAAAGAACGGCGGCGGCAGCCTCTTTCAGCGACAGTTTCTTGGAGGCCAGTTCGGCATCCGGCAAATGCGAATGCCCGCAGCCGCAATCAGGGCCATAAACGTGATCATCATGGCTGTGCGCATCCATATGACTGCCGTGCTCGTGTTTATGAGATCCATCATTGTGATCATGACCGCTATGATAATGATCATGGCCGTGATCGTGCGCGGAGCCGCCGAACATCATACGCACCAGCGACCGCCCCTTGGTCCAGGTCAGCCAAGCGCCGAGCAACGCCACCAGCAGGAAGCTGCCACTCTCGAACAGCCCGAGCGTACTCTGCATGGCGATGCTGGTGCCGTGCAGGAAAAGCGCGATCACCGTGACGATAGCGACGGCCGTGAGGCCCTGAACGAAGGCGGCGGCAAGCGCCAGCCCCACGCCGCGCTTCACCGTCGCCTCGTTGGCGAACATGTAGGACGTGATCACCGCCTTGCCGTGCCCCGGCCCGGCGGCGTGAAATACGCCATAGGCGAAGCTGAGGAAAAACAGCAGCCAGGCAGCCTTGTCGTCGGTTTTGAACAGCCGCAGCGCCGAGACCATCTTCTTGTAGAAGGCCGACTGCATCTGGCTGATGCGTCCGAGAATGCCGGAGAACCATCCGCCACTAAACGACCACGGCTTTGCCGCCTCCGGGTCCTTGACCTCCTCGGTGGAGGCTGTGATCCGCGTTGTCGTCACCTTTTTCGCGGCCTCATCACCCTTGGCGGCGAGCGCGTTGACCGCATCGAGGGCGCTCGTCGGCGCCTCGGCTTCTCCCGTCGTCGCCGCCGCGACCGCAGCATCGCCACAGGTGATGATCATCTGATTGACCAGATTTTTGGTCTTTTCCATCAGTTCCGGAGGCAGGTCGCGAACCTCCGGCCCGATGGTCGCGAGACGGGCCGCCGTCTCGTCATCGAGCGGCTCCGGCGCCTTGGTCTCGACCCGGCACTTTCCCGGTGAATTGCGCAGCGTCACCGCGTCCGCGCCGTCGGCGAAACGGAAGTCGACATAGTAGGTCGGATCGTAGACATCGAAGGTCACCGCCTTGTCGTGGCCGACCGGCTCCTTCAGCGGCAACGTGAAATGCAGCTCCAGCAAGGTCACCTCTTGCGGAACCTCACCGCCTTTTTCCTTCTCTTCGGCAATCGCCTGGCGGTCCTCATCCGAGATCGCCCAATACGACAGGTATTCGACCTTCTTGGCTTCCAGCCAGTAGTCGGCGGTCGGTTCCTTGAAGTCGATCTCGACGCGGGTGTCGTCACCGAAAGTGAAGAAGCCGAAATCCTTCAGCGAGTCGATGTTGATCTTGGCGAGCTCCTGCAGCTCCTCCCGGCTGAATTTTCCATCTCCGTCCGTATCGAGTCCCTGCAGCGCATAGACCGAGAACGCGTCGTCGAACTGCCAGACATGATCGATCGCGACCACCTGCCCCTGGTCGTCATAAACGACGGTTGCCCGTGCCTGCACGAAGACATGCGGATGCGCCGCCGCCGGCATGGCCCCCGCGAGGACGGCGAGAAACAAACCGGCGAGAACAACCAGGAAAGAGCGTAGAGACGTCATACAGATATCCGGATTCGAGCCCGCGGAAAGGCGATGAAGGGACGCGGCGAACATGGCAAAAGGATGGAAGCACGCCACGTTTGCCAACCTGCCGCACGCGTCATTGCGGCTCGCTCCGCGCCCGTCGGCCGCGCGCGAACCATTCAACGAGAAAATCGACGAAGACGCGCACCTTGCCCGACAAATGCCGCCGGTGCGGATAGACCGCGTGGGCGCCCATCGTCGGACGCTCGAAAGCCTCCAGCAGGGGCACCAGTCTGCCGTCGCGCAGATCGTCGGCAATCACGAAGGACGGAATGTTGCCGATCCCAAGCCCGGCAACCGCCGCCTCACGGGCAACGACCGGGCTGTTGACCTCGATGACGCCACTGACCGGCACCGATATCCGCCGTCCGTCCAGCTGAAATGGCCACGTCCCCGGGGTGCGCAGATTTGTGTCGACGATGCACGGCAGATCCGCGAGGTCGCGGGGATTCTGCGGCGCCGGGATGCCCTTGAGCAGGGTCGGGCTGGCGCAGACGATCGTGCGCATGGACGAAAGCTTGCGCGCAATCAGGCTGGAATCTTCCAGTTCCGACATGCGGATCGCCAGATCGTATCCCTCGTCGACCAGATCGACGAAGCGATCGTCGAATGACACCGACATGCGGATCTTGGGTTGCTCGTTCAGGAACTCGATCAGCGCCGGCCCCAACACCGTTTCACCGAACGCCCGCGGCGCGGTGACGCGAAGCAGGCCGCGGGGTTCCGCATGGCTATCGCCGACCGCTTCGTTCAACTCCTCGATGCGCTGAACGATATCCGCGGCCTCGCGATAATAAGCGGTACCGACCTCCGTCAGCGAAAGCTTGCGCGTCGTACGATTGAGCAACCGAACACCGAGTTCGTCTTCGAGCTCGCGAACATATTTCGAGACCAGCGCCTTGGAGCGCCCGAGATCGCGTCCGGCCGCCGAAAAGCCTCCTGAGTCGACCACTTGAACGAATGTCCGAATGCGGGTCAGCGTGTCCAAAGTATCATTTCCCGTTGTCGGGCAGAACCTCGCCCAGACTGCGCACATAAGCGGCGAAACCATCCGCCTGTATCGTCGCCGCGCGCACCAGACCGTCGAAATGCCCCTGGAAGAACCGCACATGCGCGCTGGCCGTAAACACCAGATAGCGCTGACCGAGATAGAGCACAGCCCTCTGCGGTCCGAACACCGCAAAAGGCGCCGAATAGTGCGTCGCCAGATCGAACAGATACACTCTCAGGCGCGGATAAAGCTCGTCGGCGATATCCGCCATGTGGAAAAACTGCCGCCGCCGTTCCCGCGACGACAGGCGTCCCCACAGGGAGCTGCCCGCGCCGAAATCCGCAAGCGCCTGAAGCGACATGCAGATCTCCATATCGATTTCGGTTTCCCGGCTGTGTTCGAGTTTGGCCGTCGCATCGGCCACCGCCTGATCGCCGCTGCGGCCTTCCCCCGGTCCGTACTCGAGCCGCAACACGGCTTCCGTCTTGAACAGGTCGGGAAGACTGGCGGGAACGTAACGCACCTTGTAACCGAGGGCCTCGCGGTGCCAGGCGAGGATATTCTCGTCGACCGGATGCCGCGGCGCCTCCGCCACCTGCACTGTTCGATCGAGAATATCGGCAGTCGCGCCGCGCTGCGCCGTCAGGCCGATCAGCCAGTCCGCGCTTTCGCCGATGACCTCGGCGATTTCCCCAAGAGCATGCGAGTTCGGCAGCCGCGGCGTCGCGCCCGAGAGCAGTTGGCTGACGGTGGACCGGTCGATTCCTGCATCGCGCGCGAGCGTGCTTTGCGACATCCCGCGCTCTGTCAGAGCGAGCGTAAGACGTTCCTGAAACAGTTGGGCGCGGGCGCGTTTGTCCATGCCTTGAGGCTAACATGCTTGTTGATTTTCCCAAACATGATTGAAATTTCAAAATTTCCGCCTGCACTTTTGGACAACCATCTCGTTGCCAGAAGCGCCGTTCCGATGCTGAATGCGACCACCAGAATTTCTCCGCAAGCAGTTGAAAATCATGCTGGAAACACGAGCCCGAAGTGCCGCCAAGGCAATCTCCTGGCAGATCATCGGATTCATCGCGACGAGCCTGTTCACCTATCTGATCACTGGCTCGCTCGCGGAGGCGAGCGGCTACGCCCTGGCAATGACCACGACCGCCCTGTTCGTCTATCTGATCCATGAAAGGGTCTGGAATTCTATCGCGTGGGGTCGGTCCCGAGCACCCGATACGCTGCCGCTCGCACCACCTGCACCGACGACAAATTCCGTCGACACACCAGCGGCGGGCTCCCCGTTGGGTCACGCATCGGGGATCTGATCGCTCGGCTCCAGTCGTCCCCTGCGCCTCTTGCGAACAGCGCCAACCGCCGCCCGCGTCGCCCCGCCGCCGAACAGAGCCAAAACGAAGCCGATTGCCGCGGCTACCAGCCCTTCGATGGTGAGCGGAACGGCCGGCTCGAAATCCTCATAGGCGGCGACACCGATCTCGCTGTCGAAATCCTTCGCCAGCGCCGTAACGCGGGTAAACGCCCCGGCATCTTCCATCACGTCGTTCTGGTGCTTCAGACGATCGAGCCGCTCGACCGTTTCACCCATACGCTCGCCGCGCTGTGCCGCAATGGGATCGCTGTTCGCGCGCAGCCGCGCGAGCGCTTCGGTGCGCTGCAGCCCCTGCTTCAGCACATCGGCATCGAACACCTCGACGATCTTTGCCAGTTCGTCGATCGCGCCGCCGAGCCGCTGGCGGTATTGCTGCGCGTATTCCGGCACCTGCGAAAACAGGGCGGCAAACAGCGCGCCAAACGCCAGCGTCAGGATGCGTCCCACCATCAGTCAGTCTCCCAAGGACGACCGCCCATAGTCGGACAGCCCGAATCGGCCCCTGACGGAAAGCATAAGGTGTCCTTGCCCGAATTGCCCTACAGGGCCACTGCGACAAGTCCGGCCTTGCCAGCGTCCGTTCCGAACGCAAAGCGCTCGCCCTTGCCATCGAAGGCAATCGTCGTGATCGGCGAACCGCCCGGCGCGACCACCTCGATCTGCTCGTCGTCGTCGAAGCGCGCCAGCACCACCGAGCCGTCTTCATAGCCGACTGCGACGATGTCCTTCTTTGGATGACATGCAACTGCCGTCACCAGCATCTCTTTCGGCGCGATCTGCAGCGGTGCCTTGCCGGCAGGCCCGCCGGAAATGTGGAACGGCCACATGATCGCCGCTCCTGCCCCCGAGGTCGCCAGAAAACGGCCCTTTGCCGACCACGACCACGACTTCACCTTGGACGGATAGCCGGCCATGCGGATGTTGTCCTTGTCGGCAAGCCGCCAACCGTGCAGTTGCGGCTCCTGCATGGTCGTCATGACGAACTTGCCGTCCGGCGAGAAAGTCACACCGAGATGAGCGCCCTTCCAGTCGAGCGTCTGCGGCGCGCCATCCGTGTTCGGCCACCACAGCGTCACCCCGTCGACATGGGCAACGGCAACCCGCATGCCCTTCGGCGCAAAGGCGAGCCCGCCGATGCCGCGCTTCAGTTCAAGGCCGCGCTCGCTGCCGTCGGAAAGCCGCACCCAGGCGGTACGGCCCGACGCAAACGCAACCGCACCGTTCGGGCCCGTCGCGATGATATCGATCCACTTGCGCGGTTTTTCGGCGAGCGTCTCGACCGAACCGTCCGCGCCGACCCGCGCGATGCGCCCGTCGTCGCCACCGGTAACCAGGCTTTTGCCGTCAAAGGAAGGCACGGCGGCCAGTACCGAACCCGCATGGACCCGCACGGGCTCCTCGCTGTCGGCAAAGCGCACCGTCCCATCGCCGAGCGCGAAGGCGGCCCGCCCGCCGAGAAACGTCACGGCAACCACATAGGCCTCGAAGTCGAAGGTCTGGTTTTCCGTCATCACCGGCCTCACACCGCGCAGGCGGCAAAACCGCTCGACAGTTTTTCCGCATCCAGCTTGCGTCCGATGAAGACGATACGGCTCTTGCGCTCCTCGCCCTCGCGCCACAGTCGCTGGTGGTCGCCCTCGATCAGCATGTGAATGCCCTGCACCACGTAGCGGTCCTCGTCGCCCTTGAACGACAGAATGCCCTTTAGGCGCAGGATATTCGGCCCGTCCTCCTGGGTGATGCGATCGATCCACGGGAAGAACTTCTGCGGATCGAGATCGCCGCCGGACAGCGCGATGCTGTGTACCGCATCGTCGTGCCGCGGCTTGTGCCCATGCCCATGGTGATGGCCATGATGGTGACCATGCTCATGGTGGTGATGGTGGCCGTGATCGTGATCGCAATCCGGGCCGCAGACGTGATCATCCTCGGCATCGAGGAAATGCGGATCGAGATCGAGGATGCGGTCGAGATCGAACGACCCGCGCTCGAGAACATCGCTCAGCGGCAGCGCGCAGCGCGACGTCCGATGAATGACGGCACCGGGATTGATCGAGCGAATGGTTGCCTCGATGGCGTCCAGCTCGTCCGCGCTCACCAGATCCGTCTTGTTGAGCACAATGACGTCGGCAAAGGCGATCTGGTCCTCGGCTTCCGGACTGTCGTCGAGCCGCAGCGCCAGATGTTTCGCATCGGCAACGGCAACGACCGCATCGAGCGCTGCAGCGGCGCGAACGTCGTCATCCATGAAAAAGGTCTGCGCAACCGGCGCCGGATCGGCGAGGCCCGTCGTCTCGACAACGATGGCATCGAAACCGCCGCGCCGCTTCATCAAATTCTAGACGACGCGGATCAGATCGCCGCGCACCGTGCAGCAGATGCAGCCATTGTTCATCTCGTAGATTTCTTCGTCAGACTCCACGAGCAGATCGTTGTCGATGCCGATCTCGCCGAACTCGTTGACGATCACCGCGTAACGCCGGCCATGGTCTTCCGACAGGATGCGGTTCAGCAGCGTCGTCTTGCCCGCACCGAGGTAGCCGGTGATCACCGTCACCGGGATTTTCGCGGACGTCGTGGTTTCAGTCGTCATGGCTTTCCCAAATCTTCCTCGCGCCGACAGGATCATCCGGGCGCAGCGAGCTTAGAGGCTACATAGTCCCTGCCCCCGCCCTGCTTCAAGAGCGCGCGCGCCGTTCAAGCCGAAACCCAAAAGAAAACGCCGGCGATTGAACCAACCGCCGGCGTCCTTTCAAGCACCGAAATGCTGTCCTTACGAAACGGTCCAGGTGTGCCCGGCCTGCATGGCCTTCTGCAGCCGCGGCATCACGGTTGCCGCGTCATGTTCGGCCGCGACCTGGCGTCCGACGAAGGTTTCGTCCGGCGCCGCATAGATCACGCCGACCGGCAGCGGATCGAACAGCCGCGAAAGTAGCGAGGCGAGCGTCAGATTGGTCTCGTCATGCACGAGGATATCGTCCTCGCTGACACCGTCTTCGCCGATCTTGACCACTTCGAGCGTCAGGCTCTTGGTGTTCAGCCGGATGCCTTTGTCGTTCTCGGCGCCGAACCGCATCGGCTCACCGTGATGCAGCCGCAGCAGCGTTTCGGAGACGCGCTTCTTGTCTTCGACTTCGGCGAACACACCATCATTGAAGACGAGGCAGTTCTGCAGCACTTCAATGAAGCTGGTGCCGCGGAACGCGTGGCCGCGCGAGATGGTCTCGAACAGCAGATCCTGCAGCGCGTCGACCGAGCGGGCGATGAAATGCCCGCCGGCGCCGAGCGCGAACGCGATCGGATGCACCGGCTCGTCGAGCGAACCGTTCGGCGAGGTCGGCGAATGCGTGCCCTTGCGCGAGGTCGGCGAGGTCTGGCCCTTGGTCAGACCGTAGATCTCGTTGTTGAGCATCAGATAGTTGACGTCGACATTGCGGCGCAGGAGGTGCAGCAGATGATTGCCACCGATTGCCAGGCTGTCGCCGTCACCCGACACGACCCAGACGTCGAGATGGGGCTTGGCCTGCTTCACACCCGTCGCCACTGCCGCCGCGCGGCCGTGGATCGTGTGGAAGCCATAGGTTTCCATATAATAGGGAAAGCGCGACGAGCAGCCGATACCCGACACGAACACCGTGTTTGCCGGATCGGAGCCATCCTCGGCCAGCGTCTTCTGCACCGCCTTGATGACGGAGTAGTTGCCGCAGCCCGGGCACCAGCGCACTTCCTGTGCCGAGGCAAAATCCTTCGGCTTGAGAGCAGCTTCAGCAGTCATGCCTTCACCTCCTCGAGGGCGCTACGGATCGCCGCCTCGATTTCGCTGACCAGGAACGGCTGGCCAGCAACCTTGGAAACCAGTTCGGCCGGAATGAGATATTCCGCCCGGATCATGTTGACGAGCTGACCGGTGTTGAGTTCCGGCACCAGAACCTTCTTGAAGCCCTTCAGGAGCTCGCCGAGATTGCTCGGGAACGGCACCAGATGGGTCAGATGGATATGGCTGACCTTCTCGCCCTCGGCGATCAGGGTCTCCACTGCGTCGGCGACCGCGCCATAGGTCGAACCCCAGGCGAGAACCGCGATGTCACCCTCGTCCGCGCCATTGGTGACGCTCTGCTCGGGAATGAAATTGGCGATGCCGGCGATCTTCTTCGTCCGCAGGTCGGTCATGACCTGATGGTTTTCCGGATCGTAGGAAACCTCGCCGCTGACATTCTTGCGTTCAAGACCGCCAAGACGATGGATACCGTCCTGGGTACCCGGAATGATCCACGGGCGCGCCAGCGTCTCGGGATCGCGCGCAAACGGCTCCAGCGAGCCGTCGATATCGCGCATAACGGTATCGCGCGGCAGATCATCGAGGTTCGGAATGCGCCAGGGTTCCGAGGCATTGGCGATGTAGCCGTCGGTCATGATGACCACCGGCGTCATGAATTTGACAGCGATCTGAACGGCTTCGACCGAAACGTCGAAGGCGTTGTCGGGTGAGCGAACGGCAATCACCGGCATCGGCGAGTCGCCGTGGCGCCCATAGGCCGCCTGGAACAGATCCGACTGCTCCACCTTGGTCGGCAGACCCGTGGACGGACCGCCACGCTGCACGTTGATGACGACGAGCGGCAGCTCAGCGCCGACCGCAAGGCCGAGCGCCTCGCCCTTCAGCGCCATGCCGGGGCCGGACGTACCGGTAATCCCGAGGCTGCCCGCATAGGACGCACCGATCGCCGCACAGACCGCAGCGATTTCGTCTTCGGCCTGGAACGTCTTGATACCGACGCCCTCACCGAGCTTGGCGAGCGCGTGCAACATCGTCGTTGCCGGCGTGATCGGATAGGAGCAGTAGACCGGATCGAGATCGAAAGTGTGTGCACCGGCAACGACGCCGTAGGCGATCGCTTCACCGCCGGTAACTGTCCGGTAGAGCCCCGGCTCCGCCTTTGCCGGCGGAACGGTCACCAGTTCGATGCCGGACGGAAGCTGCATGGTCGCGCCGAACGCGTAACCCGCCTCCACGGCGGCCCGGTTCACCGAACGCACGACCGGCTTCTTGGCGAACTTCTTGTCGATCCATTCGAGAGTCGCGTTGCGGTCGCGGCCGAACAGCCAATAGACCACACCGAGCACCCACATATTGCGGGCCTTCAGCGCGTCTTTCTTCGAGGATACGTCTATGTCTTCGAGCGCGGCGACCGTTTCCTTCGTCATCCTGGTGATGTCGATGGCGAGCACGCGATAGGCGTCGAGGGTGCCATCCTCGAGCGGATCATTCTCGTAGCCGGCCTTCTTCAGCGCACCGGCCCGGAACGCCCCTGTATCGACGATCAGCATACCACCCGGCAGCAGGTCCTTTTGATGGACGACAAGCGCCGCGGGATTGAGCGCGACCAGACAGTCGAGCTTGTCGCCCGGCGTATGAATCTCATGCGCGGAAAACTGGATCTGGAACGACGATACGCCGCCCGGACTGCCGGCCGGCGCGCGAATCTCGGACGGGAAGTCCGGGAAGGTCGCCAGGTCGTTGCCGCCGAGCGCGGCTTCCAGGCCGAACTGCGACCCGGCCGATTGGATGCCATCGCCGGAGTCGCCGGCAAAACGGATAACGACGGATTCGCGCCTGGAGCGGCTTTCCTCAGGCGAAGTCGTTTCGGGAACGCTTTGGATATTCATGGTGGTTTCCGGTGGTCTGCCCCTCAGCGCAACACGCGCTTCCTCGAAAGAGGGATATCAGGAGAATCTTTCCATTGCACAAACAGCGGGCACATTGCTTGATTTGAAGCAAAACAAATACCGCTTTTTTAAGGCGGCGTATATTCGCCGTTTAGGTAGGCAGGCCAGTGTCAGGAATCCATACGTAGTCGACCACAAATTGGCAGCGTTCACAGATCAGTGATCGATTTTTGCGCGCCAGCGCTTCAAGAGCGCCGCATTGCTGACCACCGAGATCGAGCTCATCGCCATCGCCGCCCCCGCGATCTCCGGCGACAGGAAGCCGAACGCGGCGAGCGGGACGCCAATGACATTGTAGATGAACGCCCAGAAAAGGTTCTGGTAAATCTTGCGCGTCGTTGCCCGCGAGATATCAAGCGCCGCCGGCACGAGGCGTGGATCAGGACGCATCAAAGTGATGCCGGCGGTCTCCATGGCGACCTCGGTACCCGTCCCCATGGCGATACCGATATCCGCGGCTGCAAGCGCCGGCGCGTCGTTGATGCCGTCCCCGACCATCGCGACCGTGTGGCCGCCGGCTTTGAGCGCGGCAACCGCGTCGGACTTGTCCTGCGGGCGTACCGGACCGCGCCAGCTGTCGAGGCCGAGTTCGCCGGCGACGGCTTTTGCAACCGGCGCCGCGTCGCCGGTCAGCATCGAAGTACCGATGGACGCGCGTTTCAGCATGTCGACCGCCTGGCGGGCTTCCTCACGCACCGGATCGGCCAAGCCGATAACGCCGAGCGCTGTGCCACCACGCGCAACAATCACCGCCGTCCGCGCTGCGCCCTCTTCCTCCGTATAGGCTGCCTCGACTTTGGAAGCGTCGACGCCTTCCTGCTCGATCAGCGCGCGATTACCGATGACGACCCGGTCTGCGCCGACCCGCGCGGTCACGCCAAGCCCGGCCAGCGCCTTCAGGTCGCTGGAGGCAGAGAGCGCGAGCCCCTTCTCGGCGGCGGCGGCCACCATGGCCTTGGCCAGCGGATGTTCGCTCGTCTGGTTGGCCGAGGCCGCAAGCGCGAGCACCGCGTCCTCATCGCCATCGGCCGCATGAACGGCCATCACCGACGGCGTCCCCGCCGTCAGCGTACCGGTCTTGTCGAAGATCACCGTGTCGACCCGGTGGGCGACTTCAAGCGCCTCGATATCCTTGATCAGAATGCCGGACCGCGCTGCCGAGCCGGTGCCGGCGACAAGCGCCGTCGGGGTCGCAAGACCAAGCGCACACGGGCACGCGATTACGAGCACCGAAACGGCAGCGACAAGCGCCGGCTCGAACGTCCCGCCAAGGAAATACCAGCCGGCGAAGGTGATGACGGCGATGACCAGAATGGTCGGCACGAACACCGCCGCGACCTTGTCGACGAGCCTCTGAACTGGTGCCTTGCCGGCCTGCGCGTGTTCGACAAGCCGAATGACTCGGGCGAGCGTCGTGTCCTCGCCAACCGCGCCGGTGACGATCTCGATCGCAGCCGCACCATTGACGGTGCCGGCCGTGACCTTGTCGCCGACCCGCTTGGCAACAGGGATGCTCTCACCGGTGACGAGCGACTCATCCAGCTCGCTTTCGCCGGCTTCGACCGTGCCGTCGACCGGCACCCGTTCCCCGGGTCTCACCAGCACGATATCGCCGCGCCGAACCTGCTCGACCGGCACGGTCTCCCAGCGCCCGTCGACCTGGCGCGTCGCCGTTTCGGGACGAAGCGCCATCAGCGCGCGCACAGCCGCCGTCGTCGAGCGCTTGGCGCGCGCCTCGATCAGCTTGCCGAGCAATACCAGCGTGAGAATCACCGCGGCCGACTCGAAATAGAGTTCGCCGGCGACATCGTCGCCATACTGGATCACCAGCCAGAACGAATAGAGATAGGCAGCGGACGTACCGAGCGAAACAAGCACGTCCATATTGGCGGACCCGCCGCGCAGCGACTTATAGGCGCCGCGATAGAACCGCGAGCCTGCCAGCGCCTGAACGCCGGTTGCCAGGATCAGCTCCACCTCCGGCATGAAGTGCCAGCCGAGATCGAACGGCATCGCCGCCATCTGAAGCATGAATGGTGCGGTGAGAATGGCGGATACGAAGAAGGTGAATGCGAGCCAGCCGTCCTGCGCCTTGCGTTCGGCCTCAGCCGCCACCGCCGCCGCACGCCGTTTGGCAGCATCACTCTCGGTTCGTTTCGCCGTGAACCCGGCCTTCTCGACAACCGCGACCAGTCGCTCCGGATCCACATCCGGTCCGGCGACCACCTCCGCCTTTTCCATTGCCAGATTGACGCTTGCCCCCTCGACGCCGGGAACCCGCTTCAAGACGCGCTCGACGCGCGCCGAACAGGCCGCACATGTCATACCGCCGATATCGAAGGTGATTGGATCGTCGTGCGCTACACCGGCTGCGACAGGCGCGGGCGGGTCTTGCGGTTCGGGTTCTACAGCAGCAACAGTCATGGCGAAGCCTTCCCGGCACATAGCCGGATTTGGGTGCATTGCTGCCTAGATAGGTATTCCAGTGACTGGAAGGTCAAGGGATGGCCAATCGCCGAGCCCTCAGGACAGATAGCCGATCAGCTTGCGCGTGAAGGCGGTGCCAGCTTCGAGCTGCGAGATCTCGATGAACTCGTCCGGCTGATGCGCCTGGTCGATCGAGCCCGGCCCACACACCACCACCGTATAACCCGCCTCCTGAAACTGGCCGGCTTCCGTCGTGTAGGAAACGGCGTGGGAGGCGTTGTCACCGGTCAGCAGCCGCGCCAGGTGCTCCGCCTCGCTGCCCGGTTCCGGCGAGAAACCCGGCACGCGCGCATGCACATGGATCGAGACGCCGCTTTCCGGCGCAATCCGTTTCATCGCCGGCTCCACCTCGTTGCGGATGTGCTCCTCGAAGCGCGCGAGATAGGCGTTCGCGTCCTCGTCCGGCAACGCACGGATATCGGTGACGAAGCTGCAGTCGCTCGCAACGATGTTGTGCGCCGTGCCGCCATTGACCTGGCCGCAATGGATGGTCGTGAAGGGCGGCTCGAACGGACAGCCATGCGGCACCTTTTTCGCCGCGTCACGCATCATCTCATCAAGGAACACCATCAGCCGGGCCGCCACCATATTGGCGGAAACACCGCGATGAATCTGGCTCGAATGCACGGACTTGCCGCGCACCGACGTCTCGAACACGAGAATGCCCTTGTGCCCGGTGACGACCTTCATCGAAGTGGGCTCGCCAACGATCACGGCCTTGACCGGCGGCAATTCCTCGACCATGCGCGCGATCAGATGCGGCGCGCCGAGACAGCCGATTTCCTCGTCATGCGAAAAGGCAAAATGGATCGGCCGTTTCAGCCCCGCGCGCTGCATTTCCGGCACCAGCGCCAGCGCAATCGCGATGAAGCCCTTCATGTCGGACGTTCCACGCCCGAACAGCTTGCCGGCCCGCTCGGTCAGCGTGAACGGATCGCTGGTCCAGTTCTGACCATCCACCGGCACGACGTCGGTGTGTCCCGACAACACGACGCCGCCATCGACATTCGGCCCGATGGTCGCGTAGAGGCTCGCCTTCGAGCCGTCTTCATTCGGAACAAGCCGCGACGGCACCCCGTGTCCGTTCAGATAGTCGACGACGAAATCGATCAGCGCCCGGTTCGAAACCCGTGAAACCGTGTCGAACCCAACGAGGGTCTTCAGCATGTCGCGGGGGTCCATGGATATCGTCACGCGTCGCTCTCCTCGTCGTCGCAATCTTGGCCGCAATCCGTCCCGGATGCGGGTTCCCACAAATCGGCGAGGTCGAACCGCCGAATATCGTCGATGAGTTCAATAAAGCCGCGCGCCGCGTGGTCGATCAACGCCTCTCCGGTCGAGGCTTCCGCGCCGGCAGCCGCACCAACGACGCCGGCCGGATTGAGGTCCTCGATCCGCCAGCCGAACGACGCCGGCCGGCCATAGGCCTTCAAATGCTTGAATTTGCCGATGAAATCACTCTGATCCGATGGGAAATCGGCAAGGTGTTCCGTCCGCACCAGGTCCGGCCGCGCGGCAAGCATCACAGATGTCTCGGCAAGCCCGCCATGAATACCGAAAGCGCGCTCGTCCGCATCGATCAGCCCCTCCGGCGCACCGAAGCGGCTCCACGATGTGGTCGCGGCGAGCATGTGATGGCGCAGGCGAAGCTGCTGCACGACCACGTCGAGGATCGGCGAATTTCCGCCATGCGAGTTGACCAGCACCAACTTGCGGATACCGGAAGCAGCGACGCTGTCGCCGAGTTCGGTCAGCACCTTGATCAGCGTGTCGGCGGTGAGCGTCAACGTCCCGGCCGCTGAGTGTTCCTGCGACCAGCCATAGGCCTGCACCGGCAGAAAGATGATCGGCGCGTCAGCCGGCAGCAATTCCGCCACGCGCGCGACATGCGCCTCGGCAATCGCGGTATCGGTGCCGAGCGGCAGATGCGCGCCATGCTGTTCGATCGCGGCAACCGGCAGCACCGCGATCCAGGTGTCCGGATCGCAGTCACCGAAATCGCGCGCACTCATATCGTGCCAGAAACGTCGGACCGGCAAGGTTGACTATCCTCGTTGGTGATCTCGCCGGCACGCTACGCGAGGTGCCCAAACCCGGCAAGGCCTCTTGTGACCGACAAACACGGCGTAATTGTCGTCAATTGCCGTCGCCAAGAGAATTCCCACATGTGGCAAAGACGACTATGGTGCGCCGCGAACACGGCGGATTCCACCGTCGAAGACTTCTCCGACCGGGACCAGAGGGAGACCGAAGACCCGTGATTCAGCCCCGCATCCTCGCCGGCCTCGCAGCCGCCCTCGCAGCCCTTGCCTCCATCGCCCCTGCCGCGGCACTGGAAAAGGTCCGTTTCGGCACCAACTGGCTCGCTCAGGCCGAACATGGCGGCTTCTACCAGGCGCTCGCCGAAGGCCGCTATGCGGGTTGCGGGCTTGAGGTCGAAATCGTCCAGGGCGGACCGCGCGTCAACAACCGCGCGCTGCTGGCCGCCGGCAAGATCGATTTCTACATGGGTGGCAGCCTGCTGCACGCCTTTGCCGCGGTCGAACAGGGCATCCCGACCAAGGTCGTCGCGGCGCTGTTCCAGAAGGAACCGCAGATGCTGATGACCCATCCCGGCGTCGGTCTCGACACCTGGGAGAGCCTGAAAGGCATCAACCTCTATCTCAGCGATTCCGGCTACCATTCCTTCTATCAGTGGATGATGTCGGAACACGGCTTCAGCCCGGACAAGCGCAAGGTCTACACCTTCAACCCGGCGCCGTTCCTTGCCGACAAGACCGTCGGCCAGCAGGGTTATGTGACATCGGAACCGTTCGCCATCGAAAAGGCCGGCGGCTTCAAGCCGAACATCTTCCTCATCGCCGACTACGGCTTCGACACCTATTCGACGACCATCGAGGTGCGCGAGGACGCGATCAGCGACCGGGGCGAGACCGTCGCCTGCTTCGTCGACGCCTCCATCGAGGGCTGGGTCAGCTACCTCTATGGCGACCCCGATCCGGCCAATCGCCTGATCACCGAAGCCAACCCGGAGATGACCGACGAGCAGCTCGCCTTTTCCATCGAGAAGATGAAGGAGTTCGGCATCGTCGATTCCGGCGACACAGAGACGCTTGGCATCGGCGCCATGACCGACGAGCGCTTCGCCAGCTTCTTCGGCAAGATGGTCAAGGCCGGCATCGTCAAGGAAGACGTCGACTACAAGGCCTCCTACGTGCTCGACTTCGTCAACAAGGGCGTCGGGCTGGAGCTGAAGAAAGAACTGACCGCACAGTGAACACCGCCCCGACCACGGCCGCAAACAAGGTGAGCGCTGCCCCGGCCGTCAAGCTCGACGGCATCGGCAAGACTTTTGCCAACGGCACGACCGCATTGCGCGACGTGTCGCTGACCGTGCGCGAGGGCGAATTCCTCAGCCTGCTCGGGCCGTCCGGCTGCGGCAAGACGACGATTCTGCGCCTGATTTCCGGGCTTGCCGATCCGACCGAGGGCACGCTCTCCGGCAACGACATCGGCGCCCGCCGGCGCGGGGATATCGGCTACGTGTTCCAGGAGCCGACGCTGATGCCCTGGGCCACCGTCTTCAACAATGTCTGGCTGCCGTTCCGGCTGCGTGGCGCCTCGAAGGCGGAAGCCCGCAACACCGTCATGGAAGCGCTCGAACGGGTCGGCCTTGCCGACTTTGCCGAAGCCTTTCCGCGCGAACTATCCGGCGGCATGAAGATGCGGGTGTCGATCGCGCGCGCGCTTGTCACCCGCCCGCGTTTGTTGTTGATGGACGAACCCTTCGCCGCGCTCGACGAGATCACACGCTTCAAGCTCAATGACGACCTCATCGAGCTGTGGCGCGAGGCCGGCTGGACCGTCATCTTTGTCACCCACTCGGTCTTCGAGTCGGTCTACCTGTCGAACCGCATCGCCGTCATGACCTCCAATCCCGGCCGCATCGCCGGCGAGATCGGCATCGACGCGCCCTACCCGCGCGGACCCGAATTCCGTACCTCCGCCGTCTACAACGAGTATTGCCGGGTCGCGTCCGACATGCTGCGGCTGGCAATGACTGCTGGAAACGGAGCCTGACGGACGCCCGCGATGACGACGCCGGACACCGCTCCCCGCACGCCCTCCTCGACCGGGCTCGCCGACCGCCTGGCGCGCTGGCTGCTGCCCGCCGCCGTGATGATCGCGGCCATCGTGCTGTGGGACCGCATCGTCGTGTGGAACGCCATTCCGCCCTACATCCTGCCCGGTCCGATGCTGGTCGCGAAGACGCTGATCGCCGACTGGCCGGTGCTGTCGGTCGCGCTCGGCAACACGCTGATCATCACCGTGCTGGCGCTCATCGTCGCCATCATCGGCGGCGTCGGGCTCGCCATCCTGTTCTCCCATTCGAAATGGGTCGAATACTCGTTCTTCCCCTTCGCCGTGGTCCTGCAAGTCACGCCGATCGTAGCCGTCTTCCCGCTGATCAACATCTATGTCGACGACGCGACGACAAAGCTTCTGCTGTGCGCCTGGATCGTTGCGTTCTTCCCGATCCTGTCGAACACCACGCTCGGGTTGAATTCCGCCGACTACAATCTGCGCGACCTGTTCGAGCTCTATGGAGCCAGCCGCTGGCAGACGCTGCTGCTGCTGCGCCTGCCCGCCGCGATGCCATACTTCTTCGGCGGCCTCAGAATCGCAGGTGGGCTCGCGCTAATCGGCGCCGTCGTTGCCGAATTCGTTGCCGGCGCGAGCGGTTTCGGCTCGGGCCTCGCCTTCCGTATCATCGAATCCGGCTACCGGCTGAACATTCCCCGCCTTTTCGCCGCGGTCATTCTCGTTTCCGTCACCGGCATCATCATCTACCTCCTGCTCAATGCCGTGTCGCACTACGTGCTGCGCCGGTGGCACGAGAGCGCCGCCGATCGGCAGCGCTGACCCGCGCCATCGCGGCCCTTGCCTTCCCGACCCACTGGGGTCATCGTGAACCAGGCAGTCGCAACAGCGGATTGCAGCGAGGAGGTGCGCGATGACCGATTTCACCGCCCTGAAAGCCGAACTCGAAGGCCTCGACTTCGACGACACACCCGTCGTCCTGAAGCAGAAAAGCCGCGATTTCTTCTGGTATTCGCCGATCCTGAAGCGCCATCTTGATCAGGCAAGCGCCGATCTGGTCGTCAAGCCGCGGTCGGAGCAGGAAATCATCCGCATTCTGGCCGCCTGCTACCGGCACGAAGTGCCCGTCACGGTACGCGGCGCCGGCACCGGCAATTACGGACAGGCCGTCCCGCTGGCCGGCGGCGTTGTGCTCGACATGTCGGCCATGACCGGGATCACCGCGATCCGGCCCGGCTCGGTCCACGTCGAGCCCGGCGCGCTGATGGCCGATATCGACGAGGCGCTCCGCCCGAGCGGACAGGAACTGCGCATCGTCTCCTCGACCGTCAAGACCGCCACCGTTGGCGGTTTTGTTGCCGGCGGTATCGGTGGTCTCGGTACCGTGCGCTGGGGCGGGCTGCGCGACCTCGGCAACGTGATCGGCGCACGCATCGTCACCATGGAAGCCGAGCCGCAAATCATCGAACTGCACGGCGCGCAGGTCCTCGACATTGTCCACGCCTACGGCACCACCGGGGTGATCACCCGGCTCGAAATGGCGGTGACCGCTGCCTATGACTGGGTCGACGTACTGATCGGCTTCGATTCCCTCATGACCACGGTGCGCTTCGCCGACCACCTCGCCACCATGGACGGTATCCTGCTCAAGGAGCTCGGCGTCGTCGCCGCTCCGCTCCCCTATGAGGGATTCCTGCGCTACCAGCACTGGATCCCGCGCGACATGAACGTCGCCACAATCATGGTCGCGCCGCATGCGCTCGCCGCCCTAGAAAGTGTAGCGAGCAACGCAGGCGGCGCGGTCCTGTTCCGTTCCGATACTGTCGGCGAGAACGATCGCGCCGAGCTGCCGCCGGTCGCAGAACTGGTCTGGAATCACACGACCTTGCGCGCCCTGCGCACCGATCCTTCCCTGACATATCTGCAGGTGCTCTATCCGCCCGGCGACCATCTGAAAAAGATCGAAACCCTCCTCGGCGTGTTCGGCGACGAGCTGCTCACCCATCTCGAATTCGTACGCTTCGACGGCCGCGTTGCGGTCTACGGGATTCCCGTCGTGCGCTACACCACCGAGGAGCGGCTGGACGAGATCATCGCCATATTCGAGGAGCACGGCTGTCCGGTGTTCAATCCGCATCGCTGCACGCTCGAAGAAGGCGGCATGAAGGAGATCGACCGCGACCAGCTGGCCTTCAAACAGCGCACCGACCCGAAGGGGCTGCTCAACCCCGGCAAAATGATCGGCTGGGACGAGCCCGACTACGATTTCAGCCGTCCCTCGATGTATCTCTTCTCGAAAAGTTGAGGAAAGAAGACCTTACATAGCTGAAATACTTTGATTGTTTTCCGGCTTAGCAACGTCATCGCACTGTCATGGAATTTTGTTACTCGACTAAACGAAATCGGGACCCGAATCATCGATAGTTCGGAACTTGTTGTGCCGGGGGACGTTTCAACCGCAGGAACGGCGCACACACGGTAATCCGCCCGGTGAAGCGGATGGGGCATGGGCAGGGCGATATGGCTTTCAATTTCAAGAAAAGCATTACCTTTCATCTGACGCAGGCCGCTAAGGCACAGCGCGCACGTTCGGGCATGTATCTCGGGCGCATCGGGCTGCACCCCGGCCAGGAATCGGTGTTGAAAATGCTCGCCGACGAGGACGGGCAGACCATGACGCAACTCGCGGCCGGTCTCGGCGTTCAGCCGCCGACCGTGACCAAGATGGTCACCCGCCTGTCCGGCCAGGGTCTCGTGCGCCGCGCTGCGTCCGAAGCAGACGGGCGTCTCGCCCGGGTACATTTGACCGACGAGGGCAAGGCTCGCATCGCCCAGATCGACAAGTCCTGGAAGCGCCTCGAAAAGGAAGCGCTCGCCGGCCTCGACGACAAGGAACGCAAGCGCCTGCGCCGCCTGCTGAAGCAGGTCGAAAAGAACCTCGCCAGTTCCGCCGTGCTTGGCGAGCCTGACGAACTGGACGACACCGGCGACGTTTGACGGCACCAACGACAGCGTAGAACGTTGAACGGGATCGAGCGCCTATGCATATCCCGCACGGCGCCATGCAAAAAACGCCGTTCTCTGCATCCTGCCGCGCTCGTTACGCTGTGCGACGCGTTGTGCACCGGTATCGGTCGGCGCAGGGGTGAACCAGGGCGCCACCGGATATCGCTTGAGATAGCCGTACCGTTTCCCGCCATTCCCTGCTTCAGGTGACCTCGAACTGCACCCATGACGCTGCCGGACATGCCCCGCATGCCCGGCTTTGCTGTATTGGCCGCCAACCGGATCGCATGCATGTCGACAACGTCTTCGGAAAATCTGGACCGCTCCGCGCTCGGCGGCATCCTGCTCGCCTGCGCCGCGTTCACCTGCTTTTCCTGTCTCGACACCACGGCGAAATTTCTCAGCCGCTCGCTGCCGATCTACGAAATCGTCTGGCTGCGTTTCGTCGGCCACGTCATCCTGACCGGATTTCTGTTCCGCGTCTGGTCGCGTCCGCACCTGATCGTGCCGCGCCGCGCACTGCTGCAGTTCGTGCGGGCGCTGTGCATGCTCGGCGCGACCGCGTTCAACTTCCTGGCACTGCGCCATCTGCAGCTCGACGAAGCCGTCTCGATCATGTTCGCGACGCCCTTCGTGGTCACAGCTCTTGCCGGACCGATCCTCGGTGAATGGGCCGGACTTCGGCGCTGGATCGCCATTCTGGTCGGCTTTCTTGGTGTCCTGATCGTCACCCGACCGGGTTTCGGCGACATGCACTGGGCGGCGATCTATTCCGTCGCGGCCATGACCAGCTATGCCTTCTACACGCTGACGACGCGCATGCTGACGGCGACAGAGACGCCGCAATCGATGCTGATGCTGAGCGGGATCATTCCGGCGATCGCCATGGCGCCGCCTGCCCTGTCGACCTGGCAGACGCCGGCAGACTGGCAGACCTGGGGCCTGCTTGCCGTCACCGGGTTCTTCGGATCGTTGGGCCACTGGCTGCTGATCAAGGCCTACACGCGCGCGCCAGCACCGGTTATCGCACCGTTCATGTACACGCAGATCGTGTCGATGGTCGCGCTTGGCCTGATCGTCTTCAGCGACGTGCCGGGCTTCTACACCATTCTCGGCTCTTCAGTGATCATCTCATCCGGCCTGTACCTGCTCTATCGTGAGCAGATACGCAAAAAGCGCACCTGACCCTGTCGGCTCACTTCTCGACTTCAGCCGGCGTCAGCGGGCCTTTGACCTTGAACGTCACACGGCGAATGCTCGGATCGAGTTCGTGACCCTTCACCTCGAAGCCGAGGCTGCGGCACATATCTAGCATCGTCGCATTGGCATTCAGCACGTCGCCGACGATCTAGCTCACGCCCTCGACGCGGGCGAACTCGATCAGCTTCTCCATTAGCATCCAGCCAAGGCCCTTGCCCTTCAGATCCGAGCGCACGAGAACAGCGTATTCGCCGACTTCGCGGTTCGGGTCGAGCATTAGGCGTGACACGCCAAGCATCTCTTCACCATCCGGGGTCAGCGCGATGAACGCCATCGAGCGGTCGTAGTCGATCTGCGTCAGCCGGGCGATGAACTTGTGCGACAGCTCACGGATCGGCGCAAAGAAGCGCAGCCGGATGTCTTCCGCCGAGAGATTGTCGAAGAACGCCTGATAGAACCGTTCGTCGGCCGGCATCACCGGGCGGACCTGCACTTCGAGGCCGCCGCTGGTGCACTCCGACGTCACCCACTCGTCCGGATACGGCCGGATCGCGAAGCGCCGGCGCGGATCCTCGCCCTCGGGGACTTCCCGCGCCATGATACGCGCATCGAGCGCGACAACGCCGTCTTCGTCGGCAAGAAGCGGGTTGATGTCGAGTTCGCCGATCTCCGGCACCTCGACGATCATCTGCGACAGCGTCACCAGAGTATCGGCGATCTTGTTGCGGTTGGCCGCAGGCCGGTCGCGATAGCCGGCGAGCAGTTTCGACACCCGCGTGGCGTCGACCATGTCACGGGCGATCAGCCGGTCGAGCGGCGGCAGACCGACAACCCGGTCCTTGACAACCTCAACCGCAGTGCCGCCGGCGCCGAACAGCAGGATCGGCCCGAACAGCGGGTCGCTCGCAACACCGGCGATCAACTCGACGCCGTGTTTCTTGTCGATGATCGGCTCGACCGTGAACCCGTCGATCCGCGCGTCAGGCAACAATGACGTGGTCCGTTCCAGAATAGCGATCGCCGATTGCCGCGCTTCCGCCGCGCTCTGCAGGCCAAGACGAACACCGCCGACATCGGACTTGTGGGTGATGTCGCGCGACCGCACCTTGACCGCGACGGCCTTGTTGGTCTTCAGCAATTCGGCGGCGATTTCCGCCACGCCGTCCGGCGTCGTCGCAACCTGCGCCGCGGCAACCGGAATATTGTACGCAGCCAGCACCGCCTTCGCCTCGTCGGCGTTCAAGGTCGAGCGACCTTCCAGCAGCGCGCGATGAACGATCGCCCGCGCCGTATCGCGATCCGGTTCGCGTCCTCCGGCAACCGCCGGCGGGGTCCGCATCAACAGGTCCTGGACCTCGTTGTAACGAACGATATGGCGGAAACCGTCGACCGCAGCAGCTGGGGTCGCGTAGCTCGGAACGCCCGCGTCAGCCAGCTTGAGGCGCGCTTCGGTGGCAGCACCGTCGCCCAGCCAGCAGCCGAAAATCGGCTTCTTGCGCTTGTTTTCACGCCACGCGGACAGCGTCGCGTCCACCGCATTGGCCGACGATGCAAGCGCCGTCGGGCAGTTCATAACCATGACGGCGTCGGTGTCGGGATCGTTCAGCGCCGCCGAAACGGACGCCCGATAGCGCTCGGCATCCGCGTCACCGATGATGTCGATCGGATTGCCATGCGACCAGGTAGACGGCAGCGCGCTGTCGAGGGCCTCGAAGGTTTCCGGCCGCAGCTTGGCGAGCGCGCCACCGTGATCTTCAAGCGCGTCCGCAGCAAGCACGCCCGCACCGCCGCCATTCGTGACGATCGTCAGGCGCTTGCCGTAGAACGGCTTGACGTGGGTCAGCGTCTCCGCCGCCGTAAACAGCTCGTTCAACGAGAACACGCGCAGGACACCTGCACGGCGCAGTGCCGCATCGAACACGATGTCGGACGCTGCGAGAGCACCGGTATGCGAGGCAGCAGCTTCCGCAGCCGAGGTGTTGCGTCCCGCCTTGATCGCCCCAACCGGCTTCGAGCGGGCCGCGACACGCGCCGCCGACATGAACGAGCGCGCGTCCTTGATGGATTCCAGATAGATCAGGATCGCCCGCGTCTTCACGTCGGAGGCGAAATAGTCGAGCAGATCATTGACGTCGACGTCGAGCATGTCGCCGAGCGACACCACCGAGCGGAAGCCGATCCCGTGCGACGCCGCCCAGTCGACAACCGCGGTTACGAGAGCGCCCGACTGCGACAGGAACGTCAGGTCGCCCTTCTCCGGCATGATGTGGGAGAAACTCGCATTGAGCCGTGCCCAGGGCGCGATCAGGCCGATGCAGTTCGGGCCCATGATTCGCATCTTGTAGCGGCGCGCGATCTCCATCGCCTCTTCGCCGAGGCTACCTTCGCCGCGTCCGAGGCCGGCAGTGATGACGACAACGGCCTGCGTGCCCTTCTGGCCAAGCGCCTCAAGCGTCGAAGCGACGACCGAAGCCGGCACCGTGACGACGCCGAGTTCCGGCACCGAGGGAAGCAGCGCAACATCGCTGTAGCAAGGATACGGCCCGATATGGTCGTACTTCGGATTGACTGGCCAGACGGGACCGTCGAATCCTGCTTCCATCAAATTTTTCAGAACGGTAAGTCCGACAGAACCAGGCTTTGGACTCGCGCCGACAAGCGCGATGGAACGCGGCGTGAAGAAGGATGAGAGATACTTCACCGACATGGGACACCCGATTCGTTGTGCAGATGCGCAGAGTTATATTGCGCTGCACAATAGATAGTTTGACCGAGCGCAAATTTCCACAAAAAAAGTCAACATGCCTGCCGTAACGGCATCCATAGAGCGCTGAAAGCGTTAACCTTTCGTTAACTGCTGCAGCGCACCCTTTTGCCGGGATGACGTAAATCGGGAGGTCTTCCATGGCTTTCACCCGCGTACGGTTCCTTGCCCTCGCCGCGTTCGCCGGCACGCTTTCCCTGCAGCTCGCGCCGTCTCACGCGGCCACCGAGAACGCAAACGATGCGCTCCGCTTCGCCGGAGGTTGGGTCATGGCGGATGAGTTGTCGGGCCGGGGCTGCGCACTGATGCTCGATCCGGCCCCGACGGGGCGCGGGCACCGAATCGACGGCCTGTCCGGCTGCGCGAAAGCGTTCCCCATCCTCTCCAGGGTCGCGGCATGGATGCCCGGCACAGGCGGCGGCATCGCTTTTGTCGACGGCAAGGGCACAGTCGTTGTCGACTATGGCATCGGGGAAACGGATGGACTGCAGTCGGTCGCCCCGCAGCACGTGTTCTACAGCCTGACCGCGGCGGCGCCCTATGCGGATCCGACCCCGGTCGGCTCTATCGGCAAGACCCGCCGCGACTGAGATCGCTTCGGCGAACGCCGGCGACAATCCTTATGGCTAGCGCTTGTTCGCGGTGAGGAATTCGCCCATGCGGCCCATGGCGCGGCGGATATTGTCTTCCGAATTGGCGTAGGAGATGCGGATATACCCCTCGCCGCAAACGCCGAAATCCGGCCCGCCGATGCTTGCGACGCCCGCATCCTCAAGCAGCGCCGAGGCCAGCGGCTTTGCCTGCCAACCCGTCTCGCTGATGTTCGGAAACGCATAGAATGCGCCGAGCGGCGTCCGGCAGCTGAGCCCCGGCAAGGCATTCAGCCCCTCGACGACCAGCTTTCTGCGCCGATCGAACGCAGCGACCATCTCGGTTACCGCATCCTGCGGCCCGGTGAGCGCGGCAAGTCCCGCCCACTGCGTCGGCGCGTTGACGCATGACCAGGCGTTCACGGCAAGCTTGCGCACCTTGTCGAACAACGCCTCCGGCCAGACCGAGTAACCGAGCCGCCAGCCCGTCATCGCATAGGTCTTCGACCAGCCGTCGAGCAAGATCAGCCGGTCGCGGAGCTCCGGGAAACTCAACAGCGAGACATGCTCACAGCCATCGTAGGTCATCTGGCCATAGATCTCGTCGCTCATGACCGCGATGTCAGGGCGTTCGGCGAGGCCCGCGACCAGTTTCTCGATCTCCGAGCGCGGCGTCACTCCGCCCGTCGGATTGGCCGGCGAATTGACGATGACAAGGCGGGTCTGCGGCGTCAGAAGGCCGAGCATCTCGTCGGCCGAAAAGGCGAAATCGTTTTCCTCGCGGATCGGCACGGGAACCGGACGCGCCCCGGTGAACTCGATCATCGAGCGATAGATCGGAAAGCCCGGATCGGGATACAGGATATCGACGCCGGGCGCGCCGAACATCAGGATTGCGGCGAACATGGTCACCTTGCCACCCGGCACGATGACGACATGCTCAGGCGACACGCTGACGCCGAGGCGCTTGTCGATGTCGGCGGCGACCGCTTCTCGCAGCGGCAGAATTCCCGTCGCCGGCGTATAGCCGTGCTGGCCGTCGCGCAGAGCCTTGACCGCCGCCTCGACGATGTGGTCGGGCGTGCGGAAATCCGGCTGGCCAATCCCCAGATTGATGATATCGCGGCCTGCCGCGGCAAGCTCGGTCGCCCGCGCAAGTACGGCAAAGGCGTTTTCCTCGCCGATACGGTCAAACCCGGAAATCGTCTGCAGCATCTGTCGCCCCCGAACGGATCGTCTCTTCGTCTTGAACAACCTGCCTTGTGCCACACTTGCCGCGATCCCGGAAGGGATCCGCCCGCCCGGGTGGGCATGCGAAGCCCGCTGTGCTACAAGAGCGCCTCGAATTGAAGGCCTGCAACGACAGGCCTCGCGCGCCAGTCGGGAATCACCCGCTTCGACCACGTCGGCCGTCGCGGCGTCCCGCATTCAGGCTTTCGCCGAAGCCCGCGTGGCCCTGCCACGCCATCCAGCCGGGTTCCGCAACCCGCATTCTGGCCGCGCCAATCACGGTGAACACGAGTTCCGGGCCCGTTCGCGCGGTAGCCGGTGCTCGCCTGACAGGGTAACCCCGGGAGTTGATCATGAACGGACGTCTGTCCGGCAAGAAAGCCGTCGTCACAGCAGCCGGCCAGGGAATCGGCCGCGCCACGGCACTGGCCTTCGCCCGCGAAGGCGCCGAGGTGATTGCGACCGACGTAGCGCCTGAAAAACTCGAGGATCTGGCGGCGGCCGGCATCGCACGAACGGCAACCATCGATGTCACCGACACCTCGGCCATCTACGGCCTTGCCGACGAGGAACACGGCGTCGACATCCTGTTCAACTGCGCCGGCTACGTCCACCACGGCACGGTGCTCGACTGCGACGAGTTCACCTGGGATTACTGCTTCGATCTCAATGTGAAGGCCATGCACCGGGCGATCCGCGCGTTTCTGCCGGGCATGATCGAGCGCGGACACGGCGCGATTCTCAATATGTCGTCGGCAGCCTCTTCGATCAAAGGCACCCCGTCGCGCTATGTCTACGGGACGACCAAGGCAGCCGTGATCGGCCTGACCAAGGCAATCGCCGCCGATTTCGTCAAGGACGGCATCCGCTGCAACGCGATTTGCCCGGGCGTGGTGAGGACCCCCTCACTTGAGGGCCGCGTCGCCGAACTCGCCGACGAAATGGGCGGCACCGAAAAGGCATGGGAGTGGTTTTTGTCCCGCCAGCCAGGCGGGCGCATCGCCGAACCTGAGGAAATCGCCTCGCTCGCGGTCTATCTCGCGTCCGACGAAGCCACCTTCGTAACCGGCACGACCGCCGTCATCGACGGCGGCTGGACGCTCTGATCCGGACGGCTCGCCTTCAGCGCGCGATGTCGCGGCGTCCGCCCTCGATGACCTCGGCCGGAAATCCCTTGCGAACCGAACGGTTCCAATCCGCCCGCATCTTCGCGGCAAACGATTTCAGGATGTAGAGATTGACCTCGTCGCGCAGCATCGGCCGGGCGAAGTAGAACCCCTGCCCGCGATCGCAGCCGAAGGACTTCAGCATCTCGAGCTGCTCTTCGGTCTCGATCCCTTCGGCGACCACGACCTTGTCCAGTTCCTTGCACAGCTTGACGATCGTCTCGACGATCGCCTGGCTGACCCGGTTGGTCATCAGATCGAAGACGAAGGACCGGTCGATCTTCACGCGGCTGACCGGCAGCGTCTTGAGATGGGTCAGAGAGGCATAGCCCGTGCCGAAATCATCAAGCGCGATTGCGATACCCGCATCGGAAAGCTGTTCCAGCGTGCCGGCGACCGAATTGAAATCGCTGCCGAGGAACGCCGTTTCCGTGACCTCGATCTGCAGGCGGTCTTTCGGCAACCCCTTGTCGCGCATCATCGACAGAACACGCTCGGCGTAGTCGCCGCTCCACAGCTCGCTGTTCGAAGCGTTGACCGCGATGCGCCCGACATCGACGCCATGGTCGAGCCAGTCCCTGATATCGTTGGTGACCAGATCGAGCATCCGCTGGTCGATCTCAGCCAGGAGTTCCGGCTCGTCGAAAGCCTCGATGAACGAACCCGGCGAGTTGATTTCTCCGTCGGTATCGCGGATCCGCACCAGCGCCTCGAACCCGACCAGGGCACCCGTCTTCAGGCAGACCTTGGGCTGATAGGCAGGAACGATCCGGTCATTCTTCAACGCGGAGCGCACAAACGACACCGCCTCGTAGCGGATTTCCGTCTCGCGCAGCAGGTCGACGTCGAACATGAAGGACCGATTGCGGCCGTTTTTCTTGGCGTTGTAGAGCGCGATATCGGCACTGCGGATCAGCTCCGGCGCCGTCAGCCCGTGTTCCGGGAACGACGCGATACCGATGCTGCCCTGGCAATAAAGGGGCTGTCCGCGATAGACGATCTTGCGGCGAAGCGCGCGCAGGATCCGGTCGGCGACCCGCATCAAACGCGCGCGCGAGGTCATGCCGCGAATGACAAGCGCGAACTCATCACCGCCAAGGCGCGCGATGAAATCGCCGTCCCGGATGCACCGGCTCAGCCGTTCGCCAACCTGCGCGATCACCGCATCGCCGGCGACATGGCCGAACACATCGTTGATCGCCTTGAAATTGTCGAGCCCCACGAGCAGCAATCCGAATTCCTGCTCCCGACCACCGCTGCCGCGCAGATCGCGGATGAATTCATTGAGGTAGCTTCGGTTCGGCAGGTTCGTCAGCGGATCGTAGTTCTCCGCCCGCCAAACCACGGTCGCAGCGTGTTTGCGCTCAGAAATATCTTGAACAATCAACCAGGTAAGGTCGACGTTGTTGCCTTTCATGGCCAACAGGCCGGTCGCGATAACGCTGACCGGGGTGCCGGATTTTCCAACCAGCTCGATCTCGACCGGACCGAACAGACGCGACTCTGTCCCGCCATCGATCTCCGCCTTGAATGCCGGCCAGCTTTCCGCCGTCACCAGCTCTTCAAGCTCCACGTTGTGCATATCGACCTTTGAGCGGCCGAGCATCTTCTGGAATGCCTGATTGCCGTCGATCACGCGCCCGTCGGGGCTGCACATGGCAATTCCGGTCGGAGCCAATTCGTACAGCGAGCGGAACTTTTCTTCACTGCTGCGCAGCGCGGCTTCCGTGCGTTTTGCCTCGGTCACGTCCGTCCACAAGCCAACGATCCGGCCCGACGGTGCCCGCCGCTCCTCAACCTGCACCCACCGATCGTCCGGCAGACGCTGCAGGAAACAATGATCCGCCTGGCGGTGAACCTCGAGACGCTGCTGGATCCAAGCTTCGCGGCTTTCCTCCGTCTCACCGGCGTCGACCACCTGCGAGTGCGCGATGCCGTGGCGGATCATGTCTTCGAACGAGATCCCCTGGTGAATCGCCGAATGTGTGCGCCGGTAGACCTTTCCGAGTGCCCCGTTACTCAACATCAGCCGGTCTTCCGGACTGAAGACCGCGAACCCTTCCGGGATCGTCTCGATAGCTTCCCGCAGAATCTCTTCCGCGACCTGCCGTTCGGCGGCAACCCGCATCGATCCGATGATCGTGCCGCAGGTGCGCGCGAGAGCGTTCAGGCTCTCGACCATCGCGTCACCATAGCCGCCGGGACGATTGGCGAGACCGATCATACCGACCAGTTCGCGACCGAAATGCAGCGGAAGGCTCAGGAACGCGTGCACCGGCGGATGACCGCTCGGAATTTCGTAGCCGTCTTCCTTGGCCGGATTATTGGAAATGAAGAAGGTGTCCGTCTTGATCGTGGTGCCGAACAACGCATCAAGATTGTGGAACTCGAGGCCATCGGCAACGAAACTTGCCTGCCGGCTCGGCGGCAAATGCCTCAATACGTTTTGCGACATCGAATAACATTTGAGGAACTGATGCCCGTCATCGGCACTCAACACCTCGCCGATGAACCCGAATTCGCTCTCGGTCAGCGAAACGACGCGCTCCAGCATGTCGTCAAATGCCGCGCGCATGTCGCGCTCCTGCGCGAGATTGCCCTGAAGCTCGTCGATGACGGCAAGCACGGCGCTGGTTTCGACACCGATGCACTCGGTGCGAGCATCGCGCTTTGCGCGCTCAGCCGCCCGCCTCGTAGAGGTCGTCTTGCTCGTGCGACGCGCGGTCTTTTCTTGTTCTTTATCGTTCGACATCTTGTAGCAGCACTCACCCCTGCGAGCCTGAATTCTTTGCAGGCCCTTGCACAGTACTGCTGCAATATCGGGCAAATTCGTAAATTCCTTATAAAATTCAACTCCATAAAATTTTGGGGAAAAGCACAATCAAAAATACCCAGTCATAACCCCCTGGTACCAATGAATATATTCAGATAACACTCACGCTCGTCGGGACAAGAAATTGTTGTATTCCCGAACATGACGCCCTGCGCCTGCGGATATAAACCCTTCGCCGGTTCAAATTTACCTTAGGGAAGACAGTCCTTGCCTCCCCCGCACCCGAGTGGCCGCACGAAGTGACTTCACCCGCGCGCCAGCGAGTTGCGCGGCTACACAGCGCCACAGGACAGAAAAAAAGGGAAAGAGACGATGGCGACCCCGGCAGGATTCGAACCTGCGACCTACGGATTAGAAGTCCGCGATAGTTTTGAATAACTATTTGTTATTTCTTGTTTATTAACATCTCCTAGAAAGATTGTGTGAGTATCGTGTGAGTCTGGAACCTTAACAGAGACGTACCTTCGGACCATAAAAAGTCCGTGCGAATTCTGCACCTACGGAATTGAAGCCGGCATTCAGATTGGTGAATTGGTATTCCTCATCATCAAGCGGCCCGGCACGAGCATGTCGACGTGTTCAGCGGAATAACTCGCCAACGGCCAAGTGTGAGCTGCGGAGAAGGCAGGTATGTTGAAGTTTGTGAACGTTACGCCGCTTTGACGCTTTCGTTGGACAAACTCACCAGACTGACGGATGCTCCCAATGTCTTTTCCGCGATATCGACAAGGTGCTGGTGATGAGTGAAGAACAGCACCTGCGTCGTCTGGCTCAGTTCGCCCAATAGCTTGAAGCCAGCCGCTGCGCGATCGTCATCGAAGTTGATAAACAGGTCGTCCGCCACAAACGGTAATGGCTCCGCCCGCTTCAGGTAGTCTTCGATCGCTGCAACCCTTAGCGCCAGATAGAGCTGGTCGGCCGTGCCTGTGCTCATGCCTGACACAGGGACAACGCTGCCATCGTGCCGTTCGCCTGTCAGATAAGCGTTATCCTGGTCGTCAAACGCGATCTGAAGGCTGGTGAATGAATCTCCAGTGATGATCTGGAACAGTTCGCCCGCGCGTTTTAGCAAAGGCGCCTGCTTTTCCCTCCGGTAACGTTCAATCGCCCACCGGAGAAGTATGGCCGAAGTCTGTACGCGCACATACCTTTCGGCAACTTCCCGCATTTCGGCGAGGGCTTCTTCCTTTGCCGCCGCTGCTTGAGCAGCCGCATCGTCACCGCCGATTGCCTGAAATGCCTCGCGCGCTCGGGATCGCTCTTCTGCGGCGGCAGTCTGCTGAGCTTGAAGGTCTTCCAACTCAGCCAGAATCGAAGCTTCGTCCGCTGCAACCTCATCAATAAGGACGTCCTTGCACTCATTCTCAAGCTCCGTAGCAGCTTTACCGTCGCCGTCCTGCTGGAGTTTCTCGATAACTTTCTCGTACTCCTCCGTAAGAGACCGTTGCCGATCCGAGCGAGCGATGGCGTCCTTGAGCGCTTCTTTCGTCTCAACGTTGGCCGCCGTCTTCAGGTGGGATATTGATGCCGCCAATTCCCGCCGTTTGTCTTCAAGTCCACTGATTTGTGTGGTCAGCTCTTCGAGTTGTTCAACCGCCTTTTCCCGAAGCCCCTGGATACGCTCGGCATCGGCCAATCGCTTTTCAAGCTCCAGCACGGCATCTTCAGCCGGTTGATCGACCGAATCTGTTGCCAATTCCTTTGTCAGTTTTCCGACAACCTCTTCAAAGTCCGTCACGTCGCGGTTGATCTTGTCTATGCGGTCGTGCCGCAGCGATCTGATACGCCCTGTCGTCTCCCGCATCCTGTCTATCGTGTCGATTTGCGAGCTGACCGACTCCGGCGGAGCGTCCTTAGCCAGCCCAAGCTCGTCAAGCGCCACCTCCCATTTTCCCTGCCACTGCTCCAAGGCCTCACTGGCCTGTTGAAGCTCCCGCTTGCGCCGTGCCACCTCCTTGGCTGCCGCCTGGACTTTCTCGGTTAACTCGTCCTTCCGGGCTGCCGCTGATTCATGCTGACGCTGTTCGTCTGCCGCTCGCTCTATGATCACGCTCAGACCGTCATTTTCCAGCGCGGCTACATCAACGCCGAGTGCAGTCAGCTCACCAAGAATCTGTTCCTTGCCCGCGCGTTCTTCGCCTTTACATGTATCCAGTGTGATTTCGGCATCCGCTCGTCCGTCAATGGCCTCCAGCACTTCTTCACGGGCATCGAGCCATTCCAGCATCGCTTCCGCAGCCAAAGCATCAAAGGGAGCCGTTTCCCACATCGATGACCACTCGGCTTTCAACTGCTCGCCTTCCCGAACGAGTTCGGTCTCGCTTTCCTGAGCCTGCTCCAGTCGTGTTTCCAGGTCTCCGATAATTCGGTTGATTTCTGTGATCCGCCCTGCGGCCTCAGCGTGATCAAACCTTTGATCGGCAAGTTGATCCACGCTAGCCATGGCAGGCTCGAAGGCGGCGGGCAAGTCCGCTAACTCTTCGCCAAATTCCTTTGCCTGATCTTCAGGAATTGACTTGCCGTCCACATGCCTGATTTTGACCAGGGCCCACAAAGCATCGCGACGGCGGCGAGCCTCGTCTAAGGCTTCCGGCGTGATCGTTTGTTCATCCCGTACTGTGCGCTCCAATGCGGCGGTCGCAGCTTCCTTTTCCTGCTGAAGGGATGCAATCTTTTGCTTAAATTCCCGTACGCGCCGTTTCCAGTCCTCCTCGCGGTCCCGATACGATTGAACCTGCGCCCGCGCCGGTACGGCCGCGTCCACAAGTTCTTTTTCCTTTCTGACACCTGGCTTAAGCACGTCGAGCCGACGCTTCGCACGCTCCTGTGCTTCTCGCATCGCTTTTTCGGCGTTTCGAACGCGACCATGAATGTCGCCCTGTTCGCGCACTGTCCTGATCGCTATAGCCAGACTGGACACGTCGGCGGGATCGCCGCTCTTATCTAACCGTTCCTTTAGATCGTCGTGGGCCTCCTGCGCCTCTTGCAGTAGGTGGGTCTGATTGGTGACATCAGCCTCACGCTCACCCTTCTGATTCAGGAGCTGACGCACCACGCCAGCCTCGGTGCGCGAGGGAATGCGTTTGGCGAGCACATCTATGTCGGTCTCTGTCCAGGCAAGTTCACGTGCGTCGGCGCGTAGATCTTCCTCAGCGGCATTGAGTTCCGCTTCGCGTTTCGGCAGGTCAGCCTTTTCACCACGTATCTCAATCCGTCTTTCATGAAGTTGCCGAATATCTTCGGCCCGCAGGATAAGCGTCTCGTCAAAGCTCAGCTTTTTAAGGCTCTCCTCGGCACGTTTCAGTTGCTCCTGTAGCGTCGCGATGCGTGTCTCCGCCTCCGCATCCTTGCGTTCTGCTTCCTCTACCACTTGCGCAGCATCATCTGGCAGCGCAGCCGCTTCGCCGAGGTCCGCAAACTCACCGTCGAGTTCCTGTTTTCTACGCACGTCTCGAAATACACGGCGGATGCGGCTCAGACGATTGCGTGTCGCGGTACGTTCTTTGATGTTGTTATCGATCTCCGAATATGTTTGCTCTGCGTCGTCATAGGTCCGCTTGAGGTCCCGCCAGTTATTTGCGGTGAGTGTCAGGTCCCGCAGCGCCTTTTGGGCTTCCGAAAGCTTGTCTTCAGCGATGTAAAACTTGCGATGCTTGGCGCGCCGCGCACCCCATAATTCGTCCGCTTCACCAGCGAGCTCTCCGAGGCGCTCTCTCAACCCGCCAATGCCGGCGCCCGCTGAAAACAACATCTGCCCCACATCGTCCCTGGCTTCCAGAATTGCGCGGCCCCCATCGCCAAGGCGCACGTGATCCAGACTGAACATCCGCTCAAAGAACGGCCGATCCGCACCGGCGAGATAGGGAATCAAAACACTCTCGCCGCCGGGAACGGGCGAACCGTCCAGTTCTAGCAACGTGTCTTTGTTTCCTTTGCGCCGAAGCACCTGCAGCAAAGCGCTTCCGTTTTCGAGAACCGCCCCGATCCGCATGTCGGCGTAGTCGTGGAGGAAATTGTACGGCGAGTGCATCGGTATGCCGAACAGTAGATCCTCGATCGCGGCCAGCGCCGTGGATTTACCAGCTTCGTTCGGGCCGAAAACAATGTGGAAATCTGACTTGCCGGCAGGCAGATCAAACGACCGATCCGTGAAATGTCCATATCGCAACAGATCAAGTCGTCCGAGCCGCATGCCTAATCCTCCCGCGCAATCAGGCGCGCTGAAAGGTATGGTGCGACACCATCAATCAGAGCGGCGTATTCACCTTCCACGGCCGACTTCAAAACGTGATCTTCAATACCCGCTCGAATATCGTGGGGCAGGCGCCGCACCAACGCGCCGATATCTTCTTCAATTTCTGAAAGTAGCGTTTCATCGCTCATGGCTGTCTGCAACATCTGCTGCAACGCCCCGATCGCATCCTCACGCCGCGCAAGGGTTTCTGTATCAATGGTCGCCTCTGTAGCAATGGCAACCTTCTCGACCCAGGCAACTTCATCCCCAAGGCCAAGCGCGCAGGCGCGGGCCTCGGCCAGAACCTGTTCTTCCGAAGCGATAAGCTGGGCGTGAACCTCTGTGCGGCCTTCCAACCGAATACGGCAGGCGAGCAATCGGCCGTCGGCATGATTGGCGACCGCAGCTTCCAACGCTTCCCGAACAGCGTCGGTCACATCCCCCAAATTGGCCGCACCATTCAGGGGTACCAACAGCACTGCCCAGCGCACAACATCACAAGGTAACGCTTCGAGATCGACAATCTCGCCGTCTTCTACTGTGATCAGATACGCGCCTTTAGCGCCGGTTTCCCGTACATGGCGCCCCTGCAAATTACCGGGGAATACAATGTGCGGCTGCTCGTGCAGCACATCCGCCTGATGTACATGCCCCAGCGCCCAATAGTCGTACCCCTTGTTTACAAGCTCATCGAGAGAACAAGGTGCGTAGTTGGCGTGTTCGCCCATACCGCCGAGCCCGGTGTGCAGCACGCCGATATTAAAGACGTCCGATACCGGCGTCGGGTAATCTGGAACCAGATTTTCGGTCACGTCACGCTGCCGGAAGCTCTGGCCGTGAAGCGCTACATTTAGGTCCTCCAGCGCAAAAGTCTCCGGCTTACGCGTCCCAAAAACATGGACATTCTCCGGGAGGTCGAGCCGCCTGGTAATCTGGCTTTCCGCGTCGTGATTACCGTGCAGCAGGTAGACGGGAATGCCCGAAGAATTGAGCCGGCCCATCTGCGCCGCGAAAAACAGGCCTGTTTTGTAATCGCGCCAGTCGCCGTCGTAGAGGTCCCCGGCGATAATAAGAAAATCGACTTGTTCTTCGATCGTCAAACTGACGAGTTGGTCAAAGGCCTCCCTGGTCGCAGCACGAACGCGCTTGGCGGCGTTGCCATCCTGGCCGGCAAGGCCTTTGAGAGGGCTGTCGAGGTGAATGTCCGCCGCATGCAAGAAACGAAAGGAAGCCACTATTGCGCCCCATCCGCATTGCCTTCGTTTCTCCCTGTTGTTTCCGCAGGAAAAATTACATTTGCACACCGCCACCGCATCGCGGATAGGCTCTTAGTATTTGAAACACCTATTGACACCACTATCTGCCGCTCTTCCTCGCTCCCCTCGGTCATTTGGATTTGGCAAAAGCAACCCATGTCCGTTCCCTACCTCTTTGTGAACCCAAAAAGCCAATTTCATCTAGCGCGACCAGAAAAAGCACACTCATTTGTTTTCTTTCAGGTTACGCTGCTGGATTGCCCAAAAACAAATATCAAAAAACATTCTATACCACCTATAAGTGTTTTCAAATAGAAACGAAGGGAATAATGGGGTGGATTGCCCCCCTATTTCGACCGGATAGTCGGGCGTAAGCAAGAAGAATTGGGGATATCTCCAAGGAAAGGCTTATATCTGACGACTATCAGCGCATTGAAATGATCACTGGAACTCCCCGACGGCGGTAGACTGCGGGGTCGTAGCAAAACCTCGGGTCATCGACGAAAGCTTAAACAGCGGGGGCAGCGTCTCGGAGGTGGCAAGACGCAATGGCATCGCCCCGAACCTGTTGTGCGTTTGGCGCCGCCTGATGGCCGAGGGAGGAACGGCTGCCGTGGATTCGGACGACGGTGTGATCGCCGCAGTCGTTACATGACTTTTGTTGCCGGGTAAGCATTTTCGTAACCATATGATTTTTTCGGCGCCAACGAGACATTCAAACTTCCATCCTGCGCATTACCAATGCCTCAGTAGTGGCAACATACCCTCGCATCTATCCAAATTCAGCGCATAAGAATGTATTCCTGCGTCCCGCGACTTAGCTGCCTATGGTTTCGATAAGCGAGTTACACAATCGTTACATGGTTTTTACATGAAGCTTTTTGATGGCGGGGCGGTTATCTAACCTGTTGAAATATATGGTGCCAACGAGAAGATTCGAACTCCCGACCTACGCATTACGAACCAAGAAACAGCATACAACCCTCGCATTACTGATATAACTTAAATCATTGTAATTATTGCGGATGCTCCGCACTACATGTTGCTTTATTCTTTACAATATCCAATTTTTCGACTACATTTTGTTACATAGGCGTTACATAGATTTGGCAAAAATATTTTTAACAGACACATTTGTCAGGGATACAAAATGCCCGGACGGCAAAGATCAGGAGCTTTATTGGGACCATCCTCAAGGGTTGGATGGAATTGTCCGCAATGGCGCTCAAAAGGGTCTCGCCCTCCGCGTCACCGCCCTGGGCAATAAGGCATTCGTGCATGGCTACCAATTTGATGGGAAGCGGCAACGCGTCGTGCTGGGTGACGCAACCCGTACGACTGTCGGCAGTGTCCGTCTGTTGGTTCAGCAACGCTGTGCCCAACTCGACCGCGGCGAGGACCCCAATGCAGGCGTGATTGATTACCGCCAGAAGCACACCTTTCTGGTCAACGATCTGGTGGAGCAGTATTGGCGTGAGCACATCGCAACCAAATCACCGAAGTACCAAAACCAGTACTGGCGATACGTTGGAGCGGCAACGCGACCGCAGCCGACCCACACCAACCGCCGCGGCCGCAACAAAGCCTGCAGCTATCGCGATTTCGGAACGCTGTTCGGGAAGCGCGAAGTGACGTCAATCAAGCCGACTGATGTCGCGAAATTTTTGGACCAGTTCGAATCCCCGGGCACCTGGAACACGGCCTTTCGCCATTTGAAAGCGGTGTTCAACTGGGGCATTCGGATGCAAGTGGTCGATATGCGCAATCCTTGCACCCCACTGCGGCAACGCACCGTGCTGCGACAGCGCCGGGAATACACCCCGGAGCAGATCAAGGCGATCGCCCGGCATGTGTTTGAGCCAACACTGGAGGCCCCTGCCCCGACAACGCATCTTGCTGGCGACGCCAAGCGCATGACGGCATTGGCTAACGGCCGCCTTGCTGTTCAGAACGCGCAAATGCTGGAGCTGTGCCACTACATGGGCATTCTGTTTCTGACGATGGCGAGGCCCACCGAGCTGGTGCACGCGGAATTCGAGCACTTCGATCTGGAGCGCCTCATCTGGCACAAGCACAACACCAAAGGCATCAAGCTATCGCGGGCCGTCTATGAGTATGCATATCGGTCAGTGCCGATCCATCCGAGGGTCGCCGAGTTGGTGCGACGGCAGCGGGATCGCTGGCCAGAGAGCAAGCTGGTGTTTCCGTCTCACACGGACCCGACGCAACCGCGTGACAATTTCCGCAAACCGCTGGCGCGGTTCAAAGAGCTGGAGGGGGTTCCGAGCTACTTTCAATTGTATGACCTTAAGCGCATCGCGATTTCGCTGATGCTGGTGGGTCAAGGTGTGCGCCGCGAGGACGTGAGTCACTATGCGGATCACAAGGGAAACCTCGAAACAACAATGATTTACGACCTCGGTTTTGTTGATCCGATGCGGCCAGTTATCGACAAGCTGGGGACAATTCTCGGCGTATGACCGCATAATTCAAGCGCGCTTGCAATCTGCTACCTTTTGTCTATAAGGATTCACTCCACATCCTTACCGAGCGGAGACTGGAATGGCTGAGTGTGAGCGCTGCAGAGGTACCGGTACAAATGAATGTCCCGAGTGCGGAGGGTCCGGCCACTACAACAAAGACGGTGAAATCGTTGACTGTTTGAACTGTGGTCGTGACGGTCAACCCGCAGGGTACATTTGCTGTCCGTATTGCGATGACGGTTGGGTTGCAGACTAAATAGCCCCGCTAATTATTTTCGCTATTTCAGCGTTGGCAACCTCCGCATCGAATTGATTTCGATAGATGCGGAGGTGGCGAATGCGAGGACGACCTTCGGGAACATCCCAAACTATACACCCTGCGTGTTGAACTGTTTCAACAACCGAGAACGGGTACACAATCCAGCGATCATCTAGTGGTGCCTGGATATCCGGCTTCCATTTTCCCTGGATTGAATATTGCCTTTCAAAGAACCTTGCCAAGTGCTCCCAAACCCGTGACTCATAAAATTCCACCTGAATACTCACTGATTTATACGCCTGTGCCGCAACTGCTTTAGGGTTGGCTACTATACCGCTCTCAAAAAATTTAATTTGCGGAGGAACGTCAATTTTTTCAAAGTTTATGTTCATGACACTACGATAGTGCGCTTAATTACTAATAATTTCAAAGTTTATTATTTTGTTATTGCAAAACATTTCTTGACTTCCGCACCCACCTGTGGTTTTCTACCAAGGTCCGGCGGAGGTGGAAGAAGTGCCGGTGTGAGCGTCCCGAGAGGGGCGTTTTTTTGTGTCTAAATCCCAAGGAAAGCGAGGAATATGGAAGCAATCCCAGCCATTGTGCTGAGCAAAGACGTTTTGGAAGAAATGCTAACGGAAGCGGGTCGTCGCGCGGCGGAGCTGACGGTTGAGAAACTGCAGGCGCAGTTGGTTCAGGACCCACGGGAGCGACATCTGCGGTTACTGCGCAGCTATTTGCTCGATCGCTCTGAGGTCGAGAAGCCCCGCGACATGTGGGCCAGCAGCCATGATATTCGGCGGATTGAGCTGAGCGCGAAGGGTAAGCCGAAATCGACGACCTGGTTTCAGCGGTTTAAGCGGGAGTCGGGCCTGGCAGAATGCGTCTCCCGGCCGAGTGCATCGCATGGACGGCTGCAGGAATGGACCTTTGAGGACATCGCCAATGCCTGGCAGAGGTTTTATGCATTGCGGTGGTAGCCGTCGGATCTCATCCGACAAAGGGGCATTTGCCCCTTCCCGAGCCAAAGGTGCGGCTGTGCGCAGGGGTCAAGGCCGCAGCCGCCGCCCGCGGCGGTGGCCTTGGTCAGCCTTGAGGCCGGAGCGCAGTCCGCGCCACAACTTTTACTTATGAATCCAACAAATAAAGGTTGGGACCATATCCTCTATTTAGCGCGCCTTAATTCCAGATATTTCTCAAACAGCCGCAATCGATCTCGACCGACCTTCAATTAACCACCCTAAGCGCCAGACCACTATCTTTAAACGTAGACAAGAACGAGTTCAACTAGCTTATGAAGCATCCGCAACAACTCATATATATTTCCGTAGGCCAGGAACACAAAACCCAACATCAACGCGACGAATACCACGATACCTGTAATATGATCAACATATGCCAATCTCCAAGAAAACAGCTCGACATTATATCTGCTTATACCACCTTCTTTCTTTGCTTCCCGCATGATATCTCGGCGAATTTTTCGTCTAACAGCGACTGGAACGAAAGACGAAACACCACCCATGACGGCGAATACCAGGTGCCCGATAGTCGGAACAAAGGTACTCAGCATCATAAATATAAACCAGCCACCAAACCCAAATGGATCCGCTTCAATTGAACTTACAAGTTCTTTTGTATTAATGACCGCTGAGCCATTTTCCACAATTGAGCGAATTTCATATAGCCGAAAAATATATGTAAGCGACATCGCGAGCAAACATATCAAAAGAAACGCAACGACTATATCTAGAAATAGCCAAAACACAGCGTTTGAATGCTCATTTTTTAAAATGCGAGCTGCAAACAAACGACTCGACGTCCACGTGGCAAAATCGAAAATGGAGTTTACGAAGGGAAAAACCACCCAAAATATAAGAGGTCCTGACCATGTTGAAAAAAAATCAGTTATACTTGCGTTATACAACGTAATTGACACGGCCGACAAAACAAAAAATATCACAAAACCCGACCCGGCCAACGTTTTGGCACCGGCAAGAAATATAGCAGATGTTAGCAGCACCGCTGCCACGACAGACACGTCGTCTGCGCCTACTTTGCCGAGTAAAATCGGGAAAAACGCTGCGAGCGATACGGCCAAACAAAACCCGGGAAAATTGTTAGCAATATACAATCCCATTGAAATCGCGGGGCGTGACCAGACAGGAGTTTCCAAAAAAGAACCGCTGGACTTCCGCGCACCTGCGTACGCAGTGGCACCGCTCAACAGGGAAACGAGTGCGACAATTGCAATCGTGGCAAAAACAGGTGTCTGGGTCGCCTTACCCGCGATCAAAGAGAAAATCACTATGAAGAGAGCCGTCGGGCCAAACGATGCATTAAAGGCGAGTTTGATGCGCGACCTCGATAAAAGGTACTCCTCACTACGTCGCACATTAGAAAGAAGAATCGGACCAACAGAAAATAAAATAACAACAAAAGAGAAATATCTATTTCCCGCAAGAAAGTATATTGAAAACGCTACCACGCTTGTAGCCAACGCTGAAAGGACGGCATACCAAATTAATGATGCAGGAAGCCGAGAAATTCTCTCTTCGTACACGCTTGCACCACGTTTTGCGAGCAAGAAGCATGCGAAAAATAAAACCAGAATGCCAATGAATATCAACTTTCGAATCCACGGCTCAGGCATTTCATTGGTACTCGACACCATGAATGTCGACACCTTTTGGCCATGTGTCCAGTATAACAAAAATAGGAATGACGAATAAATCAAAGCCACAAATAGAAGCGCAAAATAAGTAAATGCACCCCTTTGCAGAAGGCGATCAACCAGACGTACTCCTCGGTTCAAGTACTTTCGATACGTTCTGGGTGGCGCGTCCAGATCCCCAATTATCTGCTTGCGGGAAGCCTCATCGTTGAGCCCCGCAGCTATATCGATCTTGCGAGCCCAAACAATTGTAACGATCGAAGCTACGAGTGCAAAAAATGATATCATCGACAAACGGTTCCGACACCGTCAGAATCAGAATATGAAAAACTCGCATATTTAGTGGGAAGAGTACAACGCCAAGATGCTTGATCACATCAACATATACGGAAGCAACCCTTTGGAGGTACTCGCCGTCCTTATGGACCGACGCGAAGGCAACTCCGACCCAAATTGCAAAGTTGGCCTTGTCCTTGAGGGCGGTTCACTGAGAGGTGTCTTTAGCTGTGGGGCTGCTCACGCCCTAAACAAACATGGGCTCGCCAATTCCTTTGACGTAATCATCGGAACCTCTTCCGGTGCGCTCAACGGACTATATTTTCCCGGCAACGATGAAATTCTTGCGTCAACGATTTACGAGGAAAACGCCACTGATCCGAGGTGTCTGAATATATGGAACTTTCCAGAGGTGCTTGATGTTAGATGGATGATTACTGAATGGATACTTGATAAGAAACGATTCTCGGACCAAGCGGTTTATGACGGCCACCATGAGATCTTCATATCAACAACCGATACGGAATCGGGTGAAACACGTTGGTTTTCGAGCAAAAAAGATTCACGGAAAAATTTCGAAAAATCGATCTGCGCAACGGCATACACTCCGATTGTTTGCAGCCAGTTGGAAAATATTGACGGTCGCCATTACAATGACGGCTACGTAAATGCCGCTCTCCCAATTAAAAAAGCGCTCGACGAAGGCTGCACTCATGTTGTTGTAGTTCCTACCCAGCCATGGGGATATAAGAAAACGCGACCCGGGAGATTATCGGGGTTATATAATTCTTGGCGAATCAGAAAACTCGGCAACGGATACAAGCAACATTTTGCACGTCGATACGATAGCTACAATGAGGCACTACGACTTGCAGAGTTCGGCTCGGAGAAATTCCATACCCTTGTGCTTGCACCTCGTACCAAACAAGACATTGTCGGGAATCTTGAATCCAATCCCAAGCGAGTGCGCGAAGCATTCGAGGCATCGACTGAACTTAACTATCAACGAATTTCTGAGGCGCGAAAAACACTCACGTCCATACCACCATCTACGGAAGGCGACATAGGTTAGATGTCCGGACGGAGTGACCGAGAACCGATTGTGTGGAGTGTCACGGGTCGCACATCCTGCGACTGAAACGTCGGACGGCCCGCCGTTTGCGGGGCCATGGGAAGGTCGACTGTCCTACTACCGGATCGATCTGACAGAATTCCAAAACCTTCCGGCCACCCTCCCCCTTCGCCTGATCACCGAAACATATGAGGCGGAGCTTCTCGCGGAACTGTCTGAGGATGAACCTCGGCATTACCCATTTGCTCGGTACGGCAGCGCTGTGCGACCAAACCAGGGCATGTACCTGTCGCGGGCAACACCGAGATTAATTCAGCTCATAACCGCCGCCTATGGGATCGAAGTTGCGGCAACAGAGCCGGCGGCTCCGAGTGCTTCATCTGAAGCGCAACGGGAATTTGCGGAAGGCCAGAGGCACAAGCGCGAGCGCTACTTTTTCAGCCGCAACCCGCGCCTGGTCGCTGCCGCAAAGGAGAACCACGGCTATCGGTGCATGGTTTGCGGCTTCGATTTCGAGGCGACATACGGAGAGCTCGGCAAGGGATATATTGAATGCCATCATGTCGATCCGTTGTCGGAGCGTGCTGAGCGCGATTGGTCAGACGGACTTAAAACAGACATCGATGACGTTGTGGTGCTGTGCGCGAACTGCCCCACCGAATGGTCCTCCGTCAACGCCCCGCGCTGCCCATCGAGGCGTTGAAGCAAGCGATTCAGAAAAAATGATCGATGGCCTGACCCGATGCGATCCTCAATGCTAGCGGTGGAGTTTGCCCTTTGGTCGTGCATTAATAGCGCACTGAGTATCATCGCGTGTGTTATCGAGGTGTGGGGCGTTGAAGGGCAAGACGCTACTGTTGTGGGTAGTGGGTGGCTGGATCGCTTGGGCAGCGCTGACCGGCGACGATAAACCAAAGACACCGCGTCCCGCTGATCCGGCACGCCCTATCTCAGTGCCAGCGACTGCGCCGGATGTCCAGGAAGGTCCGCCCGCATCAACACCAACTCAGGCGCCTGAAATTCGGACACGCGTCGTCGCTCGCCCGGTGGCAAAACCGATCTCCAGAACAGATCTTCCGCCGAAGCCTTCGAAGCCGGTTCGTACTCGGAAGCCGGTCGCAGTCGTCTTTGTCCAAGGAACGCGGGTTCCGCTTTTCGCAGGCCCCGGCAAGACATTCGCGATCCAAGATCGCCTCAACAAAGGGGCCGCCGTCGATTTGCTGGAATCAGGCCCGCAGTGGTCTCGTGTTCGGGCCCGGCTCACTCAGCGAGAGGGTTGAGTGGCAAGTCACTTGATTACCGAAAACTGGCTTCGGCAGACGAGACAGACCACCACCCCGCGCGCACCACCGTCAACGGCAACGCCGATAAAACCGAAACTCTCCCGACAAGCGATTGTCAAAGCGATCATTGCGGAGTCGATCGCGAACTATCCGGGCTCGTGCCCGTGCCCATACAATGTTGACCGCGGGGGCCGACGGTGCGGACGACGTAGCGCGTACTCACGCCCTGGCGGCTATGCTCCGATCTGTTTCGACCGCGACGTTACAGCGTCGATGATTGCGGCATTTCAGACCCGATGACGGTCCCGACCGAAAGTAGATAACTGCGGTAATTGAGCAGACATTGGTCAAAAAGGCTAATTTTAGAACACATCCCGCAGTCAGAATCGCCACGGGGCGCCTCATTTCCACCTATTCCTATTTTCGCGAAACGCCTGAACCATTTTACGCAATTAAGACAGAAGCTGTTTCACAAAGCATCGGAATATTAATGGTTCGGACATCACTCGCATCCGACACCAACAAGACCGCCCCACCTGTAACTAGCCCTCGGGCGCGACCTAAACCGATTGTATTTTTCATTGCCCAACCCCCTAAATTGTAGTACCAAATCAGAATCTTAAGTTGGCCAATTTTTTCGGGTACATTATGATTATTCATAGGCTCGAAAAGGGAGGTGCGCCTTCGTTCTGGACGGATTTTCAATTTTCCTGGCATTTTCTTTCTTGGCGATGGCGGCATACCGGCATTGGCGAGCAACGGCGAAATCTGGCCTAAATGTCCTAAATTTCATTGTTGGCAATCATCGCGTATTTGACGTTCGCCACTTCGCATACCGTGATGTTGCCCGCAACCTTTCAAAACGTGTCCTTTCATATGAATCGGTCGCAACAATCCACCTGACGATCTTTGCCTTTTTTTTACTTGAATCAAAATTTGATATACTTCCTATTATTAATAAAAAGGATGTCATTGATACTGTGAGCAACTACTTTGGGCGCATAGGGGTTTTTTTTGCTACCGTCGCCGCTTTATTAGTGTTAGACTTCACCGCAAGTCGAGTGATATTAACCTTTAGAGACCATCCTTCCGTTTTACACTTATTTGGCAGGGGAGCCGATTTCACAAAATCGGGCGCCCCCGAGAACGAGATTGGCCTCCTTCCAGAGGAGCGCACAATGCATACATTGGCAGATATGCACGGCCAACTTACTGCCGAGGACATTCTAGGCCTCATGGACGAACCAAAATATAAAAAAATCATCGCAAAGCGACGTCAGGAATTGGCAGAATGGTCGAGCGATGTGGATCCGTCGGACGGAGGACCAACCGACGAAGCGATCCTTGCCGAACTTCTTGCTGAACGATTCCGATAAAGTGGGGCTGCAGCCCCACTTTACTTGTATGATGAATAGAATTGGGATTTTTTTCATTGCTATTAATCAACTGTTACCACGGAACAACGTCTAGCCGAGCGGAAAGCATCCTAAAAAACGGCTTTAAGGCCTCAACCGCACCGCGGATGTGGTTGGGAACGGGCGTTTATTTTTTTCAAGAAGGATTTGACCTCTGCTGCGAGTGGGCTCGGAAATCCTGCAAACGACCAAACGCAAAGGCTACAGATACCCCTGTTGTCTTGCATGCACAAATTAATATGGAACATGGGATTGATTTAATCGCAAATAGAAACTGGCCGACACTTCGGAATATTTATAAAGCGAACTACGTTAATCTAAAATCTCTCAAACAAAACGGAATAGACACACTTGTAAGGCCGATGACGGTAGCTGAAAAAAAACTAGATTTCGATCACCCGCTTGATCATGTTTTAATTGACCGACTGGTTGACGCTGAAACGACAGCTCGTGCTTACAATGGTTTTCCCGGTCCAACACTTGTTCGAGCTGCCTTTGTTGAAGGGGAGACGGTGGACCCACGTTCGTGGCTCTTTGACAGAGCGGCAGTAATAGTATCCGTTGTTGATCGTAGCTGCATTTTGTCCGTTACACCGATTAAGTGCTAGGTTTAGGTTGAGCTAGATTTGTTGACCAACAACTGCCCCCACATCCGTTTAGCTATCTCTAGTTCTTCGCAACCGGTTACATTGGCGTAAATCGCTGTGGTGGCCATATCGGCGTGCCCGAGCCATTTCTGGAGCATATTGAGCTGCACGCCCGACCGAATGGCATGAACCCCATAGCCGTGCCGTAAACCTTTCGGCGTCGCATGTCGTCCCGAGATCCCCGCCGCCGTCATCACGGCCTTCACGTGCCGCCACGCGGTTGACCGGCACCAAGGCCAGATACGCTCGCGTTCCGGCAGCGCTGCTGCGAAGTGTATCAGCTCGGCGGTGAGCTCCTCGGGCACGGGGATTTCTCTCATGATATTTCGCCCCCGCTTTTTCAGGGAGCGAACCGTGATGATGCCCGACTGTACCCCCGCTCGCGTCAACGCAAGCGCCTCGGACAAACGACAACCCGTCAATGCCAAGGTTAGGCACAGCAACCGCACCGCGGCCGGCGCGACCGACGCCGCTGCGAAAAACCGCGCTCGTTCGTCGGCATTTATATAGAGACGCTCGCCCGTAGGGGCGTAGAGGCGCATTTCGCTGGATTGCACGCCACTCTGCACTAATGCCGCCTCCTGTTTCGTCTTGTCGATCTCCTCACACGGCATCCTGCTGCCGACCCCGGCTGCGACAGAATTACCAATTGTGTTGCAGGGTGAAGTTTCGTCGCAGCATCAATGCGTTAGCCGCAACATTGTTCTTGAATAGCCTGGAAATACGGCGCAATCAAGTCAAAAATACGTATTGAATCAATAAACTAAACACAATTGGTAATATTGTTGCATCGACGACGCTAGCTCATCGCTCAAAAACACCGAACAAAAGCTTCGGATCAAAGTAAATGAGCGATAAAGACGCTGCAACACACCAGTGTACCAGGGTGATCTTCGGCAAGTCCGCGGGCCGGTATTGAACCGCCCGTATTCCAGGAGGATAGACACATGGACATTCGGACCGCCAACATCTTGGCGATTATCGGACTGGTGGTGCTGATCGTAGCGGTCGTGCTGCCCTACCCGGCCAACCTTGCGCTGTTGGTGATCGGCGCACTGCTGGCGTTCACGGGGGCATTCTTCGGAGGCGCCGTGTTTGCGTCGGTGGCGGCGGTGATACTGATCGCTCAGGGTTTCATCTCGCCGGTGGCGGCGGGCCATATCGGCACCCTGTTCGGGTGGGCTGACTTCGATGCCGCGGTTGGCGCGGGCATCACGGTCTTCGTCGGCGTCGCGGCGATGATCATCACGACGGCGGTGTTCGCGCCTGCGAAACGCAAAGCGGCGTGACGCCCGCTCTCTGTCGGACTGGTGCACCGAGCGCCGGACCGACGGGAGCGATCGCCGCAAGGCGATAGGAGCGAGAGGATCGGAGAGCGCAGCGTCTCCGGTCGCCAGGGCGACTGGCCCAGGGGATAAGGGGGAGCGGCCGAGAGCATCCCCCATTGGCCGACGACGGTCGACCCGATTGTCGGACAATTCAGCAGCCGGGAGGCTGCCGTCACTGGCGAGTGAGCTCGGTAGTGACGGCAGCGGCAACCCGGCTCCCACCCTCGATTTGCACACCTTGTTTCGCGTGATGGCGACGTGCCAGCCGGACCGGCTGCACAACATAGATACAACTTTTGATTGACTTCGCTCCGCAATCTATGGTAGTTTTTACCCATGCTCGGAGGAGGTCCGAGCTATATGCAACATCTCAACGGCAACCATTTTCCAAGGGAGACACCGCCATGGTAATCCGTTTACCCGGCTGCACGTAGATCAGCAGCCCCAGGCATTGCGCATGACCCACGGTCCCAGCGCGTGCAGCCAATTCTGGCACGATGTCGATTGAGCCCCGAGGGGGCTTTTTTTTGTGCCTGCAATGCAGCCCCAGGAACGAGAGGAGCAATGACATCCGGCCCATGCGCACCTGCTGGTGCGGACTGTCCGCGGCTACGGCCCGACATGTCGGCCATCAACACTAACCAAGACAATGAAAGAAGACCCTATGAACGATCTCGCGATGGCGCTCACACAGCTATGCCGCCGCAATCGGGACGGGTCGCAGGCAACTCAGGCGAACCGCCTGAACGGACTAAAGGCAATGGCCGCCGAGCTGTACCAGCTCGGGTTTCGCTTGCCGGCCGCGGCATCGCTCAAACCGAAGCATGTGGCGGCGCTGATAGCGGCGTGGGAAGCGCGTGAGCTAAGTCCGGCGACGATGAAGAACCGCCTTGGCTGGCTTCGCTGGTGGGCGGAAAAAGTCAACAAAGCGTCGGTTATTCCGAGGGAGAATGCCGAGCTAGGCATCGCGACGCGTACGAACGCCGGCGGCAACCGCGCTTGGCAATTGGAACAGGTACGCGCCCTCCCCGACACGCTCATGCAGATGTCACTTCAGCTCATGGCAGCGTTCGGATTGCGGATGGAAGAAGCCCTCAAACTGAAGCCACGCCAAGCCGACGCAGGTCACGCCTTGCGACTGCAAGGATCGTGGACGAAGGGCGCGCGCGCGCGGGACATTCCGATCCGGACGGATGAGCAGCGGCAATTGCTTGCCGCCGCAAAAGAGCTCGTCGGGGGCAACTCGCTGATCCCAACGGGACGCAGTTATATCCAGCATCGAAAGGCATTTGAGCATCAGACGCTGAAACACGGTCTGACCAATCTCCACGGCCTGCGGCACGGCTATGCCCAGGCCCGCTATCGTGAGCTCACGGGCTGGCCCTGCCCGAAAGACGGCGGTCCAGCTCAGAAAGAGCTCATCGGCCACGCGCGTGCGCTTGATCGCCATGCCCGGCTCATCGTGGCTGAGGAGCTCGGCCACAGCCGGATCAGCATCACCACAACCTATCTAGGATAATGAAAGACAGAACAATGGAATTGAAGGACGTCGTGACGGTACGACGCCAACAGCGGAGCGCGCTTGAGACGTACGCGTGGGAGGTGTTTGACCAGGCGGCAATTGCCCGCCTGATTGACAAAGCAACCGCAGAAGGACGGCAGCAGGTGCGCGTGCTTCAGGACGTACCCGTCAACCTGTCAGAGACCGAGGCCGCGAAGGCGCTGGTGCTACGGCTCGCGCAACTTGGTTACCGCGCCATCTGGGAATCCGCTGGCCAGCGGGAGGTAATCGGCAAGCGCGAAACCGGGAGGGTAGCTCGCTACAGCGAACTCATCATCGCGTGGGATGGGGAGGTTATCTAGGGGTCACGTTTTGACAGATTCCATTGATATGTATCTGACAAATCCTCCCACATCGTCATGACCTTGTTCGCCAAGTCAGAGAACTCGCGATCATTGCCGTTCGGGCCTGCGAGCATCACCCGTGCGCCCCCTCCATAGGGACCCATACCAAATCCGCCTTGGCCATACCCAGTGGTTTGGACGGACGTATTGGCTGCATGAATGGGAGAGTTCGCACTCCGACCTGGACGTGTGAGCGAAAGGTGTTTCGATGCATTCGCAATTCCGCGAATAAGTTCGAACTCCTCACAGTTGTCCCCGAGAGCATTCGCGAATGTGGGCACGCTGTCCACCGGACGGTCCTGTTGCGACGCGTCCTTAAAAGTAAATGTTCCATCTATGGCGCTCTTGTGAGCAACATAAATCCAGTCTGCCAAATGAAGCAGCGAAACCGACAGATGGAACGCACGCCGGATATCATCCAAATGCGCGAAGAAATCGGTATAATCGGGTTTCACGATCTTTTCCCAATAATCCTCGGATTCTTTAACTCGTTGAACGTTCTGCACCATCTCACCCCCCCTAATTTATTTCATCCTGATCCGTTGCAGAAACGGCAGGAACAACGATCGTGAACTCGACATCCAATGTATTCGCCTCTTCGTATCTGCGAACCTCAACGTGAATTTCGTGAAGACCATCGCCGTCAAAAGCGTTATCCAAGGCACGTATTGCGCGGCGTATCCGACCAGGCATCTCAGCAAGCGAAGTGGCTTTCGACGTTAGCAAGTCGGCGGCTTCTTCGATGACCTGCAGCCCCTCAATCGGCGTTGGACTGATCGGCAAACGGGCAGTGAGCTTGAGTGTACTAGCGGCGTTCGCATTCCCTTTGATGACATAGTGCAGTGTTTCCGTCGGAAACCGCCGCCCGAGCTGACGAAGACTCGACTCGGCAAGCCATTCGTCATCAAATCCTGAGAAATGGTAGTCATTGGTGGCAAGCTGCGCAGCACTTAGGAAGAGTTCTGCTTGATATGGGCACCATCCAAGGTGAGGCTCAATTGTCGGCGGGGTACGTTTCAGCCGTTCGTATTCTCGCACGCCAGCAATTATTTTGACGATATCGTCTTCGCTCTCAGCAGGAAGTATCTGAAATTGCCTGACAGCCCGATTGAATAACGGCGGACGGAGAAAAAACGCACGAAAGAATTTCCGACGCGCCATACGTTTAAGCTCGTCCGATTGATATGTTTTCACCCCCAGTCGGATATCGAAAGTCTCCCAGGCAGAATAGCAGTAGGCGAGATAGAAAACCGGGACCGACAGGATGCTCAGCTCGATGGGCACCAGAACTCCCCGTAACGTCGCAATTGAAAAAATGTCGCCTCCATCATTGATGGTCTGGTGCACAAAGTGCCACACCAAGCCTACCGCTATCGCTAAGAAAATATATTCAATGGGACGCCTTGCCGAAGTGTACTTTTCTTCCAGCTCGGCAAAAGCATATAGCGAACTCAGAACGACTATCAGCGGAACAAATAATAGTTCAGCGAACAAAGAGAACGAATAAGCTGCGCCAACGAATTCAACAACGACAGTAACGCGGAAATTGTCGAAAATAATACTACGAAAGAACGATGTATCCGGTTGGCTTTTATCGGAACGACCTCGATGTTCTATCGACCTTGCAAGAAGCGCCAATCCGGAGAACAAATACCACAGAACAGTGGCCTTGAGCTCAGATATTGTCCAAAGACCAAACCAAGCCAGAAAAAAAGAGAGGAAGCCAACCCATACAGCAAAAGCAGCAAACAGAAACAATAGCTTCGGCGCAAAAACTGCCCGCAGAACACCAATGAAAGCGCTTCGCACATCGGCATTAAAATTGACAAATAACAAGCCCGCGACCAGCCAAAGCGCAATAGCGATTTCGCGATGAGAGAAAACGTCGTTGATATCGAACATTTAGATGGCAAGCTGTTGCTGTTGCAACCTATAGAATACCACCTCTTCATTGACGGGAACAAATCGAAAAGTCCGCGGCGACATTCCGAGGTGCCGCATCTCGCTTTTTTGAGCACTTCAACACCCCAGCACCAGCACCGCCCCCTGTTCGGTCTCTAGGACATTGATCTCACCATTGAGGCGCATATCGCGAGCGAGCGCGTCGTAGTCGATATAGAAGCGCAGCGGTTCGGGGATATCGTAGCAGTCCTCGACCAGCTCACGCGCGTAGTCGACGGCACTGCCGTGCCAGAGCATGAGATCGTCCAGCCGTGCCAGTACGTCCTCGATGGCGTAACCGTTCTCAGCGAGATAAACGGCTTTCCAATAGTCGTCGTCTTCGGTCTCAAACTCGGCAAACTCAGAAAACCACTGCGTCAGCGTCGCCTGGCAGATGCCGAGGGCGTTGAAGAGCCGGTGATTGTCACCATCGATAAACTGGAGCTCGTATTCTTCGACGGGAAAGCCGTGCATGTCAGTGTGGCTGGCGGCCTTGGCTTTGTACTCCTCCAGGCTGGAGAAGTAGAAGCCAGTCGCATCGATGCTGTACGGCTGCGCGAAATAGACCGAAGTGCTCATGACTGCACCTCCTCGGCGGCAACCTGGAGAGCGATGCCGTCATAGTCCGAATTACTCCGCAGGGCGCGCATCACGTAGTCGCTCAGGATGTCCTGTTCAGTTGCGGGGGCCTGCCCCCGATATTCGAGAAGCCATTCGCTCATCGCGGCGATATCGCTACTGGTGACTGAGATCGTCACCGCCGTGAGGCGGGGGCTCATTGCCCCGCCTCCTGGTTGCGGTTGATCTTGCGGACGACCGTCCGGCCCTCAACGAGCGGCGCGTAGTTGATGGCGAGGTTCATGCCGCTGCCGTCGGCGTGCGCCCATGCGACGCCGATCTTCGTCCAACGGGCTTTCTCGCCATCCCCGACAACATGAAAGACTTCGTGAGACGGGGCGGTGTTCGTGGTTTTGGTCTGTTTGGCCATTGTGGCTCTCCCTTTTCCGATTAGCGGCCACCCTGTGCGGCCGGTCGGAAAGCCACGCGTCCGCGCCCTCCAAGTTCGGCCTGCAATGGTTTTCTCGGGAGACCGCGCAGCGGCGGAAAGCCATTGCGGGGCGGACGGGCCGGACGATTTTTCCGACCAATCCGGCCGCCGGTAGGCTGCATGGAAAGGTTGAGAGCCCCCGAACAGACGAGCCACAGCCGCCCGTTGTCACAAGCTCCAAGGCCGTCGGGGGCGAAACCGTGCTGGATCAGCGGGCGTCAGCGATCGCGCTCGTCGTCGCGTTCGTAGTCCTCACGCATCTTCTCGCGCGCCTTGTCGAGTTCGGCCGGCGTGTACGCATCGTTATACGGTCCAGGCTCCGGCTCGGGGTAATCCCGCTCCGGCCCTCGCATCTCGGCCACGAAAGTCTGGAAGCGTTCACGCAATGACGGAGGCATCTCGCGTTCGAGGACAGCTCGACGCTCGTCAGCATCTTGGGCTCGGATGCGCCGGATGCGTTCGGCGAGAACCTCATCTTCGATCTTGCGCTTCAGCATTGGGGGCGCATCTCGCACTTCATTGAGGAGCCGGTTCTCGGCGTGGGTGCGTGCCATCGTGTTGGCCCGACGCATGACGTCCCGCTCATAGGCGTTGCGCTGTTCAATGCGCTTACGCTCCATCTCGTCGTCGTAGCGATCTTCAGTCCGCTCTCCGACTTCCGGCCAAGGTTCTTCGCGCTTGGCATTGGCGAGTGCCTCTTCGTACCAAGGCTGGGGCGGACGTTCGGCGCCTTTGGCTGCCTGATTGCGCTCAGCGTCGTATTCCTTATCCGCAAACCAGTCGCCAACGCGGTGCTCACGAAACTCGGCCGCGGAAGCGTGTTCGGCTTCGGTCTGCCGGTCATCCCAGTATCGCGCCAACTCCTGGCGTTCAGCGAGCGTCATATCGAGGGCAGGTACGCTATCAGCGGGAGGCCAATCATCTCGTTCGGTGAGCAGCGGATAGGCGTCGCGGTCTTCACGGGAAGGCTGTTTAGCCATCGTCGTCTCCTGTTGCTGAGCGGCGCGCGCGATCGCGCGCCGCTGCTGGCGTTCGGCGCGGTTCGGACCGCGATGTTGGGTGGGGGTTTGGGCGATGCCACGGGTCTTATAGCTGCGCCGGTCCAGGCGCACGCTCGACCCGGCGGCAGCGAGGTATTGGTTGCTCAGTGACTCCCAGCTCGTTCGTGCTGTGGTCACGAAGCTCCTTTGATCCACGTTCGGGATCTTGGACCCGAAGCCCTCCGGCTTCAGCTGACGGTTCGTCAGCAAAAGATGGATGTGGGGGTTATGATTGGTGCCGTCTTCATGGATGGCGGCGTCCACCACCATCCCTTTCGCCACGTAAGGCGCCGCATACTCCCGCATCAATGCCACCCACTGGTCCTTCGGAATATCTCGGGTGATGGCGACTTCAACGGTTTTTGCCAGCCGCGCGTCTTTGCGCCGCGCGGTCATATCCACGGCATTCCAGAGGCTTTCACGGTCCTTTGCCCAATCTGGGGCGTCATTCGGCACCAACAACTCGCTGTGGATCACGTCGACGCGTCCGGCGAAGGTGGTTTTCTTTTGTTCGCGTTCGTTCCAGAGCGCCGTGCCGGAGACATAGGCAGCCGTTGCGACTGCAGAGCGTTGCCCACCGTCGGACCGGAGGCGGGAAACATTATCAACATGACAGTGGACGTTGCCGTTCTGCATCACACGCCCTACCCGAAATCACTCGCCATGGGGTGCAGGGGGTATCCCCCTGCCGCGCTTCCGTGCTTCGCGGGTCCCGTGCAGCGGACCCTGCGAACACGGCAATGTTGCGCAACGTGTACACGTTGTGCAACATGTAAGTGCGCTGTTGGGTTGAGCTTTTGCGATTTGGATATGTTGGCTTAAGGGCGACTTATCCATTTCCGCTAGGGGTGTGGGGAGTACGATGGCTGATGATCCGCTTGACCGATTGAAGTCGATGTCGATCCAGCCGGTCAGCTCCTTTGGCAAGAGCGGTGGCTCGACCGGCCGGTCGCTGATCTCCAGTGCTAAGGTTGGTGCAGACCTCGGCCGCCGTTTCAACGGCTGGCGGCTGCGCCGTCGCCTGGAGCAAGAAGGCTACGATCCCATCACCATCGATGCCGCAGTCGAAGCGGTTAAAGCTGGCCGTGATCCGAAGCCAATCCTCGTAGCGGGCCGCGAGGCTCAAAAGAGCCTGCGGCGCAAAGACGAAATGCGGCGCAACCCGCCCCCGGTTCACGGGTCTGCCCACTGGGCATCGCCTTCACACCTTATTGCGGCGGGCTTACTTAGCGATACGCCACCCGATGACGGCCGCGGCATCGTGCTCGGTACTGTAGACGAGCAACACCTTCACTGGACAGGCCAGAGCCACCTAATGACGGTCGCGCCGACGCGCACCGGCAAAGGGACCATGCAGATTATCCCAAACCTGCTGCGATACCGTGGCAGCGCGGTGGTCCTGGACCCGAAGGGCGAGCTCGCGGCCGCTACCGCCGACTGGCGCGCTGCCAATGTCGGCCCCGTCTACATCATCAACCCCTTTGCGGCGCCGGCCTGTGGCAACAAGACCCACGCGTTCAATCCGCTCGACCATGTGAAAACAGAGCAGGACGCGACCAAACTCGCCGAAATGATCTATCCGCGCGTAGACGACGACAGGCAACGCTTCTTCGACAATGAGGCGATCGGCTTCCTGTCTGGAGTGCTGCTGTTTACGGCGCTTTACGCGAGCCCTGCTCAACGGACCTTCGGCACCATCCGCGACACCGTGTCTTCCATCAATCGCAACCTCTATGGACTGCTTGAGGCGATGAGCGATCCGGTGATGCCGAACGCCATTCGCAACGCCGCCCTCAACGTCCACACCAAAACGCGAGAAACCGGCCTGCCCCGTGTCATCGATAGCCTGAGCCAGCATTTGCGCATTTGGGATACGCCGGGCTTACGCACGGCGACAGCCTGCTCAGACTTCGACTTTCGCAGCCTCAAGGACCAACCGGCTACAGTGTATCTGGTGCTGCCTTTTGAAGAGCTGACGACTTATTCCACGTTTGTGAAAATGATGTTTGCCGCGGCGTTGGACGCGATGCTGGCCAATCCACGGGTGCCGGATATTCCAGTGCTGTTTGTGCTCGATGAATTTCTAGCGCTGGATGCCGACGATAGGTTTGTGAGTGCGCTGCGGACACACGCCAGTGCCGGGGTTCGGCTGTGGTTTTTCCTCCAAGACCTGCCGACGCTGGAGCAGAAATACCCGACCACCTGGAAATCCTTCCTTCAAGCCGAGGTAAAGAGTTTCTTCGGGGCGGACGACCCCCACACCGCAGAGCTTGTTTCCTCTTACCTTGGCGACCATACGGTCGCCTATGAAGTCCCCAATGCGACGTTATCCGTCGGCAGCGGGGCCTCCTACTCAATCTCGGACAATCTTCACCTAACCGGACGCCGCCTCATGATGCCGGACGAGGTGATCCGGTTTTTGGCGGCAGTTGACCCTCGCCTGCCGCGGAACGCGGTCCAGTTCATCCGCGGCGTGCCGCCTATCCGTGCGCGCATGACGCCGTGGTTTACGGATAGCACCCTCGCCGCCCGTCACAGTGAGGGCGCCCGCGATGAAGCTTGACCCCTCACGGCTGCGTAACCCGATATGGATCACTGTGCTGATCATGGTGCTTGGCGCCGTCGTCGGCGTCGTTATCGGTAGCGTGGTGGCATTTATCGGCACATTGATCGCCATGAGCCTGTCTGGTCCCGTTGGACTTGTGGTGCTCTTACCGCTGTTTCTGACCAATCATGCCATTGTCCTGATCGTGGTGGTGCTCGTGGTGCCGATTTGGGCAGTCCTGGGCGGCTGGTGGTTTGCGTTGATGGCCTCGGGCATGGGTGGCATTGCCCAAGGCATGAACGTCACCCTGTTTTCAGAGGGGCATCCAATCCACCAGTTCATCAACAAGCTCGCCGCGGAGCTCGATCTCCCGCCGATCAAATGGATCGGCTGGTATGAGGACGACAGCATCAACGCCTTTGCGGCCGGAGTGAAACAAGACCAGGCACTGATCGCGTTTTCTCGCGGTGCCGTCCAGAAGCTCACCAAACCCCAATTCGAAGCCGTTGCGGCCCATGAGCTTGCCCACGTCGCCAACAACGACATGGCGCGCATGACCTATGCCCGTGGCGTCCAGGATGCTCTAACGTTTTTCCTAGCCCTGCGAGGCTTACGACGCATTGCTCGCCTGCTGTTTACCCCGACCTCGGAACTCGAACTCGGGCGTTTGTCTCGGCAACGAGAATACTGGGCCGATGCCGTCGCCGCGGTGCTGACGAGCCCTGAAGCCATGATCGGAGCGTTGCGCGCCATTCAGGTGGACAACGATGATCCGCCAGCCGAACAGAGCTGGTTTGCCACTTACGCGATCCGCGCCAACGGTTTCAGCTGGTTCGATACCCACCCGCCGGTCTTCAGGCGGGTGCGGGCAATCGAGGAAGAGCGGTTTATCGAACGGCTCCCCCGAAAACCAGAACGTAAGGGCGCGAACCAAAACTCTGAAGCAAACACAATAATATCAGAACCTTCAATCGGAGGAGAGGCACATGAGCACCGATGAAAAAATTGGCGTTAAGTGGATCATTCAACGGGGATACTCGATTGAAGGCCAACTTGCTGCCGACGGCTTGAGTTTTGAGGCCTTTGACCTGATCGAGGCCAGCACCAGTGCTACTGCGACTGAGAAGATCAAAGGGAAGATAATTTCTCGCCTCGCGAAAAACCTGCGGTCGGATTGCCAAGAGGATGCCGACGCTGACATCTCCAAAATCCAGTATGGCGTTTATTGCATCGCCCTCGGAACGGGGTTCGAAATCGATTACAAAAAACGGAACTCCCGCATTGTGTACATCGGCAGCGGCTCCGTTTACGGGCGCATCAAAAGCCATCTGAAAGGCAAGCTGTTCGAATTTGCGAGCGCTCTACGCAGCGTGCCACTGCGGTTCTACATCGCTGACCTCACCGACGTCCCCAACGGGAAATCGGTTCAACGGCAGCTCGAACAAGCGCTCCTGAAAAAATTCGAAGACGAAATCGACAACGAATTTCCGTTGCTGAACAAGCGAAATGCACACGCCAGAGATTTGTCAGTGGCGTTTGACAAAGGCTGGGACCTGCCTCTCCAGAGGGAACGTGGTCGCGGCACCACCAACTGGCTTCTCAAAGCGGTAGACGAAGACGCATGGAAGGGGCAACTCGAAAAATGACGGCCTTGTTTGCAGTTTGCGAGTTCAAAGGCCGCGCTTCCGTACATTGATGGCTGCCGCGTCCAGCGTGTTCTGGATGTGCGAGGCGTAGTATTTTTCGATCATCTCGACGCTGGTACGGCAGTTTTTGGCTACTTGGTAGATGTCGGCGCCTTCCATAAGGCGCAGGCAGATGTAGGTGTGGCGCAAGCTGTAGGCCGTCCGACGCGTTCCTTCGCGGTCGAACTTGAGGCCGGTCTCTTCCAGAATGCGATTGAACTGCTTCTTGTGATCAGCCGCGAAAATCGGATCGGTGGGCATCGGGTTGTTCCGACTGACCAGACGTCGGTACGGATGCACGGCACCTCTGGTGCTCTTGCAGTAGCCAACCCCCAATTTCCCACGAACCGAAATCAGCAGGATTTCCTCGCCGTTCTCGGTTTCGATCGAGACATCCCGGTATTCTAACCGGTTCGCCTCATCAGGCCGTAAGCCCGTGTTGGCCATAAACAGCACGTAGTCGTGGAGCTGCTCCGCTGCCCACTTCCGCCTGTCTCCCTTGGCCTTTTTGGCGTTCTCGCGCGTCGCCGTGTACAGGGTCTTGTAGTCCTCCGGCGAAAACCAGGGCCGATGCGACACCTTCGACGATGCTCGATAAGGTGTGGAGAAATCGGGCAGGTGCGCAAGCCACCCATGGCGGAGCGCCGTCTTCATCACCTGCCGAAGAACCACAATCTCCTGGTGGAGCGTACTCCGGGCGGGGACTTTTCCGTTCTCATTCGGGGTCAACCGTTTGATGCGGTACTCTTGCAGCAGGCCCGGCGTGATCTCCGACAGGCCCTTCTTGCCGAAAAACGGATTGAGGTGATTCTTGAGGCGGGCCTCGTGGTTCTTCACGTAGCGCGCATTTCGCTCCCGGGCAGTGATAGCGACATATTCCCTGGTGAACTGTGCCGCCGCCTCCTGGAAGGTCTTCTCCGCCTTGATCTCACCGGAGCGGAGTTTCCCTCTCAGCTCCAGGTACCAGTCCTCAGCGAACGCCTCGGCCTCCGAGAGCGCTTTTTTGCGCGAGCTGACCCGCCACTCCTTGCCATTCAAATAAGTTGAACACTGCCAGGTCGGGCCGTTCTCCCGCTGGTACAGCCGCACCTTGCCACCCATCACTGTGTGAGTGCCCATGGCCTCAACTCCCTACCCAAAAAAACGTGAGAGTAGTGTGCGAGATCTTTTTGGTGAAATTTTGACTATGAAGAAATCTGTAAGTGTCTGAATTTATTGGCGACCCCGGCAGGATTCGAACCTGCGACCTACGGATTAGAAGTCCGTTGCTCTATCCAGCTGAGCTACGGGGCCAGAGGTTCGGGGCACGATGAAGCCGTATCGGAGAATCTCACGAGACGCGTGTCCAACAGAACCGTCGCGAAACAGAATGACCGGCTTGCGAAGTGCCGGCATCGCTCCGGTCTGGCTGTGCAAATGCCCTAGTGGGTCCAGACGCCGACCCGGTCAAAGCGGAAATTGTCCGAATAGGAATGGCGCTTCTCCGCCTTTTCCTTCGGCTCAATCACACGGTAGGCGATGCCGTTGCGCTTGGCGTAGGAAATCGCATCTTCCTTGCTCTCGAAACTCATCTTGATCTGCTGGCGCATATCCGTCGACGAGGTATAACCCATCAAGGGGTCAACCGTGCGTGCCGCCTCCGGCTCGTATTCGAGCAGCCAGCGATGGGTCTTCGCCTGTCCCGACTGCATGGCGTTTTTGCTCGGTCGATAAATGCGTGCCGTCATGGTTTTCGCGCCACCTTCGAACTGCGTTTCGTCTCGCCGGCATCAGCGATGTTCGGATCATACTGCGAACCACCGCCGGAACAACCCGTCAGGCCGACCCGTTGGCGGCTTTCGCCCCATCAGCATCACCGGCGGAGAATGGTCGGGGCAGCAGGATTTGAACCTGCGACCTACTGCTCCCAAAGCAGTTGCGCTACCAGGCTGCGCTATGCCCCGGCATTCTCGCTTTCGCGCCCATTCGATTACACGCTGCACCCGCGAGCGACAAGCACCTGAATACCGGGAACGGCACTTATTTGGCCGCATCCACCAGCGGATGCTCGATCCGGTCTCCCGGACGAATGCCAAGCCGCGCCGTCGTGCCGGCAACCACCTCGAACACGAACCGCACCGGCGTGCCTGATGGAACGATGCGCTCCGACTCAGGCACCGTGTCCTTTGCAATCGTCGCAATCGTGCCGTCGGCGCGAATGAAGATCATGTCGAGCGACACATAGGTGTTCTTCATCCAGAAATAGACCGGCCTGGTCCGCTGAAAATCGAACAGCATGCCGTAGTCGGCAACGAGCGAGCGACGGAACATCAGCCCTTTCGCTCTTTCCGCATCGTCGTCGGCGATCTCGATGTGAAAGACGTGGCGGCCAGTGCCGGACACGATGGTGAGTTGATCGGCGGCCGCGTGCTCGGAGCCTACCGCAGGCGCCGCCTCATCGGCGACGACCCGAGACGAAGCGAACGAACCGAAGGCCCCGGCAACAACGAACAGCGCCGCCGCCAGCGCGAAGCGGCGAGCCCACACGAGACGATCACCGATCATGAGATGCGCTCTAGTGCGAGGACGGAATATGCCCGCCCTCTTCCGGACGAATTTCGGCCGCCATCAGCCCTTTCGGCCCGGCGCCATAGCGCACGATGACCGTCTGGCCCGGCTGCAGCTCGGTCAGGCCGTAGCGGCGCAGCGTCTCCATATGGACGAAAATATCCGGCGCGCCTTCACCGCAGGAAAGGAATCCATAGCCGCGGACGCGGTTGAACCATTTCACGATGGCGCGTTCCGGCCCGAAGGTCGGGTTGACCTGAACATGGGTCCGCGACGGCGGCATTTGTGAGGGGTGAACCGCGCAGGACTCGTCCATCGACAGAATGCGCAGGGCCTGCAGACCGCGCGGGCGCTCGAGCACTTCGCAGACGACGCGGGCACCCTCATAGGCGGTCTGATAGCCGTCCCGCCTGAGGCAGGTCACATGAAGAAGCACGTCCGGCATGTCGCCATCGGGCAGTATGAAGCCATACCCCTTGGCCACATCGAACCATTTGATCGTGCCGGCAACCTCAATGACATCGACCCCGGCCTCATCGGCCAGATCCTCAAACGGTTGCACATCCGGCGAGTACTTCGCCCCCATAGCCTTCGGCCCTTTTCCAACTCTTGGAACGAATCGACCCCTTTGATTCTGGGAGAAAGATACCATCGCCCCCGGACCCCGCCGCAAGGCCATTTCCGGGCTTTCCACGGTTTTCGGCAGTATTCTGCGGTTTAGCGCGGATCACACGATCGTGTTCGCGGCAAACGGCGCCATCACCGAGCCGATCTCGTCATGGATCACGACATCGGCCAGCGCATCGAGTTCGGTCGGTTCGCGATTGATAATCACGAGCTTCGCACCTTCGCGCTTGGCAACCACAGGCAGTCCCGCTGCCGGATAGACGACCAGCGACGACCCGATCGCAACGAACAGATCGGCCCTGTTCGCCGCGTCTTCAGCGCGCAGCATTTCCGTGACCGGCATTGCCTGACCGAATGAAATGACGGCGACCTTCACCAGCCCGCCGCAGGAAACGCACCGCGGCGTCGTTCCATCCGCCTCAAAGGCCGGGCGAATGTCTGAAAGCTCGTGCCGGCGCCCGCAGTCAAGGCAGGTCGCGAACGTTCCATTGCCGTGGATCTCGATGACCCGCTCCGCCGGCACCCCTGCCCGCTGGTGCAGTCCGTCGATATTCTGCGTCACAACGGTATCGACCTTTCCTGCCGCCACCAGCGCGGCGATCGCCCTGTGGCCGGCATTCGGCTCGGCCTGTCCGAATTGATCCAGCATGATGAAGCGGCGCTTCCAGTCGAGCTGCCGCGCTTCCTCGCTCGCAACGAACTGATCGAAATAGACCGGCTCGAAACGCTCCCAGGTGCCTCCAGGACTGCGGAAATCGGGAATGCCGGACTCGGTGCTGATGCCCGCGCCGGTAAAGACTACGCCGCGCCGCGCATCCGCAAACAGCGCCGACAATATCGTCGTCGCCTCTTTGCCTTTGGTGATGATCGGCATATCTCTACCTCATGTTTCCGGGCCGCCCCGCTGTCCGGACCTCAAGAACGGGAGCCCATGACGATGCGCTATCTCCACACCATGGTCCGCGTTGCCGACCTCGACGCCGCCCTCGACTTCTATTGCAGCAAGCTGGGCCTCGAAGAGATTCGCCGCAATGATTACCCGCAAGGCCGCTTTTCTCTCGTCTTCCTCGCCGCACCCGAAGATTCGTCCCGCGGCCGCAACGAACGCAGCCCCCTCATCGAGCTGACCCACAACTGGGATCCCGAAACCTACGACGAAGGACGCAATTTCGGCCACCTCGCCTTCGAGGTCGACGATATCTACGCCACCTGCCGGAAGCTTATGGATGGCGGCGTCACGATCAACCGTCCGCCGCGCGACGGCCGCATGGCTTTTGTCCGCTCACCCGACAACATCTCCATCGAGCTGCTGCAAAAAGGCGACGCGCTCGACGCCGCCGAACCCTGGGCATCCATGGGCAACACCGGTCACTGGTAGAGCGGAACGCCGGACGTGATCGCCGGCGGCGAAAATTTTTGCCGCCGAAGACGTCCAAACCCTCTTGTCGAGTCCCGCAAAGCCCTCTATAACCCCGCCCCGTTGAGGCAGCACTCCGCTCCCTTCGTCTATCGGTTAGGACGCCAGATTTTCAATCTGGAAAGAGGGGTTCGACTCCCCTAGGGAGTGCCACTTTCGCAAGGCCCGCCGGCTTGAGGAAAACCCTCGCCGGCGGGTTTTGTTTTTCCCGGATCCAGCAACAATCGACCGGCGGAGCTGCGCGATTTAGCCGCGTTTTTTAACGACTAAAGATTGAATTCGCGAATTGCAGAATCAACGTTTTTTCATATTCCTCGGCTAAACGCTAACCGTTGGGTTTTGCGTCTGCGGGAAGCGCAAAAAGCGCGCAGGAACAATTACCTATCGTCGATTGCTACGGTTTCCAGCGACCCGAGCTCGCTGGACCGGTGGAGGAACGTCAGATGAAATTGACTGCAACAACCAGTTTCGAATCCCAGATTGCCACCGCGGCTGCGGGAAACCAGATCACCTCGATTGGCGATGTCAGCGCCCTTGCCGCCTATCTGGTCGACGGTTACTGGCAATACACAAGCCGTGACGCCCGTGCCTTCGACGTCTCGTCCGACAACGTCATCAACGTCAACGTCGCCCGGCTGACCCCGGCCGGCAAAGAACTGGCCCGCGCCGCGCTCGATGCGTGGGAAGACGTCACCGGACTGCGCTTCGTCGAAACCACCTACGCCAACGCCGAGATCACCTTCGATGACGACGATTCCGGCGCCTACAGCAACAGCGTGATCAGCGGCTCGACCATTCTCTCAAGCCACGTCAACGTCAGCACCAACTGGCTCCGGACATCGGGAACTGGCTTCGACAGCTATTCCTACCAAACCTACATTCACGAGATCGGCCACGCGCTCGGTCTCGGCCACGCCGGGCCCTATAACGGCGACGCGGTCTGGGGCGACGACAACCAGTTCGACAACGACAGTTGGCAAACGACCGTCATGTCGTACTTCGCGCAGGATGAAAATCCCAATACCGACGCCAGCTACGCCTACCTCATCACCCCGATGGCGGCCGACATCATCGCCATGCGCGACCTTTATGGTTCGCTCGCGACCAATGTTTCGCCGCGCGCCGGCAACACCACCTATGGCGACAACACCAACCTCGGTCGCGGCTACGACGATCCCGACGTCGCCTATACCGTCATCGACGGCGGCGGCACCGATACCTTCAATTTCAGCTCGGCGACTGACGACCAGGTCGTGAATCTTCAGCAGCGCGGGGTTTCAAGCACCTACGGTCTGACCGGCAATATCGTGATCGCACCCGGCACCGTCATCGAAAACGCGCTCGGCGGTTCTGGCGACGACCTGTTGTTCGGCAACGGCGCAAGAAACCGTTTGTTCGGAAAAGGCGGCGACGACACGCTGAACGGCCAGGGCAATCATGACCGCCTCTCGGGTGGTAGCGGCGCCGACAGCCTTTTCGGCAAAGCCGGCAAGGATGTTCTCCTCGGCAACGACGGCCGCGACAACCTCGTCGGAGGAACCGGCAACGACAGCCTTCTTGGCGGTACCGGCTCCGACACACTGCGCGGCAATGGCGGCGATGACGTTTTCACAGGTGGCGGCGGCAACGACCGAATTTACGGCGGTAGCGGAGACGACCAGGCGAACTATGCCGGTAAGGCGTCACGCTACACCTTCACCGAACTCTCCAACGGAAACGTCCGTGTCGAGGACAGCCTGAACAAGCTCGGCGTCGACGTTCTCATTGACGTCGAAACCGTGAAGATCGGCACCACCGTCTTCGACATCGGCGATCTGCTCTAGCCGCATATTCCAGAGCCGAGGGCCGCGACCGCGAGATGTGGAAGCTGGCCTTCGGACAAGAAGACTCGGCAAAACAACCTGCTTGCGCGTTTTCCGCGATTCAGTGAACGCGAGCAAAGGTCTAGGCCGTGCACGCCGTTTCACGACGCGGCGTCGCGGTCACGGGACTTTGACCGCGTTGCCGAACCCTTTTGCTTGCGCCAACACACAAGCGCCCGGAACCTCTGCAACCATGCCGGCATGAAGCACAGGGATTCGCAGCAAGGGGATTGGCGATGAGCGCGGCACAAAAGGTCATGATCGTCACCGGCGGCAGCCGCGGAATCGGTGCGGCGACCGCCCTCCTCGCCGCCCGCTCCGGCTACGCCGTCTGCATCAACTATGCCGGCAACCAGGCGGCCGCCGACAGCGTGGTCGCGACGATCGCATCGGCCGGTGGCAAGGCAATTGCCGTCCAGGGCGATGTCAGCCGCGAAAGCGACGTGATGGAACTCTTCGCCGCGAACGACGCCGCGTTCGGCCGCCTCGATTGCCTGGTCAACAATGCCGGCCTGATCGGCATGCAGTCCCGCCTCGAAGACATTGATCACGCGCGCTTCGAACGCATCCTCGCCGTCAATGTTCTCGGCCCCCATATGTGCAGCCGGGAAGCCGTCAAACGCATGTCGACCGCGCGCGGCGGCGACGGTGGCGCGATCGTCAACGTCTCATCGATGGCCGCCCGCCTCGGATCGCCGAACGAGTATGTCGACTACGCCGCATCGAAAGGCGCCCTCGACACCATGACCATCGGGCTCGCCAAGGAAGTCGCTACCGAGGGCATTCGCGTCAACGCCGTGCGCCCCGGCCTGATCTACACCGACATTCATGCCGCAGCCGGAGAACCCGGTCGGGTCGACCGCCTTGCCGCGGGCGTTCCGTTGGGCCGCGGCGGCACGGCGCAAGAAGTCGCCGAAGCCATCCTCTGGCTCGCTTCGGAAAAATCATCCTATACGACCGGCAGCTTCATCGACGTGTCCGGCGGGCGTTGATCGCAGGGTGTTTTGCCCCGGTTCGGCCGCAAAACGTTGTCCCGCGCAAACGTCTGTCGCATTTCAACCGTCTTCGGTCGCAAAGAAGGCATCGCATGGCGAACCCTTCCCCTAAGAGCGAAAGAGAGCACTGCTCTTTTTTGTCATGGGATGCTGCCAAATGAGCGACGAAGAAGACCTTGTCCTGAGCGAGCTGGACGACGAAGAACTCATCCAGCAGATGCACGACGACCTCTATGACGGCCTCAAAGACGAGGTGGTCGAGGCGGTCGAGATCTTGCTTGAACGCGAATGGATCCCCTACGAGGTGCTCACCAAGGGCCTCGTCGAGGGTATGCGCATCGTCGGCGTCGATTTCCGCGACGGCATCCTCTTCGTTCCCGAAGTGCTTCTCGCCGCCAATGCGATGAAGGCCGGCATGGGGCTGTTGCGTCCGCTGCTTGCGGAAACCGGCGCACCGAAAGTCGGCAAGATGGTCATCGGCACCGTCAAGGGCGACATTCACGACATCGGCAAGAACCTCGTCTCCATGATGATGGAAGGCGCCGGCTTCGAGGTCGTCGACATCGGCATCAACAATCCGGTCGAGGACTATTTCGCCGCGCTCGACGAGCACAAGCCGGACATTCTCGGCATGTCGGCGCTGCTGACCACCACCATGCCCTACATGAAGGTCGTCATCGACGAGTTGATCGCCCGTGGCCAGCGTGATGATTTCATCGTGCTCGTTGGTGGCGCCCCGCTCAACGAAGACTTCGGCAAGGCCGTCGGCGCCGATGCCTACTGCCGTGACGCGGCGGTCGCCGTCGAAATGGCCAAGGACTTCATGAAGCGCAAGCACAACCAGATGGCGATGGCCTGACGACCCGTCAGGCCGACTGTCATGGCAAACGACGCCGCGCAATCCGTTCTGGTCATTGGCTGCGGCGCGCTTGCGCGTGAGATCAATGCCGTACTCGACGCCGGCGGCTGGGGGCACGTTACCCTGACCTGCCTGCCCGCACAGCTTCACAACACGCCCGACAGGATCCCGGAAGCCGCCCGCGCCGCAATCCGCGCCGGGCGCGACAAGGGCTTTTCCCGCATCCTCGTCGCCTATGCCGATTGCGGTACGGGTGGACAACTCGACCGCGTCGTCGAGGAGGAAGGCGCCACCCGCCTCGCCGGTCCCCATTGCTACAGCTTCTTCTCCGGTAATGAGGCGTTCGCCAAGACCGCCGAGGACGAGATCGCCACCTTTTACCTGACGGATTTCCTCGCTCGTCAGTTCGACGCAATGGTCGTCAAACCGCTCGGCATCGACCGCCATCCAGAACTGACCGAAATGTATTTTGGCAACTATGACCGGCTCGTCTATCTCGCCCAGACCGACGACCCGGCTTTGACCGACAAGGCGCGCGCCGCAGCCGACCGACTCGGCCTCGCCTTCGAGCGCCGCATGACCGGCTATGGCGACCTCGAAACCGAGCTTCGACAATTTGCCGGAACGGCCTGATTTGGCGGGTCTTTCCGACAATGGCGGGACACCGGAAGCCTGTCGTTTTCGGAAGACTGCAAGTCGTTTCCGATGCGGCGGCGGCAATGGCCCACACATAGTGTGATTGCAATGGTTCACCGGGCGAGCGAGGAGAGACGTCCGATGGCTTCCCTTGAAATCGTCTACTGGCGCGATATTCCCGCGCAGGTCATTGTTCGCGCCGGCCGCAAGGCGGCCAAACGCCCGCTTGGCGAACGCTTCGTCGCGGCCATCGACCGTTGCGCCATGCGCACCGGAGCCGCCGACACCGACGCCTATCTCGCCGAATGGCGCCGCGGCGCGCCGCATCCGGTCGAAGGCGACCTGGAGGCACTCGCCAGCGAAGCTGAAGCCCGCATTGAAGCCGAATACGACACCGACCGCCTCAACCAACTGGTTGCCGCAGGCGGGCGCGAGCCGGCCGCAATTGAAACCTGACCCAATCCCGCATCTTTAGTTTGGATAGCTGCCCATGACCCGCACCGTCATCAGTTCCGCCAGCCGCGATGTCATCATCGGCTTCGACCAGCCCTTCTGCGTTATCGGCGAGCGGATCAATCCGACCGGCCGCAAGAAGCTCGCTGCCGAGATGGTCGAAGGCAATTTCGAGACCGTCGAGAAGGATGCCCTCGAGCAGATCGCCGCCGGCGCCATGGTGCTCGACGTCAACGCCGGCGTCACCAGCGTCGACCCGAACGCGACCGAACCGCCGCTACTCGCCCGCACCATCGAACTGGTGCAGTCGCTGGTTGACGTGCCGCTGTGCATCGACTCCTCGGTTCCCGCGGCGCTCGAAGCCGGGCTCGAGGTCTGCAAGGGACGGCCCCTCTTGAACTCGGTCACCGGCGAAGAAGAGCGGCTGGAATTGGTGCTGCCGTTGGTCAAGAAGTACAACGTGCCCGTCGTCGCAATCTCCAACGACGAGACCGGCATTTCCGAAGACCCGGACGTCCGCTTCGCCGTCGCCAAGAAGATCGTCGAACACGCCGCCGACTACGGCATCAAGCCGGAAGACATCGTGGTTGATCCGCTGGTCATGCCGATCGGCGCCATGGCAACCGCCGGTCAGCAGGTGTTCGCGCTTGTGCGCCGCTTGCGCGAGGAACTGCGCGTCAACACCACCTGCGGCGCCTCCAACATCTCCTTCGGCCTGCCCAACCGGCACGGCATCAACGCGGCCTTCCTGCCGATGGCGATTGCCAGCGGCATGACCTCGGCCATCATGAATCCGATGCGCCCGCAGGAAATGGATGCGGTGCGCGCTGCAAATGTGCTGATGTCGACCGACACCAACTGCGCCCACTGGATCCGCACCTATCGTGAACCCGCACCTGAGGGCGCCGATGGCGACGGTCGTGGGCGCCGCGAAGGCCGCCGGCGCCGCCGCGCCTGACGGTCTGGTCACCGGCAGCACGCGAGAAGGGACGGCGATGGCAGCAGATACGTCGGATCCGGCAACGATTGCACCGAGCGGGATCGCTGACGGCAACGTGAGCGATCCCTTGGTCGTTTTCATGCCGAGCGGCCGACGCGGTCATTTCGCCAAAGGCACTACCCTGCTCGACGGCGCCCGCAGCCTCGGCGTCTATGTCGAATCCGCCTGCGGCGGCCGGGCGATCTGCGGGCGATGCCAGATGGTTCCGGTTTTCGGCGAGTTCGCCAAGCTCGGCATCGAAAGCAAGGCGAATGCGGTCACCGGCCCGACCGACGTCGAAACAACCTTTCGCGTCGAACATGGCATGAGAGAAGGCCGCCGCCTCGGCTGCCAGACCCGGATTGCCGACGATCTGGTCGTTGACATTCCGCCGGACTCCGAGATGCACCGCCAGGTGGTCAGGAAACGTGCCGAGGCACGCCGTTTCCCGCTCGACCCGGCAAGCCGCATCTATACGGTCACGGTCGAAGAACCGGACATGCACAATCCGACCGGCGATCTCGAACGCCTGCAGGAGGCTTTGGAGCGACAGCACGGCGTAACGGTCGTCGACTGCACCATCTCCGTGCTCAACAAGCTGCAGAAGACGCTGCGCTCCGGCCAGTGGGCCGTCACCGTTGCCGTTCATGCCGACGATCCGCATCCCGCGACCGTCACCGCCATCTGGCCCGGCAAGCACGACCGCGCGCTCGGCCTCGCCGTCGATGTTGGCTCAACGACGATTGCCTGCCACGTGATGGACCTCAATCGCGGTCGCACGCTTGCGTCCGCCGGCATCATGAACCCTCAGATCCGCTTCGGCGAGGACCTGATGAGCCGGGTCTCTTATGTGATGATGAACCCGGGCGGCGACACCGCCATGAGCACCGCCGTGCGTGAGGCCATCGACGCGCTGGCCGCCAAGGTCTGCACCGACATCAGCGCCGCACCTGCGGATATTCTTGAAGCCACCTTCGTTGCCAATCCGGTGATGCTGCATCTGCTGCTCGGGCTCGACCCGACCGAGCTCGGCGGCGCGCCCTTCGCGCTCGCAACGTCCTCTGCACGGCACTTCACGGCAAGCGATATCGTGCTCACCTTCAATGCCGATGCCCGCATCTACACCCTGCCCTGTATCGCCGGCCATGTCGGCGCCGATACAGCCGGCGTGATCCTGTCCGAAAAGCCGCACGAGAACGACGCGCTGACGCTCGTCGTCGATGTCGGCACCAATGCGGAGATCGTGCTCGGCAACCGCGAGCGGCTGCTCGCCTGTTCCTCGCCCACCGGACCTGCTTTCGAGGGAGCGGAACTTACCAGCGGCCAGCGCGCCGCACCCGGAGCGATTGAACGGCTGCGCATCGATCCCGAAACGCTCGAACCCCGCTACAAGGTCATCGGCTGCGATCTGTGGTCGGACGAGGACGGCTTCGAGACAGCGATCGCGGCAACCGGCGTCACCGGCATTTGCGGCTCCGGCGTCATCGAGGCGATCGGGGAGATGCGTCTCGCGGGCCTCCTCACTCCAGATGGTATCGTCAATGGCGGCATTGTCGACGGCAGCAAGGCCGGCACGACGGAGCGCCTGCGCGCCGAGGGCCGCACCTTCACCTATGTCGTGCGCCAGGGGCCGCCGGAGATCCGCATCACCCAGGGCGACGTCCGCGCCATCCAGCTCGCCAAGGCCGCGCTCTATGCCGGCTGCCGGCTGTTGATGGACAAGTTCGGCGTCGACACGGTCGACCGCATCCGCCTTGCCGGCGCCTTCGGGAGCCACATCGACACGGCTTACGCAATGCTGCTCGGACTCATTCCCGATTGCCCGCTCGATGCCGTTTCCTCGATCGGCAACGCAGCCGGAACCGGCGCACAGATGGCGCTTCTCGACCGCCGTGCGCGCCGCGAAATCGAAACGCTGGTGCGCCGGATCGAAAAGATCGAAACTGCAGTCGAACCCGAGTTCCAGCGTCACTTCATCGAGGCGATGGCCATTCCGCACAAGACCGCACCGACCCCCAATCTTGCCGAGCGTTTCGCCCTTCCCGCAGGCGATGCCGCGCAATCGGAAACCCGGCCTGGCCGGCGCCGCACCCGCCGGCGCACAACAGAACAAAGCGATTAACGCGCGTTCCCAAAAAGTTGGCAGACTTTTTGGACAGGAATTCGCGCAAAAACAGAGGGAAAAAGCGTTCGGCAGTTTGCCAGAAAAGCAGAACGCTTTTGAGCACGAGGAGAACGGCCATGGCCGACGAAACCACCCCTGAGAGAGGCCGGCGATCGCGCGGCGGCGGACGTGAAGCGCGCGCATCGCGCCGGGCGGCAACGGCCGGCAAGGCGCCCGCCTACATCACACGGCGGATCCCGTACTACGATATCCTCGACGAGGAGTCCCTCGACCTGATCGAGCGCCACGCCGACCAGATCCTCGAAGAAATCGGTATTGAGTTCCGCGGCGATCCCGAAGCGATCCGCCTGTTCAAGGAAGCCGGTGCGTCAGTCGAGGGCGAGCGGGTTCGTTTCCCGCGCGACATGCTGCGCCCGCTGATCCAGGCAACCGTGCCGAAGACCTTCACCCAGCACGCCCGCAACCCGGCCCGCACGGTCGAGATCGGCGGCAAGAACGCGGTGCTTGCGCCCGCCTACGGCCCGCCCTTCGTCAGCGATCTGGAAGGCGGCCGCCGTTACGGCTCGATCGCGGATTTCGAGAACTTCGTCAAACTGGCCTATGCCTCGCCGTGGCTGCACCATTCGGGCGGCACCGTTTGCGAGCCGGTCGACATCCCGGTCAACAAGCGCCATCTGGACATGATCTACGCCCATATGCGCTACAGCGACAAACCCTTCATGGGCTCGGTGACCGCGCCGGAGCGCGCCGAAGACACCGTCGCCATGTCGAAGATCCTGTTTGGCGACGACTTCGTCGACAACAACTGCGTGACCGTTTCTCTGATCAACGCCAATTCGCCGCTGGTCTACGATGCGACGATGCTCGGCGCCCTCAAGGTCTACGCCGCCGCCAACCAGGCCTGCATCGTCAGCCCGTTTATCCTGTCCGGCGCCATGGGTCCGGTGACGATTCCGGCATCGCTCGCCCAGACCCACGCGGAGGCGCTGGCCGGTATCGCGCTGACCCAGCTCGTACGCCCGGGCGCCCCGGTGATCTACGGCAACTTCTTCACCTCACTGTCGCTGAAGACCGGCGCCCCGACCATGGGCATGCCCGAGCCCGCGCTCTACTACCTCGCGGTCGGCCAGCTTGCCCGCCGGCTCGGCGTACCGTTGCGCTGCGGCGGTTCGCTCACCTCCTCGAAGGTGCCGGACGCGCAGGCCGCACAGGAGAGCGCGGACTCCCTGATGCCCGCACTGCAGGCTGGCGTGAATTTCATGCTGCACGCGGCCGGCTGGCTTGAGGGTGGCCTCGTCATGAGCTACGAGAAGTTCATCATCGACGCCGACCACCTCGGCATGATGGCGACTTTCCTCAACGGCCTAACGCTCGATGACAACGGCTTTGCCATGGACGCCTATCGCGAGGTCGGACCGGGCAACCACTTCCTCGGCTGCGCCCACACCATGGCGAACTACGAAACCGCCTTCTACGATTCCGCGATTGCCGACAATGACAGCTTCGAGCAATGGCAGGATGCCGGCTCGCGCGATGCGGTCGTCCGCGCCAATGCGAAATGGAAGAAGATGCTGGCGGACTACGAAGCCCCGGCGATTGATTCTGCCACCGACGAGGCTCTGAAGGATTTCGTCGCCCGCAAGAAGGACTCGATGCCCGACGCCTGGCATTGATCCCGAACGTCGAACTGCCGGCACAAACAAAAACGGCCCTCGCGAGAGGGCCGTTTTCTTATTTATACCGTATGGCCGACGGTCAAGCGATGACGCCGCGCTGACGCAACTCGGCGATCAGGATATCGGCCATCACTTCCGGCGAACCCTTGGTGGTATCGAGCACGATCTCCGCGCTCTCCGGCGCCTCATAGGGCGAGTCGATGCCGGTGAAGTTCTTGATCAGACCATCCTCGGCCTTCTTGTAGAGGCCCTTCGGGTCGCGCTGCTTGCAGACCTCGATCGGCGTGTCGACGAACACTTCGATGAACTCGCCGTCTTCCATCAGGTCGCGAGCCAGCCGGCGCTCGGAGCGGAACGGCGAGATGAACGAGACCAGCACGATCTCGCCCGCATCGGCGAACAGGCGCGACACCTCAGCGACGCGGCGGATGTTCTCCACCCGGTCCGCGTCGGTGAAGCCGAGATCCTTGTTGAGGCCGTGGCGGACATTGTCGCCGTCGAGCGTGTAGGTGTGGCGGCCTTCGGCGTGCAGCTTCTTTTCGACCATGTTGGCGACAGTCGACTTGCCCGAACCGGAAAGCCCGGTGAACCACAATACCGCCGACTTCTGACCCTTCAGCGAGCTGCGCGCCGACTTGTTCACATCGAGCGCCTGCCAGTGAATGTTGGTCGCACGGCGCAGGCCGAACCAGATCAGGCCCATGGCGACCGGCGCGCCGGTCTCGTGGTCGACCAGCACGAACGAACCGGTTTCCCGATTGCTTTCGAACGGATCGAACGCCACCGGCTTGGAAACCGCGATATTGCAGAAGCCGATATCGTTGACCTCAAGGGTCTTGGCCGCAAGGTGCTCGAAGGTTTCGATGTCGATCTTGTGCTTGATCTCGGTGACGGTCGCACCGACCTTGCGGTTGCCGATGGCGAGATCATAGGTACGACCCGGGAACAGGTCGTTGCCCGACGTCCAGATCACATGCGCGGCGAACTGGTCGGAAACTTCCGGCCGGTTGTCGACCGCTGCGATCAGATCGCCGTCATCGGTCTCGACCTCTTCGTCGAGTTCGATGGTCACCGACTGTCCCGGGCGTGCTTCCGAGCCGTCACCTTCGCCGAGCTTGATGCTGGCCACCTTGGCGGTGCGTGCCGGCACGGACACGACGATCGAATCGCCCGGACGCGCCACACCGCTCGCCACCGTGCCGGAGAACACGCGGCTCGCGCCGCCCTTCTCGTTTGCAACGGCAATGCGCAGCGGACGGGTCGCCGGATCGTGCTCGAGCTCCGCGGCTTCGAGATAATCGACCAGCAGCGGCCCTTCGTACCAGGCCATGTTCGTGCTGCGCTCGACGACGTTTTCGCCCGCCAGCGCCGAAATCGGCACCGCATTGATCGAGGAAAAGTCGAACGTGTCGGCGAAACGCTCGAAGCTCTTCACCACATCGTTGAAGGCACGCTTGCTGTAGTCGACCGTGTCCATCTTGTTGACGGCCAGAATGACATGCGGAATGCCGAGCAGCGAGGCGATCAGCGCATGGCGCTTGGTCTGAACCGTCACACCGGAATTGACGTCGACCAAGAGCACCGCGATGTCAGACCCGGCGGCTCCCGTCGTCAGCGTCTGGGTGAACCGGTCATGACCCGGCGCGTCGACGATCAGATAGTCGCGCGTCTTCAGCCGAAACGGCTTGTACGTCACTTCCACCGTCTCACGGTGCGTATCGTCGCTTTTCGGCGCGTCGTCCGCACCGCCCGCAATCAGACGCTCGGCAAGCGTCGTTTTTCCGTTTCCGAAACCACCGCAAACCAACAGCTTCACTGTCGCTTCCTTTCTCGTTCCGTCATTGCCCGTTTTCCGCTGCAAAATGCGGCCGGGCAGCAATTTGAAAATCCGGTCCCTTAAACGCATCGCGATCGCGTCAGTTCGAGTTCGCCCGCCATCAGACAAGCTCCGCCCCGGCCCGGGTCGGCCAGCACGCCAAATCGGCAACCATGCATTTGCCCGCAACCTGAGGCCCGGTCACGGCGAAGGTATGAAGCGCCGGTCCCGCGTCGTTGCGGCTGTTGCCGCCTATCCTGCGAAAGGATCGACCGGTCCGGCGGCTACAAACCAGGAATTGGCAAAATCCGTATCGTCGGCCTGATTGCGCTTGCCGTACGCAAGCGGCTTTCCGTCCATCGCCAGCACCTTGCCACCCGCACCGCGCAGCACGGCATCGCCCGCTGCGGTGTCCCATTCCATGGTGCGGCCAAGGCGCGGATAGAGATCGGCATCGCCGGCGGCGACACGGCAGAACTTCATCGACGAGCCGGCGGAGACGAGGTCGGCGACCTTGAACTTCTCGACGAATTCCTTCGTCTCGTCCGTCATGTGCGACCGGCTGGCGACGACGACCATGCCGTCTTCCGGCACCTGCCGCACCGAAATCGGCGAAAACGCGACCTTGCCCTCGGTGTCGACACTGCCGCGAACCGCACCCGCTTCGGGCGACGCGGCGTAAACATCATTCTTCGCCGGCGCGTAGACCACACCGGTGCGCGGCACGCCACCCTCGACGAGCGCGATGTTGACCGTGAAGTCACCGTTGCGATTGAGGAATTCCTTGGTGCCATCAAGCGGATCGACGAGGAAGAACCTGTCGCCGATCTCCGGCACCCGCCCCGCAGCAACCGACTCCTCGGCAATCACCGGAATATCCGGCGCAATCACTTTCAGACGCTCCAGGATCAGGGCTTCGGCACGTTCATCCGCCTCCGTCACCGGTGAGCGGTCCGCCTTGTGCGCCACGTCGAAATCCGTCTTGTAGATTTCCATGATCACCGCGCCGGCTTCGAGCGTGATATCGACAAGCTGCTGCAGAAAGGAATCGTTGAGCACCGGACACCTGTAGTCTTTGTTTTCTCAGCGCCGCATGTACCCCATGATGCACCGCAGCGCAAGCAACCCGGCTGACTTTTCCCCTAAAGCATATTCAGTAATGTATTCAAAAATAAGCAGAATTTAATATTCGAATGTAAAGCGACCTGTTGTCTCAACCCTCATTCCAAGTAACATCGACAAAAAAGAAATGGGCGGCATCGAGGACACCGCCCATTCTCGAAGTGCCATTGCCCGAACGGCGAACCGTCCGCGGCCGACCTAGCGGTCGTTGCGCGTGGCGAGATTCTTTTCCCAGGTCAGAGCGTGCAGCACGATCTCCTCGAGATCGTCATGCGCCGGCTGCCAGCCGAGAACGTCGCGGATCTTGTCGGCACGCGCCACCACCTGCGGCGAGTCGCCCGCGCGCCGTGGCCCCATCTGGACCGCGAAATCAATGCCCGACACACGCTTCACCGCGCCGATCACCTGCAGCACCGAGAACCCCTTGCCGTAGCCACAGTTCATCACCGCGCTCTGCTCGGTCTCGCGCAACCGCACCAGCGCCAGCCGATGCGCTTCGACGAGGTCGCTCACATGGATGTAGTCGCGCACGCCGGTGCCGTCCGGCGTCTCGTAGTCGGTGCCGAAGACCGACATATGAGGCCGCTTTCCGAGTGCAGCCTCGCAGGCAACCTTGATGAGATGCGTCGCATTGGCCGTCGACTGGCCGGTGCGGCCCTGCGGGTCGGCGCCGGCCACGTTGAAATAGCGCAACGCCGTGTAACGGAAGTCGTGCGCGGCCGCGACATCGGCGAGCATCATTTCCGTCATCATCTTGGAGGTGCCATACGGCGACAGCGGTGCGAACCGCGCATCCTCGCTGACAGGGTCGCTGCCCGGCTCGCCATAAACGGCGGCCGTCGACGAGAAGATGAAATTCTTCACCCCATTGCGCACGCAGGCCTCGATGAGGGTGCGCGATTTGGCGGTGTTGTTGAGATAGTATTTGAGCGGGTCCGTCACCGACTCCGGCACGATGATCGAGCCCGCGAAGTGCACCACTGCATCGATGCCGCGCGTCGTCATCAGATCGTCGAGCAATGCTTCATCGGCAATATCGCCGACCACGAGTTCGGCCTCCGGCGCGATTGCCCATTTGAACCCGGTCGACAGATCGTCCAGAACCACCACTGATTCACCGGCATCGACAAGCGTCCACACCATGTGGCTACCGATATAGCCGGCCCCACCCGTCACAAGTACAGTCATTTTGGTCACCTGAAATTGGTCGTCTCGATCGTCATGTATAAAGGAACGACCCTAACCGCATCCTTACGAATCGCGGCATTGTCGCTGAAGGGAGTGTAATTGCCCGATTGCGGTATTTTCGCAAATGCGTTACCGCCAAGAACCGCATTTATTGACCCGATTTGGCCGCAAAAAGGCCTCATCGTGTCGTTTAATCCCGGCTGCACACCCACTTCGCCGCACAAGCATCTCTAGAGGTCTCCACGATGGCAAAGAAAATCCGCAAAGCCGTTCTCCCCGTTGCCGGCCTTGGGACGCGTTTCCTACCGGCGACCAAAGCCATGCCGAAGGAAATGCTGACGGTCGTCGACCGGCCGATCATCCAGTACGTGGTCGACGAGGCGCTGGAAGCCGGTATTGAACACATCGTCTTCGTCACCGGCCGCAACAAGAGTGTCATCGCCGACCATTTCGACATCTCCTATGAATTGCAGGACACGCTGACGGAACGCGGCAAGACGGATGCGCTGGAACTGCTGAAGACCTTCCTGCCGAGCGCCGGCCGCACCAGCTTCACCCGCCAGCAATCGCCGCTCGGCCTCGGCCATGCGGTCTGGTGCGCCCACGACATTATCGGTGACGAGCCGTTCGCGGTGCTGCTGCCCGACGTCCTCGTCAAGGCCGAACGCGGTTGCCTGGCGCAGATGATCGACGCCTATGAAAAGACCGGCGGCAACATCATCGCGGTCGAGGAAGTGCCGGAAGATCTGACCTTCCAGTACGGTGTGGTCGACGCCAAGCGCACGGGCAGCGAACGCGTCTTCCCGGTGACCAACATGGTCGAAAAGCCGGCCCCGGGCACCGCCCCGTCGAACCTCATCATCACCGGTCGCTACATCCTGCAACCGGAGATCTTCCCGATCCTCGAAGCACAGGACACGGGCGCCGGCGGTGAGATCCAGCTGACCGACGCCATGCTCGAGCTGATGAAGAAGGATCCGTTCACGGGCGTGCATTTCGAAGGCAAGACCTACGACTGCGGTTCCAAGACCGGCTTCCTTCTGGCCAACGTCGCCTACGCCCTGTCGCGTGAAGACATCGCGCCGAAATTCATGCCGGGACTGCAGAAGATCCTCGACGAGCAATAAGCCTGGCGCCAATCGGGCATAACCGCGCCGGCAACGTCTTGGGCGTCGCCGGCGCCGAACGTTTACGCGCGGCACGCGCCTTTGCGATCGCAACGACAGAGAGACGGCGATGACGAAAACTTATCTGGTGACCGGATCGGCCGGTTTTATCGGCAGCCACGTCGCCGGACGCCTTCTCGATGCGGGCCATCGCGTCGTCGGTCTCGACTGCGTCAACGCCTATTACGATCCGGCACTTAAGGAGGCCCGCCTCGCGCGTCTCGCCGCCCGCGACGGTTTCACCGAAGCCCGCATGGCGCTTGAAGATCGCGACGGCGTCATGGCGCTGTTCGCCGATCACAAGCCTGACGTGGTGATCAACCTCGCCGCCCAGGCCGGCGTCCGCCACAGCCTCGACGCACCGTTCGACTATGTCGACAGCAACGTCACCGGCTTCCTGGCGCTGCTCGAAGCGTGCCGCCATCACCCGGTCGAGCATCTGGTCTTTGCCTCGACCTCGTCGGTCTATGGCCTCAACACCGCGATGCCGTTCTCCGAGCATGGCCCGGTTGGCCATCCGGTATCGCTCTATGCCGCGACCAAGCGCGCCAACGAGCTGATGGCCCATTGCTACGGCCACCTGTTCGGCGTGCCGGCGACGGGTCTGCGCTTCTTCACCGTCTATGGTCCCTGGGGCCGCCCGGACATGGCGCTGTTCAAGTTCACCAAGGCGATGCTCGCCGGCGAGCCGATCGACATCTACAACCACGGCCGCATGAAGCGCGACTTCACCTATATCGACGACATCGCCGAATCCGTCGTGCGGCTGTGCGACAAGACACCGAGCGCGAACCCTGACTGGAACGGCGATACGCCGGACCCGGCGTCGAGCGGCACCGCGCCCTACCGCATCTTCAACATCGGCAATTCGGCCCCTGTCGATCTGATGGCTTATATCGAGGCGCTGGAGGAAGCTCTCGGCATTGAGGCGATCCGCAACTTCATGCCGATGCAGCCGGGCGACGTCGCCGCAACCTGGGCCGATACCAGCGATCTCGAGCAAACCATCGCGTTCCGCCCGTCGACATCGGTCAAGGACGGCGTTGCGGCTTTCGTTGCCTGGTATCGCGACTACTACAAGGTCTGAGCGCGAGACCGGCGACCACGGCCGCCACAAGCGGGATCAGCCGCGCTCCTTCGACCAGTCGGTGAAACTCTTCCCCGATGTCGCAAGCTCGACCAGCAGCGGCGCCGGCTTCCAGCCGAAGCCACCAGCCGCGCACATCTCCTCCACTTCGGCGAGAATGCTCGGCAACCCGACAAGATCGGCCTCGAACATCGGTCCGCCACGCCACGCCGGATAGCCGTAGCCGTGGATCATGACCATGTCGACGTCGAGCGTTCTCATCGCGATCCCTTCTTCAAGGATCTTCGCCCCCTCATTGACCATGGTCGCGCGCATGCGCGCCTGGATCTCCTCCGCCGTGAAGTTTCTCGGCGCTATGCCTTTTTCGGCACGGGCAGCCTCGATCAAAGACGTCACGATCCGGTCGGGCGCCGCCTTGCCGGACGAATAGTCGTACCAGCCGGCGCCGGACTTGCGGCCCAGCCGCCCCGCCTCGCACAGCGTGTCGGGAACGCCGACATAGCGCGCCCGCGGGTCGCGCGTCGGCGCGAGACGCTTGCGCTGCGCCCATGCGATATCGAGACCGGACAGGTCGTAGACCGCGAACGGCCCCATCGGGAACCCGAACGCAGTTATCGCCGCATCGATATCCTGCGGCAACGCGCCGTCCTCGAGCAGGAATTCGGCCTGCCGCCGCCACGCCGCCCAGATGCGGTTGCCGATGAAGCCGTCGCAAACGCCTGCGACGACGGCGACCTTCTTCATCTTGCGGCCGACCACGAGCGCCGTCAGCAACGTATCGTCGCTGGTCGCCTCGCCCCCCACCACTTCGAGCAGTTTCATGACATTCGCGGGCGAAAAGAAATGCATGCCGCATATATTTTCGGGATGCGCCGAAACCCGCGCGATTTCATTGATATCGAGGTAGGACGTGTTCGTTGCGATCACGGTGCCTGGCTTCACCACCCGGTCGAGCGCGACAACCAACTCCTTCTTGACGGCCATGTCCTCGAACACGGCTTCAATCACCATATCTGCGTCGCCGAGCGCCTCGTGGCCAACCTCAACGGCAATCCGAGCCATGCGTTCGGCCTTGCCATCGGTACCGAGCCGCCCGCGTTTGACGAGCCCATCGAAGATCCCCTCGATGCGCTCGCGACCACGCGCGGCCGCGTCCTCGCTGGTTTCCACGACCGTAACGTCGAAGCCGGCCTCAACGGCTGCAACCGCGATGCCGGAGCCCATCGTCCCGGCACCGACGACTCCGACCCGCGAAACGGTGTGCCCGACGACATCCTGCTGACCGGGAACCTTGGCAACCCGCCGCTCGCCGAAAAAGACGTGCCGCAATGCCTTCGCCTGATCGGTTCCAAGAAGCTCCAGAAACGCCGCGCGCTCGATCGCCATGGCATCCGCAAACGGCATCGCGGCGGCGTTGAGCACCGACTCAACCGCCTTCGCCGGGGAAAGCTGGCCGCGCGCGCGCGCGCGGATCTTGTTCGCCGCATTTTCGATCGCCTCGGCATCTTCCGCCGGGACCGCACGCGCCGACAGCGGAAGAGGCTTTTCACCGGCAGCGATCCGTTCACGAAGGAAAGCAACGGCACCTTCGACCAGATCGCCGTCGACGACAGCATCAGCCACACCGGTTTCGACCGCCTCCGAAGCCTTCATGCGCCGACCCGACGCGATGATTTCGAGTGCCGCGATGATTCCGATCAGGCGCGGCAGGCGCTGCGTGCCGCCGGCGCCGGGAATAATGCCGAGCGTGACCTCCGGCAATCCGACCTGCGCCGTCGGCGCCATGACCCGCCAGGAACAGCCGAGCGCCATTTCGAGCCCGCCACCGAGCGCGGTTCCATGGATCGCGGCGACCGTCGGCTTGCCGCAACTTTCGAACGCGGCAATGACATCGGGCAGGAACGGCACCATAGGCGGCTTGCCGAATTCGTTGATATCGGCCCCGGCAATGAAGGTTCGTCCGCCGCAATGGAGCACGCCGCCAACGATCTCCGGGTCGACCGCCATCTCGTTGGCCGCGTCGACCAGCCCTGCCCGCACCGCTTGCGACAGGGCATTCACCGGCGGGTTGTCGACTTCAATAAGGGCGATCCCATCCTGCCGTGTGATTCGCACCGGTTTCCCGGTCATGGCGCATCTCCAATTTATTGACCGACCGTTCGGTCGTGTTATTGGCTTATATGCCTAATCTGATCACGACATCAATCCGCCTATTGACGTATCGCAATGCAACATTTCGCCACGTCTAAAGAACAGGCTTGTTCCGCACCGGTTTATCCGATCACGAACTGCAACCGCCTCTTTCCGTAACGCAGATGCGAAACGTCGCCGCCTCGTGCCGGCTGGCCAATGCGCGCCCGCCCGACAATGCTACTCAAACCGTCTTCTTGATGTTCGACGAACGTGGTATAAGTATTTCTACGTTCGCCCTGATGAACGTGGGAACCGGAGATACGACCATGGACCCGATTAAGATTGCAGGTTTGGGAGTCATTTTGGTTCTTGTCGCCTTCGCTGGCGTGGTGACAGATCGCTTCCTGCCGAAGTTCAGCAGCAAGGACGCGGACGCGATCCGCGACACCATCACTCGCCAGCTGGGCGCGTTTCTGACCGACGATGCGGCCATGGCGTTTGCCCATGCCGCGCCGCGTATCCGCTACAAATATCGCACCGGCAACGCCTATCTCGATGCCGTGCGCAAGGCCTATCAGCCGATCTATCGCCCCGAGACATTCAGCTTCGGCGAACTGGTGAAGGCGCATACCGGCCCAACCCAGACGGTCCACCTCAAGGGCCCGAAGGGCAACGAATGGGTCGCGTACTATTTCATGGAAGAGCAGCCGGACAAGGCCTGGAAGGTCGCCGGCTTCCACCTGCGCGAGGTCGAAGGTCAGGAAGTCTGATCCTCGCGGCATCCATCATGACAAACGGCGCGTCGGCTTAAACCGGCGCGCCGTTTTCGTTGGCAGGTGCAGATGTGATTTGCAGCGGCTCAGAGCGGATCGATATCGCCGCGCGCCCAGTCTTCCTTGAGCTGCGCCCGCGTCTCCTCGAACGTCCCCGCTTCGATCGCTTCGCGCAGGGTCCGCATCAGGCTCTGGTAATAGGCGAGATTGTTCCAGGTCAGCAGCATCGCGCCGAGCGTTTCCTTGGTCCGGACCAGATGGTGCAGATAAGCGCGCGAGTAGTCCCGCGCCGCCGGGCAGTCACTTGCCTCGTCGAGCGGCCGCGGGTCCTCGGCGTGCCGCGCATTGCGGAAGTTGACCTTGCCGAACCGTGTATAGGCAAGCCCGTGGCGCCCGGCTCGCGTCGGCATCACGCAGTCGAACATATCAACGCCGCGCGCCACCGACTCCAGAATATCTTCCGGTGTGCCGACACCCATCAGATAGCGCGGTTTGGTTTCCGGCAGTACCGGCACCGTGACGTTGAGCATCGCCAGCATCACGTCCTGCGGCTCACCGACCGCCAGCCCGCCGATCGAATAGCCCTCGAAATCCATCTCCGCGAGCCGTTGCGCCGATTCCACCCGCAGACGCGGCACGTCGCCGCCCTGCACGATGCCGTAGAGGCCGCGCCCCGCAGCAAGCCCGCCATAGGTCTCGAACGCCGTGCGGGAGCGTTCCGCCCAGCGCAGCGACAAATTCATCGACGCCTCGATGGCCTTCTCGTCCGCCGGCAGCGCGACGCACTCGTCGAGCTGCATCTGGATGTCGGAGCCGAGCAGGTTCTGGATCTCGATCGAGCGTTCCGGCGTCAGCATGTGGCGCGAACCGTCGAGGTGCGACTGGAACTCGACGCCGCGCTCGCTCATCTTTCTGAGCTTGGCCAGAGACATCACCTGGAACCCGCCGGAATCCGTCAGGATCGTGTGCGGCCAGTTCATGAAGTGATGCAAACCGCCGAGCTTCGCGACCCGTTCCGCGCCCGGCCGCAGCATCAAATGATAGACATTGCCGAGAACCACATCGGAGCCAAGTGCGCGCACCTGGTCGGTGTACATCGCCTTCACGGTCGCCTGCGTGCCGACCGGCATGAAAGCCGGCGTCGCGACGTCGCCATGCGGCGTGGTGATCGTTCCGCGCCGGGCTTGCCCGTCACTGGCATGAAGCGAAAAGGCAAAGCGTCCGCTCATGATTGCGGTCCCGGAAACAACAGCGACGCGTCGCCATAGGAATAGAAGCGATAGCCGGTCTCGATTGCGTGCGCATAGGCGCGCTGCATGGTTTCGAGTCCGGAAAAGGCCGACACCAGCATGAACAGCGTCGATTTCGGCAGGTGGAAATTGGTCATCAACACGTCGACGGCGCGGAACCTGTAGCCCGGCGTGATGAAGATCGCCGTGTCGTCGCAGAACGGATGGATGATGCCATCCTCGTCGGCCGCGCTTTCCAGGAGCCGCAGCGACGTGGTGCCGACGGCGACGATGCGCCCGCCGCGCGCCCGCGCCGTGTTCAGCGCTTGCGCCGTTTCCGCATCGATCTCGCCCCATTCGGCATGCATGCGGTGTTCGGCAATATTCTCGACCTTCACCGGCAGGAACGTCCCCGCCCCCACATGCAGCGTCACGAAGCGCCGCTCGACGCCCTTTTCCTCAAGCCGCGCCAGCATCTCCTCGGTGAAGTGCAGACCGGCCGTTGGTGCGGCCACGGCCCCTTCGCGTTCGGCATAGACGGTCTGGTAGTCGCGCTTGTCGTGCTGATCGACCTTGCGCTTCGACGCGATATAAGGCGGCAGCGGCATCACCCCGACGCGCGACAGTTCGATGTCGAGCATCTCACCGCCCCGGTCGAAGCGGTAGTCCACCTCGCCGCCCTCGCCCTTGGCGACGACGGTCGCCATAAGAGCACCGCCATAACAGAAGGTGCAGTCGGCGGCGAAAGCCACCCGGTCGCCGACCTCGAGCTTGCGCGCCGGCTTGGTGAAACCCGACCAGACGTCGTCGCCTTTGCGCTTGTGCAGCGTGACACCGATTTTCGGGGCCGTATCGCCGCGCCCGATCCGTTTGCCCTCAAGCTGCGCCGGGATCACGCGCGTGTTGTTGAAAACGAGCACATCACCCGGTTGCAACAGATCGATCAGATCGCCCACCGAGCGATCGCTGAGTTCCTCGGTTTCGCCCGGGCGCACAACGAGCATGCGCGCGGTATCGCGCGGGCGCGCCGGCCGTAGCGCGATGTTTTCATCCGGCAGATGGAAATCGAACGCGTCGAGTTGCATGGAAACAGGCACCGAAGAAAAAGCCCTCCCGGCCGCAAACGGGCCGGAAGGGCATTTCGCAATCAGACAGATCAGCCGAGGTCGGCGGCGACCTTCAGGCTGACGATCTTGTCCGGGTCGACGACCGGCTCGCCGCGCTTGATCTTGTCGACATTTTCCATGCCTTCGATCACCTGGCCCCAAACCGAATACTGCTTGTCGAGCCAGGGCGCACGATCGAAGCAGATGAAGAACTGGCTGTTGGCCGAGTTCGGCTGCATAGACCGCGCCATCGAGCAGGTGCCGCGGTTGTGCGGCTCAGCGGAGAATTCCGCAGCAAGGTCCGGCTTCGACGAGCCGCCCGTGCCGGTGCCGTGCGGGCAGCCGGTCTGCGCCATGAAGCCCTCGATCACGCGGTGGAAGACGATGCCGTCATAAAAGCCCTCGCGCGCCAGTTCCTTGATGCGCGCGACATGGTTCGGCGCCAGGTCCGGGCGCAGTTCGATGACGATCTTGCCCTGCGTGGTTTCCATCACGAGCGTGTTTTCGGGATCCTTGATATCGGCCAATGGTCCGATCCTTTCGTTAGTCTGTATTCACAGGTTTTCCACAGCCCGTGCAGGGCCTGTCCACAATCACTGAACGTCGGCAGCGACCTTCAGCGAGATGATCTTGTCCGGGTCGACGACCGGCTCGCCGCGCTTGATCTTGTCGACGGCGTCCATGCCTTCGACCACCTGGCCGAAGATCGTGTACTTGCCGTTCAGCCACACGGCGTCATCGAAGCAGATGAAGAACTGCGAGTTGGCGCTGTCCGGATCGCGCGAGCGGGCCATCCCGAGCGTGCCGCGCGTGAAAGACTCGCGCGAGAACTCCGCCTTCAGGTCCGGCTCGTCGGAGCCGCCCATGCCAGTGCCGGTCGGATCGCCGGTCTGCGCCATAAAGCCATCGATCACGCGATGAAAGACGATGCCGTCATAAAAGCCCGCGCGCGTCAGCTTCTTGATCCGCGCCACATGGTTCGGCGCGATGTCCGGGCGCAGCGCGATCACCACGCGGCCATGCTTGGTCTCGAGATAAAGCGTGTTTTCCAGATCCGCGGCCATCGCCGGCGTCACACCCGGCAAACCCGAGCTGCGCTCCGGCGCCTGCTGCGGTCCGCCGGTCATGAACCACAGCGCGATGATCAATATCGCCGCAACAGCCGCCAGCACCGCAGTCCGCATCTTCGTCATGTTCATGGGATTGGTCCCGTCTGGTTTCGGGCGCCCGCGTTCGGCCCTGCCGCACGCCGCGCCGCTGTCGTCAAACTTGCTTGCTGACCGCGCTTCTACGCCACTTTGCCGGCAGAAGAAACCACCGGCGCGCCCGCGCGGTCGACACTCATGAGATCAAGTGGCCTTGCCGAAGCGAGCTTCAAGCCTTTCGGCAACCGTTTCCGGCACGAAAGGACGGATATTGCCGCCCATCTTGGCGATCTGGCGCACCAGCGTGGCGGTGATATGGCGAACCGGCGATGACGCCGGCAGGAAAACAGTGCGAACCGCGGGTGCCATTTCCGCATTCATGCCCGCCATCTGCATTTCGTAGTCGAGGTCGGTGCCGTCGCGTAAGCCCCGGATCATCATCGCCGCGCCATTGTCGCGCGCGGCATCGACCGCGAGTCCGTCGAAGGTCACAGCCGATACCCGAGCCGCCGCACCGAGCGCGTCAGCCGCCTCCATGATCATTGCAGCGCGCTCTTCCGGCAAAAAGATCGGCGTCTTGCCGGGATGAACGCCAATTGCCACGACAACCGTGTCGGCGACATCAAGCGCCTGGGCAAGCACATCGAGGTGCCCATTGGTAAACGGATCGAACGATCCGGTGAACAAAGCGGTGTGCGCCATGGGGTTTCCTTGCAAGCCCTGCGGGAATTCGTTCGCCAAGGTCTAATCGAAGCGGCGCGCGAGGAAAATCCCTCGGCCTGGAAAATATCGCCGCAACGCAGATGCGCATGCCGTTCGGTAAATGATTGTCTGCCAATTCGTTTCGGCGGCCAGACGGACAAGAGACCGGCGCCCGGCATCCCGTAGCGACATCCCGATTGTCGAAAATTTTATCGTTCTCGTTCAATCGCCGGAAACGCTGCCACGAAAAAGCCGCTCGAATTTGAGGAAAACCGCAGGCTTTTAGGACCTTTTTCAACGTCCCCCCCGCATAGTGAACTCATCAAGCCGGCGCACTGCCCGGCGCGAAAAACGGGGCGTTTCACGACGGAAAACGTCGAAACAGGGGGAATGGGTATGAAGAAGTTCCCGGGAATGCGCATCGCGGCGATTGCCGCTCTGACCGCCGCTTCGACGGCAGCCACGCTGGCCTTTGCCGGTGACGTGCAGCCGACGATGGTTCTCGCCAAGGCCGACCGCCTCGAAATTTCGCAGCAGCCGACCAGCCAGCCCGCCGTGCTCGTCACCGGGTCAACGGGCGGCAAGGTGATCTTCATCACCGTTGAAGAACGCGACCCGGCTCGCAACCATTCGACCCTGATCCGCCGCGCCGCGCCAATCTCCGGCTAGGCAGCAGACGGATCCGCCGGCAGCACCGGCGCAACACACACTGAACATTGATGGCTTGAACCACGCGGGCTCGCGTCCGCGCGCGGGAGAGGCTGTCCAAATGGCCAAAAAGGTCGGTTTTTCAAAAGGCGTGCATTTGGTGACGCGCGTCACAACGGAACAAAACCGCTCGCAGTATGTTCAATAACGACAACGGGAAAAAACCGGAGCCAACGAGAAACACGGGAGATTAAGTCATGTTTACGAAACGGATCACCAAGCCTACCGCCCTTTTCCTGTCGCTGACATTCCTCGCTGGAGCGTTCGTGGTCGCTGGATTTACAGCGCCGACCTCTGCGATGGCGACCAAGAAGGCAGATCGGCTGACCGTCGCCACTGATGCGCTGTGCGCTTCGGAAACGTGGCCGTCCGTTTCGCAGGCCTGCCTCCAGTGGACCAATGACAGCGCGTCGACCCGCAATACGGTTCGCGTCGTCACCATCGAAAAGCGCGACGAGGCCAGCAGGACCTCGACGCTGATCAAGACGCCGGTTGCCCTGGTTGCTTCCCGCTAGGCGAACCGGCCAAGAGAAGGAAACGCCTGAGGGTCAGTCCTGCCCGACACCCTTGCCGTGACCAACCTTCATCACGACCTCCCTCGTCTGGCCGGTGCCATCGCACCGGCCATTTTTTTTTGAAAATGCCTAGTCGGGAGGAAGTCGGATCAGGCGTCGTCGCCGCCGGATGGCGGGGTCTCGGGACCGTCGCCCTCACCCGAAGCGCCGTTTTCATCCTCGGCACCGGGTTCGTCAACAATCTCGTCCTCGTCCTGCTCCACATCGCTAAGCCGCTCGACAGAAACGACCTTTTCGTCCGCCGCGGTATGGAACACGCGCACGCCCTGGGTCGAGCGGCCGACGACGGAAATCCCCGAAATCGGGCAGCGGATCAACTGGCCGGCGTCGGTGACGAGCATGATCTGATCGCTGTCCTCGACCGGGAAGGATGCGATGAGCGGCCCGTTGCGGTCGTTGACGACCATCGCCGCGATACCCTTGCCGCCACGTCCGGACGTCCTGTACTCGAAACTCGACGAGCGCTTGCCGAAGCCGTTCTCCGACAGCGTCAGTATAAACTGCTCGCTCGCGCCCATTTCCGCGTAGCGCTCGCTGCCGAGTTCGATCGCGGCGTCGGCGCCGGCTTCCTCGTCGCCATCCTCGACAACGGCTTCGGCATCCGTTTCGCCATTCACCGCGCGCCGCATCTTCAGGTAGGCGTTGCGCTCCGCCGGCGTCGCATCGAAATGGCGCAGGATCGCCATCGAGATCGGCCGGTCGCCATCGCCGAGATTGATACCGCGAACACCCATGGAATCGCGGCTCTGGAATACCCGCACATCGCCGACGGGGAAACGGATGCAGCGTCCGAGCGCCGTCGTGATGATGACGTCGTCGTCCTCGGTACAGGTCTCGACACCGAGGATATCGACCCCTTCATCGAGCTTCATGGCGATCTTGCCGTTCTGGCGTATCCCCGTGAAATCGCTCAACTTGTTGCGCCGTACCGAGCCCGTTGTCGTAGCGAACATGACGTCGAGCGTATCCCAGCTGTCCTCATCCTCGGGCAGCGGCATGATCGTCGTGACACGCTCGTTCGACTGGATCGGCAGGAGATTGACCAGCGCCTTGCCGCGCGCCTGCGGCGCCGCGAGCGGCAGCTGATAGACCTTCTTCTTGTAGGCAATGCCGCGCGAGGTGAAGAACACGACCGGCGTGTGCGTATTGGCGACGAACAGGCGAACGACGAAATCGTCCTCCTTCATCGACATGCCCGAGCGCCCCTTGCCTCCGCGGCGCTGCGCCCGATAGGTCGACAGCGGAACGCGCTTGATGTAGCCGCCATGGGTGACGGTCACCACCATGTCTTCGCGCTGAATGAGGTCTTCGTCCTCGAAATCGCCGAGCGCATCGGAAATCTCGGTCTTGCGCGGGGTGGCAAAAAGCTCGCGGATCTCGGCGAGCTCATTCTTGATGATCTCCTGGATCCGCGCCCGCGAGCGCAGGATTTCCAGATATTCGCGGATTTCGGATGCGAGCTTTTCGAGTTCGTCGCCGATCTCGTCGCGACCGAGCGCCGTCAGCCGTTGCAGGCGCAGATCGAGGATCGCCCGTGCCTGCTCTTCCGACAGACGATAGGTCCCGTCTTCGTCGACCCGATGGCGCGGATCGTCGATCAGCGCGATCAGCGGCGCCACGTCGCTCGCCGGCCAGTGCCGCTCCATCAACTGCGCGCGCGCCGTCGCCGGATCGGGCGCGGTACGGATCAGTTTGATGACTTCGTCGATATTGGCAACCGCGATCGCCAGGCCGACAAGAACATGCGCCCGGTTGCGCGCCTTGTTGAGCAGGAACTTGGTGCGCCGGCTGACAACTTCTTCGCGGAACGCAATGAAGGCAGTCAGCATGTCGCGCAGATTGTGCTGCGACGGACGCCCGCCGTTCAGTGCCACCATGTTGGCGCCAAACGTCGTCTGCAGTGCCGAGAAGCGATAGAGCTGGTTGAGCACGACATCGGCAACCGCATCGCGCTTCAGCTCGATGACAACGCGCATACCGGTGCGGTCGGACTCGTCGCGGATGTCGGAGATGCCTTCGATGCGCTTCTCGCGCACCAGTTCGGCGATCTTCTCGATCATCGACGCCTTGTTCACCTGATACGGAATGGCGTGAACGATCAACGCCTCACGATCCTTGCGCACCATTTCGGTGGTGACCACGCCGCGCATGACGATCGAGCCGCGGCCGGTCTCGTAAGCCGAGCGAATGCCCGAACGGCCGAGGATCATCGCCCCCGTCGGGAAGTCCGGCCCCGGGATGATGTGCATCAGCTCTTCGAGCGGCAGCGCCGGATCATTGATCAGCGCCACGGTACCGTCGATCACCTCGCCGAGATTGTGCGGCGGGATATTGGTCGCCATGCCGACCGCGATGCCGCCGCCACCATTGACCAACAGATTGGGGAAGCGCGCCGGCATGACCGTCGGCTCGCTTTCCGAATTGTCATAGTTCTCCTGAAAATCGACCGTATCCTTGTCCAGGTCGAACAGAAGGCTGTGTGCCGGCCGCGCCAGACGAACTTCCGTATAACGCATGGCAGCCGGCGGATCGCCGTCGACCGAGCCGAAATTGCCCTGCCCGTCGACAAGCGGCAGGCGCATGGAAAAGTCCTGCGCCATACGCACCAGCGCGTCATAGACGGCCTGGTCGCCATGCGGATGATATTTACCGATAACGTCGCCGACCACGCGGGCCGACTTGCGATACGGCTTGTTCCACTCATAGCCGTTCTCGTGCATCGAATAGAGGATGCGGCGATGCACAGGTTTGAGGCCGTCGCGAACGTCGGGCAACGCGCGGGACACGATCACGCTCATGGCGTAATCGAGATACGACCGCTTCATCTCGTCAGTGATCGAGATCGGTCTGATATCCTGCGGCAGGGGTTCGTGTGGCGGCGTCTTTTTGTCGTCCGACAAGGGGCTTCTCTTCGGCTCTTTCGTGGTCCGCTTCTTATAGCCGATTCACCCGGCCAAAGCCAATTCGCCGCACCTCGCGAAGACATTGTTTTTATTTCGGTTTTTCAACGCGTTATCGACAGTTCTCCAAACCGTCCACAAGGCTTTGCCGGCAATGCGCCGACGACACCGCGGTTGCACCCGACTCACGACCTGATAGGCTCGCCCTTCGGCATCGCGCCAGGCTGCGGGGACCCATGGAAATCGACTACTTCGTCAACGCCTTCACGACCCTGTTCGTGACCATCGACCCGATCGGTCTGGCACCGATCTTTCTGGCCGTCACCGCCGGCGCACGCTCCGAGGCGCGCCGCGCCATCGCCTATCGCGCCTGCCTGATCGCATTCGGAATTCTTGTTACCTTCACGCTGGTCGGCAATCCGCTGCTTTCGGTTCTCGGCATCTCGATCCCCGCGTTCCGCATCGCGGGCGGCCTGCTGCTGTTCTGGACCGCCTTTGAAATGGTGTTCGAGAAGCGTCAGCAGAGAAAGACGGAGACAGCCGAAAAAGCTGTCGAGGAGGAAACCCATGCCGACCTCGCGGTCTTCCCGCTCGCCATTCCGCTGATCTCGGGTCCGGGATCGATTTCGGCCGCCCTGCTGCTCGCCACCAAAGCGCCGAACTGGCTGGTCCTTGCCGGCCTGATCGGAATCATTGCCGTTCTGATCTCTATGGTGCTCGTCGTCTTCCTGCTCGCTAGCAGCATCCACCGACACATCACCGCGACCGCGCAGGCCGTCCTGACCCGCCTGCTCGGCGTGTTACTCGCAGCCCTCGCCGTGCAGTTCGTCGCCGAAGGCGTCAAGGCATTCGGCGCGCTGTAAAGAAAACCCGGCCGGGATGCCTCCCGACCGGGTTTCCTGTTTTTCCAGCGCCGGGCAAGCCGAACGCTATTTGGCGTCTTCAGCCGTCCAGCCGAACTTCTTCTTGTCATCACGCAGCGCGATATAGATCGCCGGGATGACCAGCACCGTCAGCAACGTCGACGACACCAGACCGAACAGCAGCGAGATCGCCAGACCCTGGAAGATCGGGTCGAACAGGATCACGGCCGCACCGATCATCGCCGCGACCGCGGTCAGAAGGATCGGCTTGAAGCGGATCGAACCGGCCTCGATGAGGATCTCCCGCAAGGTGCGGTCTGGCGCCCGTAGATGATTGATGAAATCGACCAGCAGGATCGAGTTTCGAACGATGATGCCGGCCAGTGCGATGAAGCCAATCATCGACGTCGCCGTGAACGGCGCATTGAACAGCCAGTGGCCGAACATGATGCCGATCAGCGTCAGCGGCACCGGCGTCAGGATCACCAGGGGGATCTTGAACGAGCGGAACTGGGCGACCACCAGAACGTAAATGCCGAGAATCGCGATGGCAAACGCAGCACCCATGTCGCGGAAGGTCACGAACGTCACCTCCCACTCACCATCCCAGAGCATCGCCGGTTTCGACTCGTCCGCCGGCTGACCATGGAACAGGATCTCCGGCTTCGGCAGATTACCCCAGTCGTGGTTTTCCACCCGATCGGCGACCTCCATCATGCCGTAGACCGGCGCCTCGAACGCGCCCGCCAGTTCGGCGGAGATCATTTCCGCATTGCGTCCGTTATGGCGGAAGATCGGATAGGACGTCGGCTCTTCCGAAACCCGCACGACATCGCCGAGCTCGACCACGGAGCGATTGCCCGGCAGGGCATTCGCCGCGACCGGCGTCGACAGAAGCCGCTCGCTGATCTGCAAATCCTTCTTCGGCAGCCGCACCGCGATCTCGACCGGATGACGCCCCTCGCCGCGATGCGAATAGCCAACCGTCACGCCACCGACCAGCTGGGTGATCGTGTCGTAGACGTCCTGCTGTTCCACATTGTGGTACTCGAGGTTGTCCTGATCGATGCGGATGCGTTCGCGAACCGTACGCTCGCCGAAGCTGTCATCGACGTCGACGATGAACGGCACGCCTTCGAAAATCTTGCGCAACTCCGAAGCAACCGCGCGGCGCGTTTCCGCGTCCGGTCCATAGACCTCCGCCAGCAGGGTCGCCAGCACCGGCGGTCCGGGCGGCACTTCCACCACCTTGATTGACGTACCAGGCGGAATATCGAGCCCCTTCAACCGTTCGCGCACATCGAGCGCGATCTCGTGACTGGTCCGCTCGCGTTCGGTCTTCGGCGACAGGTTGAGCTGCAGATCGCCCAATTCCGGATTTTCGCGCAGATAGTAGTGCCGCACCAACCCATTGAAGTTGAACGGTGCCGCCGTGCCGGAATGGGACTGCACCGAAACCAGTTCGGTAAGGTCGGAAAGCCGTTCCGCAGCAAGCGTCAGCACCCGGTCGGTCGCCTCAAGCGACGAACCTTCCGGCAGATCGACGACAACCTGGATTTCCGACTTGTTGTCGAAAGGCAGCAGCTTGACCGTCACGTCCTTGGTGGCAAACAGCATGGTCGATGCGACCGTCCCCGCGCCGACCAGCAGCAGGAATATCCAGGCGCCCGAACGCGTCGACACGATGGGCTTGGCCGCGATCCGGTAGAGCTTGCCGAGCGCCCCGCCATGGCCTCCGCCATGGGCTTCCTCGCCGCCATGATCGCCCGAGCCGAACCGCATCATCAGCCACGGCGTCAGGATCACGGCAACGAAAAACGAGAACAGCATCGCGGCCGACGCATTGGCCGGAATCGGGCTCATATAGGGGCCCATCAGGCCGGACACGAACAGCATCGGCAAAAGCGCGGCAATCACCGTCAGCGTCGCGACGATGGTCGGATTGCCTACTTCGGCAACGGCCTCGATGGCCGCCTGCGCCCGCGAGCGCCCGTCGTGCATGCTCCAGTGTCGGGCGATGTTCTCGATCACCACGATCGCATCGTCGACGAGAATACCAATCGAAAAGATCAGCGCGAAAAGGCTCACCCGGTTGATCGTGTAGCCCATCAGCCAGGACGCCAACAACGTCAGCAGGATGGTGGTCGGAATGACAATGAGGACGACGATGCCCTCGCGCCAGCCAATCACGAGGCCGACGAGAAGCACGATCGAAATCGTGGCGAGCGCCAGATGGAACAAAAGCTCGTTAGCTTTTTCATTCGCCGTCTCGCCGTAGTCGCGGGTGATCTCGACGGTGAGGTCGGCCGGAACCAGACGGTCCTCGAGCATATGAACGCGTTCGAGCACCTCCTCGGCAATGACCACCGCGTTCGCGCCGGCGCGCTTGGCGACCGCCACCTCGACGGCCGGAACGCGGATCATGCCGCCCTTGCCGTCCGACACCATGTGCCAGACGCGATGCTCTTCGGGAACGGAGTCGACGACGACCTTCGCCACGTCGCGGACATAGACCGGACGCCCGTCACGCGCCGTAATCAGAAGGAGTCCGATATCGGGCACGCCGTTCAGCGTCTGCCCGGCGACGATCGGGATGTTGCGGTTCTGGTCGCGCGCATCGCCGGCAACGAAGGACCGGTTCGCCTGTTGCACCTTGCCGACAAGCTGGGCGAGCGTGATGCCGTAAAGCGCCAGGCGCTCCGGGTCCGGCTCGACGCGGATCTGCTTCGCCCGCCCACCGACCAGATAGGTCAGGCCGACATCGGGGAGCTTGGCCACCTCTACGCGCAGCTCCTCGGCGATGCTGCGCAAGCCGACATCGGACCAACGATCCGCCGCCTCTGGCTTCGGCGCCAGCGTCAGGACCACGATGGCAACGTCATCGATGCCGCGCCCGACCACCAGCGGCTCGGGAATACCGACCGGTATCTGGTCCATATTGGCGCGCAGCTTTTCGTGCACGCGCAGGATCGCGTCGTCGGCATTGGTGCCTACATAGAACCGCGCGGTCACCGTCAGCCGGTCGTCGTTGGTCTGCGAATAGACATGCTCGACGCCGTCGATCGCCTTGACGATGGCCTCGAGCGGCTCGGTGATGAGCTTCATCGCGTCGTCGGCCTTGAGGCCATCGGCAGTGACGAAGATATCGACGAGAGGCACCGAAATCTGCGGTTCTTCCTCACGCGGAAGCTGCATCAGCGCGACCAGCCCGACCGCGATCGAGGCCAGCAGGAACAAGGGCGTCAGCGGCGACGAAATGAACGCGCTGGTCAGTCGCCCGGAAAGACCGAGCTTCATGGCTTCACCAGCCGGTCGCCCGCCGCGACGCCCGAGAGAACTTCAATGAACGGCTTGTCGTCATGGCGCACGATCTGGCCGAGCTGCACGACGACGTCGATCGGCTCGCCTTCGCCCCGCTGCAACTTGACGAAATCGGTACCATAGCGGGTGAAGACATAGTCCTCGGGCAACAAAAACGTCGTGCGCGTGCCGGCCGAAACGCGAACCAGGGCCCGTTCCCCGACGAAATAGCTGCCGAGATCGGCGACAGCGGCATCTGCGACCACACGACCGTTCTGCAGTTCCGGATAGACCTGCTGAATTGTGCCGGTGCGCACCTCGGTGTCCTTGTCGAGCTCGCGGTCACCGACGAAGATCACGTCGCCCTCCTTCATGAAGCGGGCGTGGCGCTCCGGCACTTCAAGACGGAGGATATAGCCTTCGGCGGCGATGGTCGCGATGGTCTCACCAGGCAACACCACGCTGCCCGCCGTCACCGGCACGCTGAGCACACGACCGGCCTGCGGCGCGACAACGGCACCTTCGGCGAGCTGCTGCACGACGACGGAGCGCTCGGCCTCGGCCGATTCCATTTTCTTCGAAGCGACCTCGAATGCGGTTGCCAGTGTGTCGAGCCGCGCCTGAGCGATGATGCCGCGGCTCTGCAACTGCTTGCCGCGCTCAAGCTCCGTGCGCGCGTTTTCCACCTCGGCGGCAACCGCACGGATCTGGGCTGCAAGCGCATCGAGCTTCAGCGCCAGCTTGGTATCGCCGACTGTTGCGATCTGCTGCTCGGCGGTCACCGACATGCCTTCATCGACCGTCAGTTCCGCAACCGTGCCGCCAATGCGCGCCCGCGCCGGGATCGTGTCGACACTGCGCACCTCGGCATAAACCGTCTTGGTGTCTTCGATCTCGACCGGCTCAACCGTGAGGGTCTCGGCGGCAAACGCCGCGCCCGACGCACTGCCGGCATACACCACCGCAGCCGCAAAAACTGCTCTCCAAGAAGCTTTCATCGCCCCACTTCCGTCTATCTAGCCATTGCCCGCCGACCGGGAGGTTGGTCGACCATATATTAGAATTTGCTCACATATGGCCGACTTGCCCCGATTTCTCAAGGCTCCAAACGGATAATTCGCTCTTCACCGCCGTAGGCGTGAACGGAATCACGCGCGCGCACGGTCACAGACTCAACACCTTCCGGGATACTTATGCCCGACTTGCTGCGGGTAAACGGCTGTTCCGCGACATGAGGATGCGCCAGCACCCGGGTCGCCAGAACCGTCCCGTCGGGAGCCAGCACTTCCCAGCGGTCGGCATAATGATCCCAGCCGGAATCAGCATGGCGCACCGTAACATGAAACGTCCACGTGCCGTCAGCGCGTTTCGCCGTCTTGACCGCGAGAACGTCGGCCTTTCCGGCCATCGCCGCCGCCGGAACCGATGCCATTGCCAACGCCAGGCCGATACCGAGACAATACCGCACGATCCCGTTCATTTAGCATCCTTTCGGTTGATCCCGCCCGCTAACCTTTTTATTCCATTGGTCACGATATGCGGCTCATATTTACGCGAGGTGCCCGATGGCCCATGGATCGAAGAAGGTGATTTTCGCCGCGCTCGCGGGTAACTCACTGATCGCCGTGACGAAATTCGTCGCCGCCTCCATCACCGGTTCGTCGGCGATGCTGTCCGAGGGCATCCACTCCCTCGTCGACACCGGTAATCAGGGCCTGCTGCTCTACGGCATGAAACGCGCCGCCCGCCCGGCCGACAGGAACCACCCGTTCGGCTATGGCGTCGAGCTCTATTTCTGGGCCTTCGTCGTCGCGATCCTGATCTTCGCCGTCGGCTCCGGCGTGTCGATTTACGAGGGCATCCAGAAGGTGCTGCATCCCCATCCCGTCGAAAGCCCGTATATCGCCTACGGGGTGCTCATTCTGGCGATGATCTTCGAGGCCGGCGCATGGTTCATAGCCTTCAAGGAATTCGCCAACGTCAAGGGAAAGCTCGGCTACCTGGAAGCCGTGCGGGTCTCCAAGGACCCCACCGTCTTCACCGTCCTGTTCGAGGACACCGCGGCCATGCTCGGCCTGCTCGTTGCCTTTTTCGGCCTCATCGGCACGCAATATCTGGGCCTCCTCTGGCTCGATGGTGCGGCCTCGATCATGATCGGCCTGATCCTGGCTGCGACCGCCGCCCTGCTCGCCTACGAGACCAAGGGCCTGATCATCGGCGAGGCTGCCGACCCCGAAGTGGTCGAGACCATCGAGCGGATCGTCGCCGCGACGCCGACCGTCCGCCATCTCAACGAGCTGCGCACGCTGCATCGCGGCCCGGCCGACATCCTCTTGGCGTTGTCAGTGGATTTCGAGGACTACCTGCCGGCCGGCAAGGTCGAGGAAGCGATCTATTCGATGGAACAGGCGATCCGTGCCCGTTTCCCAACCATCAGCAATGTCTTCATCGAGGTTCAGGCCAAACGCCACCACGAGCTGCTCGCGGAAGAAACCGGCAACGGCCTCGTCGACGAGCCTGACGCGGCGCCCGAAACACCCTCCGCCTGAAACGGGGGCCTACCCCGCCTATTTCAGGCCGTAGCGCTTCACCAGCCGGTAGACGTTGCGCTCGCTGATGCCGAGCGACTCGGCGATCTGCATGCGGTGGCCGCCATACTTGCGATAGAGATTGAGGAAGTAGCCGCGCTTGACCTCTTCGAGCGTCGGCTCGGATTCGAACGCCAGCTTGACCGTGAACGACCCCGCAGCCCCGAATGGCCGCGACACCGAAAGCCCGAGATGCTTGGCGGTGATCACCGGCTCCTGGCCGGAGATGATGATCGCCCGCTCGATCACGTTGCGCAGCTCACGCACGTTGCCCGGCCAGTCGTAGGCGAGCAGCGCGCGCTCGGCGTCCGGTGCAATCTCTTTCGAGATGCGCCGCGAGAAATCGTGATTGGCAAGAAAATGCCGGGCCAGTTCCGGAATATCGTCACGCCGTGACCGCAGCGGCGGCACATCGATCACGAAGGCGCTCAGACGGTAGAACAGGTCCGGCCGGAACTGCCCGTCATTGACGATATCGGTGAGGTCCCGATTGGTCGCCGCAACGACCCTTGTTTCCGCCAGAAGGTCCTTCAGGCCGCCGAAGCGGCGGTAGCGGCCGCTCTCGATGGTACGCAGCAGCTTCGCCTGCATCGAGGTCGAAATCTCGCTGATCTCATCAAGGAACAGCGTGCCGCCATTGGCGGTTTCGATCAGGCCACTCTTGAACGCCGGCGCGCCGGTAAACGCGCCCTCCTCGTGGCCGAACAGCTCGGATTCGAACATCGTCTCCTGCAGCGTGCAGCAATCGAGCGCGACGAAGTTCTTCTCCGCCCGACCGCTGCGATCGTGGATCTCACGCGCCACGAGCTCCTTGCCGACGCCGCTTTCGCCCTGGATCAGCACGGTGGTGTTTTCTTCCGCGACCGCCTCGATCAGCCGTTCGACGCGGGCCAGTTCCTCGCTCGAGCCGATCAGGAACGACTGGCGCCAGGCGCTCTGCCGGGTGCGGTAGAACTGGACACTCTTGCGCAGTTCGACATTGTCGAGCGTTCGCGCGACCGCCAACTCGAGCTCTTCCAGATTGACCGGCTTGACCAGATATTCACTGGCGCCGGCCCGCATCGCCGCAACCGCCTGCTCGATGGAGCCGTAAGCGGTCAGCACGATCAGCGGCGTCTGCGGCACCAGCTTGGCAACCAGTTCAAATCCGTCGGCATCCGGCAGGCGGATATCGAGTAGGATCAGATCCGGCTCCGTCGTTTCCAGAAAGCGTTCCGCTTCGGCCCACGACGCCGCGCCATGGGCTGCGAAATCGAGCATGCCGAGCTGCGAAACAATAAGATGGTTGAGAACCTTGTCGTCCTCGATGACGAGAATTGTCTTCATGTCGTTTCATCCGGCTGCATACCGGGGATCTCGCCCGTACCGGCCTCGGGGAAGCGCAGCGTGAAGGTCGTGCCCACGCCGACCTGGCTGTCGATTGAAATCTTGCCGCGATAGCGGGCGACCACGGCCTTGACGATTGTGAGACCAAGGCCTGTTCCCTGCTCCCGGTCGGCACGCTTGCTGAAGAACGGATCGAAAATATGCGCAAGCGTTTCCGCCGGGATGCCGACACCGGTATCGCCGATCGAAAGCTCGACGAACCCGTCCTCGACATCGCGGGCAATCGTGACCGTGCCGCCATCCGGCATCGCGTGGAACGCGTTCTGTACGAGATTGAGCAGGATCATACGCATCTCGCTCTCTGTCGCGAATATTCGGGCATCCTCGCTGCCAAGCCGCAGGTCGACATCGATCCCGCGCTGCTCGGCCTCATAACGCAAGAGTGACGTCGTATCGTCGATCACCTGCTTCAGCGAAACCAGTTGCAGATGCTTGCTCGGCGGCAGGCTCAACGACAACAGCCGGTTGGTGACCTCGATACATTTGGTGACTTCGCCGTCGACCAGCCGCAGATAGTCGACCGTTTTCTCGGAAAGGCCCGCGTCCTTTTCCGATTGCCGCAGCAGCGCCTGCAAACCAAGACGAACCGAGGAAAGCGGATTGTAGACCTCGTGGGCGATACCGGTCGCGAGCTGGCCCAGTTCGGCAAGCCGCTGTTCCTGCGAGTAACGGACCTGCTGGCCCACATCGCGCATCGCCTCGACGATCAGCACCCGTTCGCGGCCATCGGCATCTCTGCGCACGATCCTGTCCGCCGTCGTCTCGACAATGATCTCCTTGCCGGACGCGTCGATGTGCCGATGCATGTATTTCAGCATCTCACCATCGCCGAGCGCGTGGAACGGGCATGTCTCAAGGGTCGGAATGCACGGCTCGTCACGCCCATGGGCCGCGTAGCAGGGCTGTCCGACCAGGTTTTCGACATCGCTGCGCTGCTGGCCGCGATAGGCGCTGTTGACCATCACGACGTTGTAGTCCTCGTCGATGACCCGAATGCCGTCGGGAATGGCGTCGATCATCGCCTGCAGAAAGCTCTCGCGTTCGCGGATCGCCTTGAGGCTGGATTCCAGCCGCGCCGCCATTTCGTTGAAGCTGGCGCCGAGCTCCGCCAGTTCGTCCTTGCCGGCGATCGACACCCGCGTATCGAGATGTCCATCGGACAGGCTGCGGCTCGCATCGTAAAGACGCGAAATAGGCTGCACCACATCGGCGCGCAGCAACGCGGCCCCGGCCCCGCCGACCAGCAGGATCACGAACAACCCGGAAAAGCCGAGCACGGCAAAAGACGTCAGCGCCTGACGGCGGATACCGCTCGCCGCCTGATCGACCACCAGAACCCCGTTGACCGGATGTTCCGACGCGTCGCCATGGCACTCCTTGCACGGCGCGCGGTTGGGCACCGGCACGATGCTACGCAGGATATCGCCGTCACCGGCCATCGAGATCATCCGCGTCGTCGGCGACAACGCGTTGGGCTCGCCAAGACAGTCGACGCAGTCCTCCTCGACCGCGGCCGTCAGCACCCGCCCGAGATCATGCTCGTGCGAGGCAAAGCGCACCTCCCGGTCGGGATTGACGATCATCACCGAGACGATGTCCGGGCGTTCGCCAAGCCGGCGCACGATATCGCGAAGGCCCGGAAGGTCGCGCTTCAGCATCGCGTTTTCGAGCGACACCCGAAGCAGGCCGTTCACCTCCGACAGCACCTCTCCCTGGGTTCGCAGCATCTGCTGGCGGTAAAGAACAACGAGCAGAACCAGGAATAATATAGACACCCCGCCCAGCACGAGAGAGAGCCGGACGACCAGTTTGCGAGCCAGACTGGTGGCAACCCAAGCCATGATGCGTGTCGATGTCCCGTTCCGTATTCCATGCTCCCGCCGTTTGGCCGAAGCGGCCGCGCGGCAGAAATCGTGTCGTTAGCTGTTCGCGCCCGAAAGCGGTTCCTTGTGGTCCGCGTAGAGCAGGCGCATGAGGAAGCTCTCCTCAGGAATTTCGTCGTCCGGCAGCACGGCGATACGCCCGGCCGATTCCGGCAACTCGCCGGAGAACACAACCACCGGCAAAACCACCATCGGCCCGCTGTCGATTTCGAGGAAACGCGCCAGCCAGGCCTTGCGTTCACACGCCGATTTTGAGGCGAGCAGCGCTTCCGCATTGTGGCAGAGGCCACCGCCCGCCTTCGCGAGTTCCGCGATTGCCTCGTCGAGCGCGGTCAGGGGCAGTTGTCCGGCATCGCGTCCATGGGACGCCATTACGCTCTTTCGGAAATCGAAGAACCGCACTCCAAGTGCGTTCGCGGTGATCGCGAAAAGGCTCGGCCTGTAGACCATGCCGGTGACAATGAAATGCCCCGAACGACCTTTTCGCTCCACCGTATCAATCAAATCGCGCAGCCAGGGCGCTTGTTCAGTTTCGCTCGTCACGGATCACCTGATGCAGCTTTGAATACGGATTGTTTACGGCACAGATCGGACACGTTTCACGCGGCGCGACGCCTTGCGAGCGAAGCCGCGTAAACGGCCGGCCACACGCCGGACAGTCCATCTCGACCAATTCAAGGCCGCTTTGCCGGCGGGGTACCAATCCTTCTAGCACAACCGCCTGTTCGGCGCAGATATCAATGCACATGCGGCAACCGGTACAACGCGCCGCATCTACCGCGAGCATCGGGACGTTACGCGACCGCACGAAGGCGAGCGCCCCGTGCGGGCAAATCCGCGCGCACGACCCGCAGGCCGTACAGCGCTCGACGTCGATGATGGGGTGAAACAGGAAGAGCGCACCGTCGCGATCGCACTCGAGCAGCATGAGCGGATCGGCATCCACCGAAGATATGTCGTCGAGCCGCTCCCGAGCCGCCTTGGCAAGCCCGGTGAAGAGGCCGCGTCGCGACAGGCCTTTCTCACTCAACCCCTCGCCGATTTCGGCACGCGCCCGCTCGAACCCCGCTTTGTCGACCGCACGCTTCTCGACCGTCGCACCACCGCGACTGGCCAGCAGCGCATTGGCCGCATACAGCGCGGCTTCGAAACGCTGCGACGAACGCCCCCGGTCACAGTTTTTGCAGTCGCCGCAAAAAACCGAGACTGAGGCAACGCCCATCCGCGCTAAGTCGAGGATGTCGCGCACGCCGAGCGAATGCACACAACGGCGAACGCCAGCACCGCCCGCCGGTGCGACCTGATCGCAGGCAATGAGCGCACCGTCACGCCCGATGCGAGGCAGCGGCACGGTTTCCGCCTCCACGGCCCGCTGCGGACAGGCCGGCAGGCATAGGCCGCATCCATCGCAACGGCTCACATCGATACCGAGCCGCTCGTCGTCGATGATGATCGCATCATGCGGACAGGCATCCGCGCAGGCCCGGCACGACGCATCGCCGATCAGGGCATGAACGCACCGCTCGCCGTTTATATCCGGCGCGAAATCGACGTCGGATCCGCTTGCCGCGGTTGCATGGGCCGGTTCTGCCTGCATGAGACGATTACCACGTGGGGCCAGTGCCCGGCACGAACCGCGATCCGTCACGCGCCTCGTCGGGTTCTTGCTGCGGCGCGATCTTTTCCGCGATCTCCGTGTCCCGCCGCGCCTCACCGGTAGCCGCCACGAGCAAATCCCGCAGTTCATCGAGGTAGCACGCCGTCGCAAGCGCCAGACCGGCGTAGTAGGCCTGCTCGGCCCGCTCCGTCACCCGCCGCGCAAAGGCCTGAATCCATTGCAGGATATGCGCGTCCATGAAGCGGCCTGCATCGATCAGCGCATAGGGCCGATCTTCCTGCGCGATGACATGGGCGAGAAATGCCAGCTGCAGCACCAGATGGTCGTCGGATCTGGTCCGCCAGTTTTCGACCTCGAGCCCATAATGCGCGTACGCCTCGCGGATCTCGAACATCGGTTCCTGCATGACGAGGTTTTCCTCGGTCAGCCAGACCGACTCCGTCGCCGCGACCTTGTAGCGGTAGCCGAGATAGATACGCGCGAAATCAGCCGCCAGCTCATCGAGCGACACCTCATCGAGCGGCTCCGGAAGACCCGCAAGTGCCTCATCGAAAAACGCCAAAGCCTGCCCGGACTCCGGCTTCGTCAGCCGCAATCCGAGCCAGTCCTGGAACGGTGCCTGCCGCAACCGCGCCAGGGACTCCGAATCCGGCTCGCGGTCGTGCAGGACCGCGAGCGTTGTCAGATCCGTGGATATCGCTCGCCGCTCTTCCCGGCCGAGGCCGGCGGACGGCTCTGCTGTACTCACTCAACAGCTCCCTTCGAATGGGGAACGAACACGATGGACGGATTGGTCAGATCCGGGTTCGCCATGTTGCGAACCTGCCGCACGACCTTGTCGTCGGGGCCAAGCGCCTTCGTTTCGTAGGTGCCATCCCGCAACTGGTCGATCGGACCGATGTCCAGCACGCGCATCATGCACGCCATCACGCAATACGGCTTGCGTCCGGCTTCGAGCTCGTCGATGCACATGTTGCACTTCTTGACCAGGCCGTCTTCCGGGTCGAACTGCGGCGCGCCGAACGGACAGGCCGCCTCGCACCGGCGGCAGCCGATGCACAGGGTCGAGTCGATATCGACCACGCCATTGTCCTGCCGCTTGAAGATCGCCCCCGTCGGGCATGTCGGCAAACACGCCGGTTCGGCGCAATGGTTGCACGACATGTTGATCTTGTAGGCGAACACCTCCGGGAAGGTGCCGCCCTCGATATATTGCACGCGGCGGAAACGCGGTCCGGGCGGCAGCCCGTTCTTGTCCTTGCAGGCCATTTCGCAGGCCCGGCAGCCGATGCAATCGACGTTGTTGTGGATGAAGCCAAGCTGCATGTCGGGCACGACCGGAACATAGGTCTCCCTTTTGCGCTTCTTGATGGCTTCCTTGATCACCGCCTTGTCAGTCGCCATGGGTACGGCTCCTTGTCTCGATACAGGTTACATATCGCGCCGGAAGACATGGCTGCGCGAGGTCGCCAGCTTGTCCCAACCGGGGCGGTGCTCAAGTTCACTCTTGCGGATGTCGCACAACACGGTGTTGTACGCGAAAGCACCCGCAGGGCTCGGATTGTCGTCGGTCAGGAAGTCCGGATTACCGGACCGGTCGACGCCATTTTCATCCACGTCCATCCACGCGCCTTCGTGCAGCACGACCACTCCGGGCATGCAGCGCTCCGTCACGTAGGCGGGCACCACGACGCGACCGCGATCGTTGAAGCATTCGACCATGTCGCCCGTCTGGATCCCGAGCTTCTTGGCATCGCTGGCGTTGATCGTGACTTCCTGTTCGTAGGTCTCACGCAGCCAGGGAATGTTGTTGAAGATCGAGTGCGTCCGCCAGCGCGGATGCGGGCTGATCATGTGGTACGGGAATTTCTCCCTCTTCGGATGATTGAGGGATTCCCACGGCTCGATCCACTTCGGGATATACGGGATGTGGTAGCCGTACTGGGTCTTGGTGAAGTCCTGCGTCTGGGCCAGAACCGTCGACAGGATCTCGATCTTGCCGGACGGCGTTCCCCACGGAACCCCTTGCGTCACATTGGCCTTGAAGGCGACATGCGGCTCTGGCAAGCGGAACTTGTAGATGCCGTGCTGCTTGAACTCTTCCCAGCTCATGTCGACGTGCTGGTGTTCCTGCACCTTGTGCCACCAATCCGTCAGATAGGCCTCGTCGACATAGTCGTTGACGAAGAAGTAGTCCCGGTTGGCCTTCGGATTGTAACCCGGGCCAAAGCCGAGCCGATAGGCCAGCTCGGTAAACACCTGCATATCGGTCTTCGACTCGCCGAGCGGCTCGATCACCTTCGGACGGTGGATGTAGTAGTGCCCCTTGTACCAGGGCAGCGCCACGTCGTGCCGCTCGAAGTGCGTCGCGATCGGCAGCAGGTAGTCGGCCCAGATGCCGGTCGGCGTGATGGTCGAGTCCATGCACACCAGCAGGCTCTCGCTCTCGCCCTGCTCGTCCCACTTGCGGATCGCCTGGATTTCCTTGTTGATGTTGGTGAGCTGGTTGAACCAGTCCGACCCCTGCCAGAAAATCCCGCGAATGTTCGGAACCACGCCGTCGTACTGATCGTTGCGCGGCCAAAGGCCCGCTTCCTCGCGCGAAACGTTCGGATAGTTGAGCACGATATGTGCCCACCGGTCCGACTTGATCGAGGCGTACCAGACATTGGAATACTGATCGTACGGATAGGCGACGGCTTCAGAGTGGAACGCCTTGCCAACGCCCTCGGCACATCCGCCGAGCATGCCGATATTGCCGGTCATCGCCTGCAGCGCAGCCGCCATGCGATTGTACTGCTCGCCATAGGCATTGCGGCCCGGCGCCCACGACGCCTTCAGCGCCGCCGGCTTCGTCTTGACGTACATGTCGGCGAGCTTGATGATGTCTTCCGCCGACACACCGCAGATTTCGGCCGCCCATTCGGGCGTCTTCGGCGTCCCGTCATAGGTGCCGAGGATATAGTCCTTGAAGTTCTCGCCGCCCTGGGCCCAGCCCGGCATCGTGCCGGCATCCATGCCCTGGCAGAACTTGTTGATGAACTCCTGGTCCTGCAGGTTGTTGGCGAAGATGTAGTGGGCCATGCCCGCCATCATCGCCGCATCCGTGTTCGGCCGGATCGGAATCCACCACGCATCGTAGGTCGCCGCCGAGTCCGTGTACTGCGGATCGATCACCACGAACTTGCAGCCGCGCTGCTTGGCAAGACGCATGTAGTAGAACGTGTTGCCGCCGTGGAACGTGTAGGCCGGGTTCCAGCCCCACATGATGATCAGCTTGGAATGGGCAAACGCGTCGTCCTCGTTGCCATCTTCGATGGTGCCGAAGGTGATGCGCGAGGAGAACGTCGTACCCTGATAGGACGGCACCGACCACGAGCTGGTGCGGCAGCCGAACATGCCGAGGAACCGGCCGAGCAGACCCTCGATCTGGTCGGACTTGTGCAGAACGCCGTAGGACGCGCCGGCATAGGACTGGTCGAGCAGCGCCTGCGGGCCATACTTGTTCTTCAGATAGACCATCTTTTCGGAGATCTCGGTCAGCGCCTGATCCCACGAAATACGCTTGAACTTGCCCTCGCCACGCTTGCCGACCCGTTTCATCGGGTAAAGCAACCGCTCGGCAGAATAGAGGCGGACGCGATAGGACCGGCCGCGCAGACAGGCGCGCAGCTGCGGCTCCTCTTCCGTGTCCTTGCCGAAGGCGCCGTCTTTCTGATAGCGCCCGTCATCGGTCGACAGGCGGACGATGACATCGCCCTTCTTGTGCGCGACCAGCGCATGACGCGAGCCGCAGTTGTGCGCGCAGCTGGTGACGACCGTCTCCAGTTCGTCGTCGCGCGGATAGGGTTCGTAGGCGAAGGCAGCCGCTTCCCTGGCGCCGGCGATCGGCAACAGGCCACTGGTCAGTGCCGCCGAGCCCGTCTGCAGAAATGTGCGGCGATTGACGTTGAACACCGAGCTCAGGCCACCCGCAGGTTTCGATCCAGTCACGTCCCGCTCCCTTGAATCTGATGCGTTTCCGGGCATTTTCACTTCGCCTCCGTCTTGCGGAAGCGGGCCTCGGACTCGGTCGGACGATCTTTTGCCCAATCCGGGATTTCTTCGTCCATGTCGGGCCAGGCGTGGCGCGGATACGGATAGGAGATACGATACCAGGCACGTCCACCGTGACAGCCGTAGCAGACGTCGGAGCCTTTCTTGGCCGCCTCTTCGATAGCTTCGGCGTTCAAGTAGGTCACCTGATGGCGGACCGTGCGAAACAATTCCTCGTGACAGGACAGACAGCCATTCGGAGACTCTTCGTCCTCGAGGTCGGCACGGAATTCATGCCACGGGCCGGTGCCCATCAGCTCGTAGTCATACTGGCCATGGCAGCGCAGGCAGGTCGTTTCCGGATTGACCATCTTGCGCAGCGTGAAAGCCCCTGCTTCGGCGCCCGCAACATGCGGCCCGGGCGACTCTTCGCGCGGATCGTTGCCCTGATGGCAGAACGTGCACGACAGGTTCATCACCTGCTTCGCGAAAGGCGATGTCAGGTGGCGCTGATGGAAGGTCATCTGGTCGCCCGAATAGGTGTCGAGCGTCTGATACCAGGCCAGCGTTTCCGACGCCTTGACGCCGGCGGGCGACGCCTCTTGCGGCGTGCGCTCGAGAATTTCCTTGTGACAAGCGAGGCAGTCCTCGTCGGTCGCTTTATCGATCGCCGGCTTGAAATGGATCGGATCCCAGCGCGCGCTGTCATAGCTCTTCGCCGGAGACGTTTCCGCCGGTGCCGCCTTCGCCGTATCCGCGGCGGCAACCACGATCGGCTTCTGCGCCGCGCCGGCATCGGAACCGGCCCACACCGCGCTACCCGCCGACGCCAATGCCAAGATCGCGCCAGCCGTACCGGCCGCGGCAATAGAAAGAAGTGTCGTGCGCCTCATGGCTCACCTGACCAATTGTTTTTTCCAGGAAAAATGGCGTGGGGAAGGACGAACCAGGGAATGTCACTCCCCCACGCCGTTCGGTTCAGCACTCAGAAGAACGGGTTAGTTCTTCTTGGCGTTCCCCGACATTCCGGACATGCCGCCCATGCCCGACATACCGGACATGCCGCCCATGCCAGACATGCCGCCCATGCCAGACATACCGCTCATGCCGCCCATGCCGGACATGCCGCCCATACCGGACATTCCGCTCATGCCGCCCATGCCCGACATGCCGCCCATGCCGGACATTCCCGACATGCCGCCCATACCGGACATGCCGCTCATGCCACCCATGCCGGACATGCCGCTCTGGCCGTAGGTCCACTGGGTGCAGACCCAGCCGCCACCCTTGCCAGCCATACCGCTCATGCCGCCCATGCCGGACATACCAGACATGCCGCCCATGCCGGACATACCAGACATGCCGCCCATGCCGGACATACCAGACATGCCACCCATGCCGGACATTCCGCCCATGCCGGACATTCCGCCCATGCCGGACATTCCGCCCATGCCGCTCATGCCGGACATGCCACCCATGCCGGACATTCCGCCCATGCCAGACATGCCACCCATGCCGGACATTCCGCCCATGCCGGACATACCAGACATGCCACCCATGCCGGACATACCAGACATGCCGCCCATGCCGGACATACCAGACATGCCACCCATGCCGGACATTCCGCCCATGCCGGACATTCCGC
>PKTR01000002.1:1537500-1539193 GCA_002869065.1 Hyphomicrobiales bacterium
GATCTAGCTATGAGCAGGCTGAAGGTGCGGTAACACGCACTGGAGGGCCTAACCCACGTCTGTTGAAAAAGACGGGGATGACTTGTTGCTAGGGGTGAAAGGCCAATCAAACTCGGAAATAGCTGGTTCTCCGCGAAATCTATTTAGGTAGAGCGTTGGATGAATACTCCCGGGGGTAGAGCACTGGATGGGCTAGGGGTCCCCACAGGATTACCAAACCTAACCAAACTCCGAATACCGGGAAGTACTATCCAGCAGACACACGGCGGGTGCTAACGTCCGTCGTGAAAAGGGAAACAACCCTGACCGCCATCTAAGGTCCCTAAGTTATGGCTAAGTGGGAAAGGATGTGAGGATCCCAAAACAACCAGGATGTTGGCTTAGAAGCAGCCATCATTTAAAGAAAGCGTAACAGCTCACTGGTCTAAATAAGGGTCTTTGCGCCGAAAATGTAACGGGGCTAAAGCCATACACCGAAGCTGCGGGTGTGCGTATGCACGCGGTAGCGGAGCGTTCTGTAAGTCTGCGAAGGAAGACCCGCGAGGGCTTCTGGAGATATCAGAAGTGCGAATGCTGACATGAGTAACGATAAGGAGTGTGAGAGACACTCCCGCCGAAAGTCCAAGGGTTCCTGCGTAAAGCTAATCTGCGCAGGGTTAGCCGGCTCCTAAGGCGAGGCCGAAAGGCGTAGTCGATGGGAATGCAGTTAATATTCTGCAGCCTGCGAGTGGTGACGAATGCTGTGTGTTGTCCAGGCTTATCGGATTGTCTGGGCAGCGAAGGTGTTCCAGGAAATAGCCCTCGCGTATAGACCGTACCCTAAACCGACACAGGTGGACTGGTAGAGTATACCAAGGCGCTTGAGAGAACTGTGCTGAAGGAACTCGGCAAATTGCCTCCGTAAGTTCGCGAGAAGGAGGCCCTTGCATCGGGCAACCGATGTGAGGGGGCACAGACCAGGGGGTGGCGACTGTTTAGCAAAAACACAGGGCTCTGCGAAGCCGTAAGGCGACGTATAGGGTCTGACGCCTGCCCGGTGCCGGAAGGTTAAGAGGAGGGGTGCAAGCTCTGAATCGAAGCCCCGGTAAACGGCGGCCGTAACTATAACGGTCCTAAGGTAGCGAAATTCCTTGTCGGGTAAGTTCCGACCTGCACGAATGGCGTAACGACTTCCCCGCTGTCTCCAGCACAGACTCAGTGAAATTGAATTCCCCGTGAAGATGCGGGGTTCCTGCGGTTAGACGGAAAGACCCCGTGCACCTTTACTATAGCTTCACACTGGCATTCGTGTCGACATGTGTAGGATAGGTGGTAGACGTTGAAACTTGGGCGCCAGCTCAGGTGGAGTCATCCTTGAAATACCACCCTTGTAGCCATGGATGTCTAACTGCGGCCCGTTATCCGGGTCCAGGACAGTGTGTGGTGGGTAGTTTGACTGGGGCGGTCGCCTCCCAAAGAGTAACGGAGGCGCGCGATGGTGGGCTCAGAGCGGTCGGAAATCGCTCGTTGAGTGCAATGGCATAAGCCTGCCTGACTGCGAGACTGACAAGTCGAGCAGAGACGAAAGTCGGTCATAGTGATCCGGTGGTCCCGAGTGGAAGGGCCATCGCTCAACGGATAAAAGGTACGCCGGGGATAACAGGCTGATGACCCCCAAGAGTCCATATCGACGGGGTTGTTTGGCACCTCGATG
>PKTR01000003.1:300000-387291 GCA_002869065.1 Hyphomicrobiales bacterium
GGTCAGCCGATCGGCAAGAGCGACCTCGCCCAGCCGCTCCTCGTGCGCCGTGGCGAAGCCGTGACCGTCGTCTACCAGGTGCCGGGCCTCACCCTGACCGCCCGTGGCCAGGCGCTCGAATCCGGCGCCGAAGGCGACATGGTCAACGTTCTCAACAGTCAATCCCGCCGCATCGTGCGCGGCAGTGTCATCGCGCGTGGCAAGGTTCAGATCATCACCGGCCAGCAAAGCGTTATCAAACTCTCGGAGGCGAGCCGATGAACCGGCTGACAACCCTGATCCTCGTTGCGGCCACCGCTGCAGCCCTAACCGGGTGCGGCGCCGCCGACCGGCTGAAGAATGTCGGCAAGGAACCTTCGCTCAGCCCGATCGAGAACCCGCAGGCCATGCCCGGCTATCAGCCGGTGCAGATGCCGATGCCGCAGCCGACCCCGGTGCACTACAATTCGAACTCGCTGTGGCGGTCGGGCGCCCGCGCCTTCTTCAAGGACCAGCGCGCCCAGCGCGTCGGCGACATTCTCACCGTCAAGGTCGAGATCTCCGACAAGGCCGAGTTCGACAACACCACCGAACGGACCCGCTCGGCAACCGAGAACATGGGCGCCGACGGCGTGTTCGGTCACCTGCTCGACAAGACGATCCTGCCGGGCGGCGTTTCGTCCAGCGCCGCCGTCGACCTGAACTCCGACAACTCTCACAAGGGTTCCGGCTCGGTCGACCGGTCTGAAAAACTGGAAACCAATGTCGCCGCCGTCGTCACCCAGGTGCTGCCGAACGGCAATCTGGTGATCGAGGGCCGCCAAGAGGTGCGGGTCAATTTCGAAGTGCGCGAACTCATCATCGCCGGTGTCGTCCGGCCGGAAGATATCAACGCCCAGAACACCATCGAGTCGGACAAGATCGCCGAAGCCCGCATCTCCTATGGCGGCCGCGGCCAGATCACCGATGTCCAGCAACCCCGCTACGGTCAACAGGTGCTCGATATCGTGATGCCCTTCTAGACCGAAACCCCACCGAACCTTCATCCGGGCAATCCGGCCCGGATGCCCCTCCTCACCGCCGCCCCGACGGCGCGGCGCCAGGCGAACTACGCACTCCCCAAGACCGTTCGACAGCTCCCCAAGCCAGAACGGTCCGGCACGGTTTCACTCCCCAAGCGGGCCGTGCCACCCCCTTCCCCCGCCGTTCCCCAACGGCGCGGGAAATGAAAAGGCGGCTTCCAGAGGAAGCCGCCTTTTTTGTTTTGCTGAGTGCGTAAAGGTTCTGAAGCCGCGCCCTTAGTCGTCGCGGTAGATCCGCTCGCGGCGTTCGTGCCGCTCCTGCGCCTCGATCGACAGGGTTGCGATCGGACGGGCATCGAGCCGCTTCAGGGAAATCGGCTCGCCGGTTTCCTCGCAATAGCCGTAGGACCCGTCTTCGATCCGCTTCAGTGCCGCATCGATCTTGGCGATCAGCTTGCGCTGACGATCGCGAGCCCGCAATTCGATCGAACGGTCCGTCTCCGACGACGCCCGATCGGCGATGTCGGCGTGGTTTTCGTTTTCCTTCTGCAGGTTCTGCAGAGTCTCCTGACTCTCCCGCAGAATGTCATCCTTCCAAGCGATCAGCTTGGCACGGAAATACTCCCGCTGACGATCGCTCATAAACGTCTCGTCCTCGGAAGGGCGATAGTCCTCATCAACAACTGCAGTCATTCCGACCCTCGACACCGGTCAATCAGTCGGGCGGGAATATAGCGACGGAGTTCGTGGGATACAACTTTCGACGGATGAATTTTCCACGAACGCCCACAGCATCGCCGACATTCCGCTTATCGGAATTAACATCGTTGATTGAATTGAGATTTTGAAAAACTCGCGCGGAAACGGAGGTCACGCTACGGCAGCGTACGGCCCCGTTTGGCCAGCTCGACGCTCGCCCGCAATTCGATTTCCGCGACCACCGCGTCGATTTCCGAGTCTCCCGACGGCTCGTGGTTCTGCAGCATCGTGACCAGACGGTCGAGCAACGCATCCGAAAGGGTGCCATCGATCAGACCGATCTTCATCTCTTCGAGAATGTCGAGCAGCGAATGGCCGCGTTTGATCGCCCGGCGCTTGCCTTCCGTGCTGCTGCCGACCTCCTGCAACGCAAGGATCGCCTCGATGCCATAAAGCGGCGCCGTGCTCGAGACCGTCTGCGCCTGCGGCTTCGCCTCGCTGGTGATCGGCGAAAACGAGGAGCCGCTGCCGCCGCGCCGGGCGGCGCCTGCAGTGCTGGTGTTGTTCGGTCTGATGGGTCCGTTGACGCGCATGATGTCCAAGCTGCCGGATCGCGATGCGATAATGCCACGAGCATTTGCCGGTTTGGTAAACGAAGTGTTAACGGGGCGGCAAATCTTGCCGGGTCAGGCTGGTTTTGCCGCGCAGATTCCGAGTCCGCCACGCGCTGTCACACCTCCTGTCACAGAAATATCCAAGCAAAACAATAAGATATAAAATCATCCGAATTGGCACGGCGTTCGCATCGCGCGCTGCACACGCGTTAATCCGGATCATGCACCCATGCGGCCTCGCCTTTTCGTCAAATCCCTCCTCGGCATCCTTGCCGCCGTCCTCATCGTCGGCGAAGCAGCCGCGGCGTCCCGCATCAAGGACATCGCGGACATCGAGGGGGTGCGTGAGAACCAGTTGATCGGTTACGGCCTCGTGGTCGGTCTGCAGGGCACCGGCGACTCGCTCAACAACGCGCCCTTCACCAAGCAGAGCCTTCAGGCGATGCTCGAACGCCTCGGCGTCAACACCCGCGGCATCGACATGCGCACGGCAAACGTTGCCGCCGTCATGGTGACCGCGAACCTGCCGGCCTTTTCCACACAGGGTACCCGCATCGACCTGACCGTCAGCGCGCTCGGCGACGCCAAGAGCCTGCAGGGTGGCACCTTGTTGGTCACCCCGCTGCTCGGCGCCGATGGCGAAGTCTACGCGATTGCCCAAGGGCCGGTCGCGATCGCCGGCTTTTCGGCAAATGGCGACGCGGCATCCGTGACCCGCGGTGTGCCGACTTCCGGGCGCATCGCCAACGGCGCCCTTGTTGAACGTGAGATCAAGTTCCAGCTCGCCTCGATGGCGTCCGTCCGCCTCGCGCTACGCAATCCTGATCTGACCACTGCCCGGCGCATCGCGCTCGCCGTCAACGATCTGATGGGCCGCCCCGTCGCCGAGCCGACCGACCCGGCCACCGTCCGACTGCATATGCCGCGCGACTTCGACGGCAACATCGTCGATCTGCTGACTGATATCGAACAGCTCCTGGTCGAGCCCGATCTGCCCGCCAAGGTCGTCATCGACGAGCAGTCCGGCATCATCGTCATTGGCCGCGACGTGCGCGTCAGCACTGTCGCCGTCGCCCAGGGCAATCTGACCGTGATGATTTCGGAATCGCCGCAGGTCAGCCAGCCCGAAGCGCTGTCCGCCGGCCAGACCACCATCGTGCCGCGCACCGACGTCAAGGTCGACGACGAGAACGGCAAGAAGCTCGCCGTGGTGCGCGAAGGCGTGACCCTGCAGGAACTGGTCGACGGGCTGAACGCGCTCGGCATCGGCCCGCGCGACATGATCGCCATTCTGCAGGCGGTCAAGGCCGCCGGCGCTCTGCAGGCCGAAATCGAGGTGATGTGATGAGCGACGCCCTCCTCTCCGCCCCGGCGCTGGCCGGCCTCAACAGCTATTCCGGCACCGGCAAGACGCTCAATCCGGCCACGCTCGAACATGCCCGCCAGACGGCGGAAGAGTTCGAATCCGTGTTCCTGACCACCATGCTCAATTCGATGATGCCGGAAAGCGACGCCGACGATGCCTTCGGCGGCAGCGGCGCGGAATCCACCTGGCGCGGCATGCTGGTCGAGGAGCAGGCCCGCACCATCGCCGCGTCCGGCGGCATCGGCCTTGCCGACGACATCACCCGCCAGTTGATCGCCCTTCAGGAAGGAAGCGCACAATGATCCCGCACCCGGTCAGCGTTCAGACCGCCGACGTCCTTGTCGCAACCCCTGAAGACGCCCGCGCGCTGTGCGCCGACATGGCGGCCACCATGGATGCGTTGATCGACGCGATCGAACAGGAAACGGCGCTGATCCGCGCCGGCAAGCTGTTCGCGGCCAACGACATGCACCCGAGCAAGAGCGAGCTGGCCGAACGCTATCTCGCCGACGTCGAGAAGATGCGGCAGAACTCGCTGGCGCTCGGCCGCTTCGCTCCGGCCCAGGTCGATGCCCTGCGCCGCCGTCACGAAGAATTCCGCGCGCTTTTGCAGATCAACCTCGCCGTGCTCGCCACCGCCCGCCAGGTCTCGCAGGATCTGGTGCATTCGGTTGCCCGCAAGCTCGGCGCCAAGGGCCAGCCGCAGAACTACGGCAGCAACGGCTCGATGGCCCCGAGCGGCCCGATGGCCCGCGGCATCAGCCTCGACGGCACGTTCTGACCAACGGATATCTTCGGCTTTTCTTTTGCGTGACGCGTCGGCCCCCGGCCGGCGCGTCTTTTTTTTGCATGCCCCCCCGGAAAGTCGGGTGCGAGTAGCCGGAGCGTTTTCGCCGCAACTTTACTTAAGTAGTTGCGAGTCGCCATGAATCGACGACTCTGCACTGTTTATGGTTGACGCAGTAGCCGCAAAGAAATCGATCGAAATTTACCTTGTTTCTTAAACGAGGATTCATCCGGGACCCGTAAGGTAGGGTTGGATTGTCAGGTCAATCGGGCGATCCACACCTAGAATATGTGTCAACAGATTGCCCAAGGAGAGGGCAGATGGATACCGGAGCAGTTAGACCCCTTCCGACGTTCACGGCCTACATGGCGCCGCGCCAACCCGAGGTGCGCGATGCCGTCGCCAAGACCGACCTTCCGGAAGAAGCCACAGTCCGCCCGACGCAGTCGTCGGCGGAAAGCCATGCCGCTGAGCGTGGGCGCGAACATGATCGCAATGCCGACAAGGCAACCGCGTCGCTGGATCTCGACCGCCGTGTCGACGTCGATCCTTCGACCGACAGCTACGTCTATCGTGCGGTCGACACGCAGTCCGGCGAAGTGGTGACACAGGTCCCCGACGACAGCATGCTGAAGCTGCGGGCCTATGTGGAATCCATGGAAACGGTTGCCAATCAGCACGTTGCTGAGGAAGGCCGTGCGGAAGCCGTCGACGAGGTGGCCTGAGAGCTGCGGGATATGTGAACAGGAGCCAGGCGCGACCGCCAAACGATCGCACGTATCCGCACACCCGACACAACGGCCATCCCCGTCACCGGCTGATGCCGCGACATACCCATAAATTCGTCACGCGGCCGCGAGCCGCGAACGACCTGCACCGCTTGCCTTGACCTGAAACGGATTACGCCGTCTCGGGCTCTTTGCCGTTGAGCGCATCGATCAGCGGCCCGAGATGCTTCTCGTAGCGGCGCCATCTCTCGACCGACGTCTTGTAGATCGGCTGACGCACCTGCCACAGGCTCGCGGTCTGCACGCTGCGCTCCGTCTTGTGGAACTCCAGGCACTGATCTTCCCACTCAAGCCCCGCATGGGCGATCAGCTTGCGGCTCATCGCCTCCTGATCGGCAACGGTCTCCTCGTAGCGGACTTCCATGATCCGCCCCGGGAAGATCTTCTTCCAGTGATCCATCAGCCGCAGGGATTCGCGGTAGTAGTAGCCGAGCGACGCAAGGTCGGAGGCAAAGCTTAGCTCTTCCTTGAAATTCTGCATGAAGCAGGACACGGCGGTATCCATCGGATCGCGCATGCAATGAATGAGCGTAGCATTCGGAAACATAGTTGCGATCAGACCGAGGTGGACAATATTGCCCGGCATCTTGTCGACGACACGCTCAGCGCCCTCGTGCGCATTGCGCATGGCGACATCGAGATACTGTTCGCCGAGTTCGCGAAGGGCGTTGTGGTCGAAACGATGCATATCGAGGGGATACGTAAAGCCATGCAGGGCTACGCGGGTCAGCTCCTTGACTATGAGAGAAACCTTGCGAAGCTCGCCGGCGCCGTGAACTTTCGAATGGCTCGATAGAATCTGCTCGGTCAACGTGGTGCCCGAACGCGGCATGCCGACAATGAAGATCGGCGCATCGCTCATCGAACCGCCGCCAGCCAGTTCAGCCACCGCTTCCGCGGAAAACCCCTCGATCAGGCGGTTTACCTTGTCGCTAAACCTAGTTGGATCGAACGAATTGTGGCCGAACTTGATGGCGTTCGCTTTCAGGTAATACTGGAAGGCCTGATCGTAATTCTTCTCGCGATCCTCAATATAGGCGAGCGTAAAATAAATCGATATGAGCCCGTCGTCGCTCAACGAGTGATCGCGGATATAACCAAGGCCGAGCTCGCGGACCTTCTCGATGTCGATTTTCGTGGACTTGTTTCGCAGCAGATTCTGATAGGCAGAAAAATACATCGGATCCTTGTCGACAACTGCCAGAAGCAAATCTTCCGCTTCATCGATCCGACCGAGCACCATCAGCGAGCGCGCCTTGCCGAACATCGCCCTCAGGTCACCCGGCTTCAGTTCCAGAATGGCATTGAACGCGAGCAGAGCATTCTCATTGTCGTCGGTGTCCCGACAGACGTTGCCGAGGAAATACAGGGCGTTCAGATCCCTCGGCATCCGTTGCACGGCATTCATGGCGGCAATGCGGGCTGCCTCCAATTGCCTCATCCCATAGAGACACGAGGAGAAACGGAGCCAGAAATCTCCCCGCTCCGGAGCGAGTTCCACAACCCGCTTGAGAAAACCATAGGCGCCTTCGTAACGCTCGAGCTCAAGATTGAGCGCTCCGGCGGCAAAGAGAACTTCAACCTTGTCAGGGTGTGCCGAATAGAGCTGCTGGCACGCCTGCAACGCCGCGGCAACCTCACCAGTCTGCCGGATCTTCTCGATTTGCCTGAGCCGCTCGACGACTTCGGCATGAACCGGATTTTCGACCCGCTTTCTCCCGGCAGGAGATTTGGCGTCCTTCGCCTGCTTTTTGCTCAGCTTCTCTTCGCGCCGCCGCTCAGCACGACTTTTATTCGGCATCGCCATGGTCTTTTCACCCGATTGGTTCTCGTGAACACAAAAGATCAAACTGCGGTTAACACCGCGTTAACCATATTTTTCGCGATGGGCCCGGATAATCGATTCCCCCAAGGCAACCATCAATGTGCCGCACGGGAAGCGCGCCTCAGACTTCGACCGCCTATCCACGTATTTCCGAAAATTGAACATTTCGATTTGCAGCCAAAATACTGCAACCCTCTGTTTACCCTCATTTTCATTCGTCGAGAAAGCGGGCTTTTTACCGTCGAATTTTACCAACGATTAGGAACTCCCATGTCAGATTCGCCCCGACGTCTCAGAAAGAGGCGCTCGTAACAGCGTTTAGGACCAGGAAGGATCCAAAGTAATGTCTGATATCACTCTCTCCGCCGGCGTTCGCCAGAACCTGCTCTCGCTCCAGAACACCGCTGATCTGATGGCGACCACGCAGAACCGTCTGGCCACCGGCAAGAAGGTCAACTCGGCCCTCGATAACCCGACCAACTTCTTCACCTCGCAGAGCCTGTCGGCACGTGCCAACGACCTCTCGAGCCTGTTGGACGGCATCAACAACGGCATTAAGACCATCGAAGCTGCCGACAACGGCATTTCGGCGATCACCAAGCTCGTTGAAAGCGCCAAGTCGACCGTTACCCAGGCTCAGCAGAACAACACGTCCGAAACCTCGACGCAGATTCAGGGCGCGTTCAGCATCGACACGAGCGGTTCCACGGGCAGCACCACCAAGGCGCGCGCTCTGAACCAGGATCTGGGGACACTTGGCTTCGCGAACGGTGACACTCTTTCGCTCACCGCGACCGATTCCAACGGCACCACGTCCAACTTCACCTACACCGTTGGCGCCACGCCGGCGAATGAGACGGTCTCCGACATCATCGACTCGATCAACGCTTCCGGCGTTGCGACCGCTGAAGTCACCAGTGACGGCCGCCTCAACATCACCGCCAACGGCAATTCTTCGCTGAACCTGACCATCACGGATGCCGACGGCACCCCGGACACCGACACCAACACGACGGATACGGTTACCGCGGTTCCGACCGACATCGACGCGACTGCCACGGCTGACCTGTCAAGCTACGCGCCTTTCGCAGGGCTCGGCTTCACCGAAGTGCTTGACGTCGACGGTACGGACACGACCAACACGGCCAACAACGATCCGACCGATCCGGGTGGCACCGACTACAATGTCGACTTCGGCACCGCCGCCGGTGACGCTGCCGCACTGTCGGTAACCAACTACGCGGCTGACAGCTCGACGGCTGACAACTCCGATCTGGTTTCGCAGTTCAACGACATCCTCCAGCAGATCGACGAGCTGGCGGCTGATGCCTCCTACAACGGCATCAACCTGATCAACTCGGCGACCGCGAGCCTGAAGGTGGCGTTCAACGAAAAGCGCGACTCCAACAAGTCGGAGCTGACAGTTGCCGGTGCCGACCTGACCTCGTCGGGTCTCGCCATCTCGAGCGCGTCGACCCTCGACAGCACCGAGTCCGACACCCTGCTCGACAGCCTGACCACGGCTCTCAGCACGTTGCGCTCGACCGCTGCGACGTTCGGTTCGAACCTGAACACGGTGAAAATCCGCGAGGACTTCACCAACTCGATGATCAACACCCTGCAGACGGGTGCGGACAATCTGGTTCTGGCCGACTCGAACGAGGAAGGCGCCAACATGCTGGCCCTGCAGACCCGGCAGCAGCTGTCGACTTCGGCACTGTCGCTTGCTTCGCAGGCCGACCAGGCGGTGCTTCGTCTGTTCTAATCGCCTCGCAAGACGCGATCGAAATTTCGGCGGGGCCATGGCCCCGCCGTTTTTTTTGGCCACGGCAGATCGGCGGCCCGCCCACCCTGAATTAACCATTCGGTAAGCGTAAAAGCGCAAACTGAACGAAGCGATGCCCGAAGCAGACGCACGTCGTCTTCGCCGGGCCGATCGCGTCCTTTTTGCCGGCCGGCGTGCCGGTCAACTGCCTCTCGGAGATCCGCCAGATGGCTCTCAAGGTCGAACTCAAACCGGGCGAGCGGATCATCATCGGCGAGTCGGTGATCACCAATGATCACCAGCGGACACGGCTCTTCATCGAAGGCAACGCGCCCATTCTGCGCGAAAAAGACGTTCTCACTCCAGAAACGGCCGACACTCCTGCGAAGCGAGTCTATCTCGCCGTACAATTAATGTACTTATCGAGTGATCCGAGCAAAATTCACAAAGATTTTTTTCAACTTGTCAACGATATTATTACTGCAGCGCCCAGCACCATTCCTTATGTGAACGAAATAAGTAATAACATCTTAAGTAATTCACTTTACAAAGCTCTTAAAGAAGCAAAAAAGCTGATCGAGTACGAGAGGAAGTTGATCGGTCATGTACAATCTGGCAACCCAGACGTATCAGAACACGGAACGCACGACAGTCAGCCCGCGGGAACTGGAAGCCAGCCTGCTGCTGAAGGCGGCTCGCAAGATCCAGGTGGTGAAGGATAACTGGGACAGCCGTCAGGACATGCTTGACGAGGCGCTGACCTTCAACCGGCGCCTGTGGACCATTCTCTCGACGTCGGCGACCTCGCCCGACAATCCGCTTCCCCAGCCGGTCAAGCAGAACATCGCCAATCTCGCCGTGTTCATCTTCACCCGCACGGTGAATATCCTCACCGACAAGGAAGCCGGCCCCGAACGTCTCGGCGTGCTGGTACAGATCAACCGCTCGCTCGCTGAAGGCCTGCGCAATTCGGTCGCCAGCGAGAGCGCGCCGAAGTAACAGCCGCGCGACCCACGACAGACACCAAAACGGCCGTCGGGAAATCCCGGCGGCCGTTTTTGCATTTCCAGGTGTGGTGCCGGCCGAAACTGCCGGCGCGAACCTTGAATCTAGATGTAATTGGTGAGCGACATCTCGGCCAGTTTCGACATCGTCGTGTAGTTCGCCTCAAGCAACGTTTCGAGCTGCAGCAGTTTGGTCGCGACCTCCTCCAGATTCGAGGACTCGATCCCTTCCACCGCTTCGATCAGCGTGCCGGCTGCTGCGACATGCCGCTGTTCGGCGGTACCGACCGAATAGGAAATCGTGCCGAATTCCGACACGAGCGCGCGCAACGAATTGGAGCCGCTCTGCTCGGCCAGTTCGTACCAGGAGCGGTCGGCGAGTTCGGAATAGCGGGCTCGGTCCGTCTCGTCATTCGCCGTGAAGGTCTCCGTTCCATAGACCGCGAGCCCCTTGACGATATTCACGAGCGCTTCTTCGTTGGCGCGCAGCCCGTAGGAAATGGTGACGGAATCGTCGATCCGCGCAGTCGCTCCGAGCCGCGGATCTTCCGCAGTGTTGTCGCCGCGATACCAGACCACGGTCGTTGCGCTGTCCGATACCATCGCGGTTGCCGTATCGAACGGCGGCCCGTCGACGCGCTGCGGCTCGCCGCCTCCCGTCGTGCCGAAGAAATCGTCCGCTGCGGCCATGCCCGATGCCGAGCGTAGCGTCGTCGCGGCCTCCGCCGCTAACGCATCGGCAAGTGCTGCCTCAAAATTGGCCGCCGTATCAGCCGGCGTGTTGCCAATGGCAAAGGTACCCGGCTCGCCAGAGCCCCCGACGGTCAGGGCGATATCGGTCGTCGTACCGTCGGGCAGGTCGAGATAGACCCGGATCACTTCGCCCGTCACCGGATCACCGGTGAAGGTAACATCGGTGGTTGCCGGCGAACCGGCCGGCCCGGTCACGGTCGCATTGGACAGACCGGAATTGACGCCCGTCACCTTGAACCCGAATGGATGCACGCCGTCCTCGGCAAAGGTCACGGTGGTGCCAACGCTCGACACATCGATGCGGCCGAGATTTCCGGCGGCGACTGCCGGGCCAAGATCGGCCTCAAGCCGCTCGTCGCGCACCTGAAGGAAGCCGGCGCGCGTGCCGTCGCCATTGAGAACGACGCCGAGCGCCTCCACCGGCTTGGTGTTCACCGCCTTGCCGCTCATCAGATAGCGCCCGCCGATATCGGTGTTCATCAGCCCGAACAGTTCGGCGAGCGACGTCATCGCGATGTTCTGGCCAGCCGTCTGGCCATCCGACAGCAAGTCGAAGGCGTTCGGATCGGTGCCTTCGGCCGCGTCGGTCGCGATCGCGCTGATCTGCTCGAAGGTCTGGTTGAGCAGTTCGAGACGCAGCCCGGTATGTTCGGTCGTGCTTTGCCAGGCATTGACGTCGGCGAGCTGCTGGCGCAGCGCGACATCAAGGCCGGCCTGAACACCGAGACCGCCAAAGGTTTCCGCCTTTTGCCCGGTGCCGAGCTGGCGCTGCAGATCGGTGAACTGTGCGCGCATATTGTGGATGCGCAGCGACATCACCGAATGATAACCGTTGAACGAGGATATCGTCATGATGGTACTCCTCAGATCGCCATCAGCGTGTCGAGCATCTCACGCACCGTCTGCATGACGCGAGCATTGGCCGCGTAGGCGTTCTGCAACTCGATAAGCGCCGAAAGTTCCTGGTCGAGATCGACCTTGCTGCTCTCGACGAGTTTTTCCGACAGCGCGTTGGTGGTCGTCTCTTGCGTGGTCTTTTCGCGGTCAGCCGCCGCCGTCGCCGAACTGCGGTTGTTGATGACCTCGCGCAGGAAGCCTGAGACGCTGCCCGAGAATGGCGATGCGCCGCTGCCGATGCCGCTGTCGGCGGAATAGCTGAACTGGGACTCCGTCAGCGCCTCGATCATCGCCGTCGGGCGCGTCGCATCGCCCGCATAGGTGCCGTTGACGGTGTCGTATTCGACCAGCTTGGAGCTGTCGGCAAGGAGGTCGGGATTGACCACGATGCGGCCCGCATACCCGGTCTTCTGCACCCGCCCGTCGAGGCTATCGGTATAAACGGCCGGACCCTCGCCGCCATCGACGAACAGCGGCAGCGCGACGCCCTCGTCGCTCAGCGCGGTGTTGGTGATCGACGCCGCCATCGCCGACGACGTTACGTTGGTGCCGCCATCGTCGAGAATACGCAGCACATTGCCGCCCTGATCGGAAACGGTGAAGGAGGCGCCGAGCGCCGCGCCGATATCGGCGGTAGCAGTCGCAAGACCGCCTGAGAAGTCGATGCCGTAAACGGTGTCGCCAGCATTGGCGGTCACGCTGTCGTCGAGCGGCAGAAGCGTCGGATCATCGACCCGGATGAACGTCACCGTCTCGGTGTCGCCGCTCACCACGTCGATATATTCGAAGGTGATCGGATTGCCGGCCTGCAGCCCCGTCAGATCGAGATCGAAACCCGTCTGAGTGCCGGTATCAACTGCAGTTCCCTCTTCCGTCCGGTTTGACAGGGCGAGCGACAGCGCGCTGGCGAATTCATCGAGCTGCGCCTGTGCCTCGACCAGAATGTCGTCGCGCAGCTTCACATAGGCTGCGAGCGAGCCCGAGGAGAACGAATTCTGACCGATCAGATCGATGGAATAGCCGAGCGACGTATCCAGCGTGATGGTGCCGACCAGACGCTCGGAATCGACATCGCTCCACTCGCTGTAGGGCGTAATCGTGCCGGCCTCATCGAAGGACAGCGTCGCGCTGTTGCCATCGAACAGCAGGATGCCGTTGCCGGTGTGGATGGTGATGCCGTTGCTTTCGGCCTCGTCGACATTGATGTCCATGAGCTGGGACAGCTCCGAGACCATCTGGTCGCGCTGGTCGAGCAGTTGCACCGGATCCACGTCGCCGGCCGAAAAGCGGATGATGTCGGCGTTGATGTTCTGGATCGAGGTCAGCAGCGAGTTGACCTGATCGACGCTATCAGAAATCTGCCGCTCGGCCTCCACGCGCATGCTCTGGATCTCGGCCGACATGGCGTTGAGCCGGGCGGCGAGCGTCTGCGCATCCGATAGCACCGCCCCACGGGTCGTGATGTCTTCCGGCGACGTCGACAGGGCTTCGAGGCTCGCCGTGAAGCCGTTGAAAATCGTGTCGAGCGCGGTGATCTCGCCCGGCGCCCCGTACATTGCGTCGAGCCGGGCCTGGAAGTCGGCCAGTACATTGGCGTTCGTGGAGTTCGACAGGCTCGCCTGATAGCGCTCCAGCACGAAGGTATCGAGTGTGCGCTGCACGTCCCCGCGGCGAACACCGAGCGAGCGATTGCCGTCGATGGCGATGTTTTCGGTCGAGGTGACCTTGCGCGTATAGCCTTCGGTATCCGCGTTGGCGATGTTGCCCGACGCGAGTTCCACCTGCTGCTGCGTAACGCGCAGTCCTGAAATTGCGATGCTCAAGGCCGACGAGATACTCATGACACCCTTCCGTCAGCTGACTGCGGCGCGCGGGGACGTTTCGTTGTCGTCCCGGGCGCGCCGCGTTGAAGTTTTTCGTGCTGGGATCGAAAATCTGCGCCTGGTTTCACGATCCCGTTCGTTCAAGAGTTTGAGGGGGTGTATGCGCCCCCTCGTTCAGCGCTAACGAACGATGTTGAGCACTTCCTGCAACATCTCGTCCGAGGTGGTGACCACCCGCGAGTTGGCCGTATAGGCCTGCTGCGTGACGATCAGCTTGGAGAATTCGTCAGCGAGGTCGGTGTTGGACGACTCGGTCGCGGCACCGACGATGGAGCCGGCAGCGCCGTAGATCGGCGGACCGGATTCGTTGGTCTCCAGATAGGCGCTGCCATCGCGCTTGCGCAGCGCGTCGTCGCCGTTGAAGCCGGCAAGCACCACTTCCGCCATTTCAAGCTGACGGCCATTCGAATAGGTCGAGATGATGCGGCCCGTCTCGGAGACCGAAATGCCGACCAGTTCGCCGGCCGGATAGCCGTCTTGGCTCAGTTCGGTGACGCCGGCGCTCGCCGTATTCACGTCGGCGAACTGGGTCAGACCGCCATCGCCGTCGGTCATGGTCAGGCCACTCAGCGTCATGCCATCCACGGTGAAGCTCAAGCCGCTCAGCGCGCCGGCAGGCGCGGTAAGCTGACCATCGGTTCCGAACTCAAAGTCGGTGCCGATGTTGCGCCACATCGCATTAGCGCCCGTGGCGTCGGAGTCCTCAAGATAGAACAGGTTCCAGGTGTTGGTGGAATCGTCGGTGAGTGCCCAGCGGAACTGGATGTTCACCGAACTGCCGGTGGCGTCGTAAGCCGTCACCGCACCGCCGGCGATGGACTGTTCGATGAATGTGTCCTGGTCGTCTGCCGTGACATATTCGTCGTTTCCGGCCGTGGGATCGGTCGCAAAATCACCCGGGACCATCTCGCCAGATGCCGGCGAGGCAGGCAGGTTGGCGCGATAGGTGATCTGGGTGGTTGCTTCGGCCGGCAGGAAGTCGTTGTCGATCCGGATCGGCGTCGGCACGCTGCCCGAGACGTTGCCGGTTGTCGAGTCGACCGCAAGGCCCTGCAGATAGTAGCCCGCGCCGTTGACCAGATAGCCGTCCTTGTCGAGCTTGAAGTCGCCGCGGCGGGTGTAGAGATCGGTATCGGCGAACACCGGCAGGCTGTCCGCCGTCCCGACCTTTTCCGAGACGACGAAGAAGCCGTCGCCGTTCACCGCCATGTAGGTGTCGGTATCGGAGCTCTCGATATTGCCCTGCACCTCGTTGGTGGCGCGCGACGAAGCCAGCACCACGCCGGCTGCCTGGCGCGTCGGCGCCGCATCCGGGATCAGGTCGACGAAATTCGTCTCGGTGCGCTTGTAGCCGATGGTCTGCGAGTTCGCGATGTTGCCCGAGATGTGCTCGAGGGCGGAAGACTGTGCACGAAGTCCGCTGACCGCGGTCGAGATCGCACTGTAGATACCCATGATACTAAACTCCCTTGATGCCGATCCGGCGGCAGGTCGATGGTTCGGACTTGAAATGGCAAGCAGCGTGCCAATTCGGAAACGCAATTTTTCTCAATAAAAACAATTGTTTACTATTTGTTAAGGAGTTCAGGAAAGGCAGTTTCCGGCAGATTCCACCCGCCCCGGCGGCAAAATTTGCCGATACCGGACGGGATTTCGCTTTCGCTCGATCTGCGCTAGATCATCGGCAAGAGATCAACCAACCGGAGCAGGTCATGCGTTTCGAGGGAACCGCCGATTACGTCGCCAGCGAGGACATGCGCATTGCCGTCAATGCCGCGATCGCGCTGGAACGCCCCTTGCTGATCAAGGGCGAACCGGGCACCGGCAAGACCGTGCTCGCCGCCGAGATCGCCAAGGCGATCGGCGCGCCGCTGATCGAGTGGCACATCAAGTCGACGACGAAGGCGATCCAGGGCCTTTACGAATATGACGCCGTCTCGCGCCTGCGCGACAGCCAGCTCGGCGATGAGCGCGTCAAGGACATCCGCAACTACATCCGCCGCGGCCGCCTGTGGGATGCCTTCACCGCAGAGGAGCGCCCGGTCCTCCTCATCGACGAGATCGACAAGGCCGACATCGAGTTCCCCAACGACCTCTTGCAGGAACTCGACCGCATGGAGTTCCACATCTACGAGACCGGCGAAACGATCCGCGCCGAGCGCCGGCCGATCGTCATCATCACCTCGAACAACGAGAAGGAGCTGCCGGACGCCTTCCTGCGCCGCTGCTTCTTCCACTACATCAAGTTCCCCGATGCCGAGACCATGGCCGACATCGTCGAGGTTCACTTCCCCGGCCTGAAGAAGCGGCTGCTGCAGGAAGCGCTCGGCATCTTCTACGACGTGCGCGATGTCGCCGGCCTGAAGAAGAAGCCGTCGACCTCGGAACTGCTCGACTGGATCAAGCTGCTGCTCAACGAGGACATCGACGAGACGACGCTGCGCCAGACCGATCCGAAAAAGGCAATCCCGCCGCTGCACGGCGCCCTGTTGAAGAACGAGCAGGACGTGATGCTGTTCGAGCGCCTCGCCTTCATGGCCCGCCGCGAGCGCTAGACCAGCGCGCATCCTGCCTAAGGCGACTCTGATCCGGGACCTGTTGCCATCTCAGGACCGTTTGCCATGCGTATTTTTGACGGGGGCCCGGCCCGGCCACCAACGCCATCCTCCGGCTCGACCAGAGGATGACGTGGGAGCGTGAGTAAACTGTCGGGGAACTGAGCCGAGCCCAGCAAGGAATCGCTACTCAACCACCGGTCTACTCCGCCTCAAGCGTGTTCAAGCCGTTGCCGGGCATTTTGTCGACGCGCTGATACCCATTCGGGATCACCGGGTTCTCGTCCGCCGGCACATCAGGTGACAAGGTGTCCGCCTCATCGCTGTCCCACTCGACAAACGTCTTGTAGCCCGGCGGAAAAAGCACGATGTCCGCCGCCGGACGTCCCTCGGCGCGAAGGCGTTCGCGAAAGAGCGGGCGGTAAAACCGGCGTGGCACCGTGTCGTCGACCTTTTCCTCGACCAGCTTCACACCATCCGGCCCGGCAGCCTCGCGGGCCTCTGCAACCAGCGCATCGAAGTCGGGCGGTCGATTGCCCGGATTTCCCCGTCGCTCAGCCACGATCTGCGAGCGCAGCAGCAGATAGAACGGGAACTCCTTCACATAGGCGAACCATTCATCCGGGTAACCTTCGTGCCGGTCGAGCAGATAGCGCGCGAGCCCGATCATGCCGACTTCGCTCGCTTCTTTCGTTGCGCTGCTTTCAAGATCCGAAAGGTTGATTTGATGCTCAACAACGCTTGAGGGCGCCGATTCATCGCCAAAACCGACGGACACGAGAACCCGATCCAGAAAGCCCGCCTTTTTTACGTCGTAGAGAGACGATCCCAGAGACGACACCCGGAGGGCATCGCGGATCTCGTTGAATTGTACAGAAACACCGATTTGCCAAAGCTCTTCAGTCGGGAGCAGCGACTGGCTGGGGAACAGCTTCGCCAGTTCCGGCATTCTTTCTTTCAGAGCCTTGAGGACAACCTTCTGGGCCATGGACCATTCGGCGTACCACAGCGCAGCCTGGTAGATGCTGTATTCCTCTGGGGTCAGGAGCTCTTTCGCAGACGGAACGGTCGCGTTCAAAAACCGCGCGCGGACCGTGGCATCGATCTTGGCCTCCTGCCGAAAAATCCGCTGCATCTCGCCAAAGGCCCTGGGCGACACCTGCCCGGCCTGAGCGATCCCATTCAGCAGCACAAAACCCAGCGCGACCAACGCACAGCGAAACAGCATGGGATTTTACCCCCTATCCTCAACTGCAACCTATGATCGCAGTACCACAAAACGACGAGGACAGGCCATGCCTATCGATCCCAAAACAATGACAGCGGCGAATTGCAGGGAACGCCACCAGACGTTCCGGAAAATTTACGAAAGCTTCAAGAAGGACACTCAACGGCGGGCAAATCTGATTGGCGACGCCTGCACTGCCAACGGCCATTTCCACGATTGGATCGCCCCGGGCATCTGACCGCACGCGATCTACTTCAACATGCCGATCTTGCGGAAGAACCACAGCTGCGCCGCGCCGAGAACAACCAGAAGAGCGCAGACGACCCAGAAGCCCCAGGGGTCCGAGGCGCCGGGAATACCGCCGACATTGACGCCGAGAAGCCCGGTCAGCAGCCCGAGCGGCAAGAACAGCGCGGCGACAATCGACAGCACCAGCATCTGCCGGTTCATCATCTCCGCCCGCTTGTCCATGATCTGATCGTGGATGACCTGCGCCCGGTCGCGCACCGCATCGAGCTCTTCGCCAAGCCGCGTCACCCGGTCGGCGGCCTCGCGGATCCGGCTCTGGTCGTGATGGCCTAGCCAGGGCAGGTCCTCGACCTCAAGTGCGGAAAGCGCGTCGCGCTGCGGAAACAGATAGCGCCGCAGCTCGATCGAGGTGCGCCGGATCTGAACGAGATCGCGCTGTGAGACGTCGGCGTTCTGATCGAGCACCAACTCTTCCAGATCATCAATACGCTCGTTCAGCGTCGCAACGGCAGGCTCCGCACCATCCGTCAGCCTGAGCGCCAGTTGGGCAACCAGATCGCCGGGGCTCGTCGGCGCCTGCCCGCGGTCGATGGCGTCGAACATCTCGCGCATCGCCATCAGCGGGCGAACCCAGACACCGATCACGCGCTTGCCCTCGACCCAGAACCGGGCCGACACCATGTCCTCCGACACCTCGCCCGGCTCCAGATTGACGCCGCGCAGATTGAGCACGACGCCATCGCGGTGCACCGTGCAACGCGGCCGCGTTTCGTCCGCCGTCAGCGCCTCGGCGATATGCCCGTCGAGACCGAACCGGGTGAGTTCGTCAAAGGTGTGCGGCTGATCGCGGCGGATACATACCCACGCGAAGGCGTAGTTGCCGACGTCGAACTGGCTATCGACAAGGTCGTTGACGTCGACCTGACGGGCGCCGCCCTCGCCGTCGAAGACATAGGCGACGACATCCGGCAAAACGGCAGTGGCGGCAGGTTTCGCGCTCGCATCGGACATGAGACGGCCCCGTCATTCATCCCGGCGATTCCCTGCCGGTCGGCATCAGGGTGACGCGATGGCAGGCGAAATTGCAAGCCGGAGCGCCCTCACTCCGCGCCGAGCGTGCTCAAGCCGTTGCCGGGCATTTGGTCGACGCGCTGATACGAATTCGGGATCACCGGGTTTTCGTCCGCCGGCACATCAGGCGACAAGGTGTCCACCTCATCGCTGTCCCACTCGACAAACGCCTTGAAGCCCGGCGGGAAAAGCACGATGTCCGACGCCGGCCGGCCGGCGGCGCGAAGGCGTTCGCGAAAGAGCGGGCGGTAAAACCGGCGCGGCACCGTATTGGCAACCTTTTCCTCCACCAGCTTCACACCATCCGGCCCGGCTGCCGCGCGCGCCTTCTCAACCAGCGCCTCGAAGTCGGGCGGTCGATTGCCCGGATTGCCCCGCCGCTCCGCGACGATCTGCGAGCGCAGCAGCAGATAGAGCGGGAACTCCTTCACATAAGCGAACCATTCGTCCGGGTAGCCTTCGTGCCGATCAAGGAGATAGCGCGCCAGCCCCACCATGCCGACCTCACTCGCTTCTTTCGTTGCGCTGCTTTCGAGACTCTTCAGGTCCGACTGATGTTCGATGATCACCGCAGGGACTGAGTCATCATCGAAATCGAAAGGCGCAAGGAGCCGGCCCAGAACACCCGCTTTCTTTGCGTAGTAAAGGGAGGATGCCAGAGATGACACGAACAGCGCGTCTCGAATTTCGTTGAATTGTACGGAAACACCGATTTGCCAAAGCTCTTCAGTCGGGAGCAACGACTGGCCGGGGAACAGCTTCGCCAGTTCCGGCATTCTCTCTTTCAGCGCCTTGATGACGACCTTCTCAGCCATAGACGATTCAGCAAACCACAACGCAGCCTGGTAGATGCTGTACTCCTCCGGGGTGAGGAGCTCTTTCGCAGACGGAACGGTCGCGTTCAAAAAGCGCGCGCGGACCGTGGCGTCGATCTTGACCTCCTGCTGAAAGATCCGCTGCTTCTCGGAAACCGCTCCGGGCGTGATCTCCTCGGCTTGAGCAAGCCCAATCAACAATAGAAACCCGAGCACTGCGAACGCCAAACGACTCATCATAGGAATTTATCCCCTGTCCCTCCACTACAACTTATGATCGCAGTATCACGAAATGCGAGGACAGGCCATGCCCATCAACCGAAGTGAACTTACGGCAGCGAAGTGCAAAGAGTTGCATCGGAGTTTTCGAGCGAGACAAGCAGGTTTCGACAAGCTTTGGAGAAAGCGGGCGACCCTGTTGAAGGAACTCAAAAGCATGAAAAATGAATTGGCGAGCGTTGAATCCGAACTACATCGCGGCACCACACACTGCCCTGCCCCAGCGCCACGCTATGACAGAGCCAATAGGCGCCCCCGCAATCGTATTGGCATTCTCCGTGACGTCACTGAAACACTCGCCGACACCGCCACCTGTGCCATGGAATAATCAGCTCGGAAAAGCGAAACTCAATGCCCGACAAAAGACGTTACAAGAAAACATCCGTAGGATGAGCCAGAACATAGAACGATTGACCTCAGAAATTTCGGTACGCAGTCGCCGCCTACAAGCAGACAGCAAGGACATCGGAGACGGATGCACGGCGAACGGACACATCCACGACTGGATCGCCCCACGCACATGAGCGCTTGGGAAGGGCGGCCTGTATCCGCCTACGCGGCTCAGACGTACGCGAGTTCCGACACCTTGTCCGGCTCAGCAGAGGCACCGGATGCGACGCGCAGCGCTTCGCGCAGATCGGCAAGGATGTCAGCCTCGTCCTCGAGCCCGACTGAGAGGCGGACGAGGCCTTCGCTGATGCCATGCTCGGCGCGTTCTTCCGGCGTGTAGGTCGCGTGCGTCATGCTCGCCGGGTGCTGGATCAGGCTTTCCGCGTCGCCAAGCGACACCGCACGTCGGATCAGTGTCAGCGCGTTCATCGCCTTGAGGCCGGCCTCGTAGCCGCCCTTCAGCTCGAACGCGATCATGCCGCCGAAATCGGCCATCTGCTGTTTCGCAAGGTCATGCTGCGGGAAACTTTCAAGGCCCGGATAGTAGACCGTCTCAACCGCCTCATGGGCATCAAGCATGCGCGCCACCGCCATTGCTGTCGCCGAATGCCGCGCCATGCGCAGCGACAGCGTCTTCAGACCGCGCAGCACCAGCATGGCGTTGAACGGCGCCATCACGGCACCGGTCATGTCCTTCAGCCCGAATACGCGGACTTCGGTCATGTCCTCAAGCGTACCGACGGCAAGGCCAGCGATCAGATCACCATGGCCGCCGAGATATTTCGTTGCCGAATGCACGACGATATCGGCACCGAGCTCGATCGGGCGCGTTAGCACCGGCGTCGCATAGGTGTTGTCGACAATGGTGCGCGCGCCGGCCTTGCGGGCAATCGCCGAGACGGCGGCGATATCGATCAGCCGCATGTTCGGGTTCGCCGGCGTCTCGAAATAGACGATCCTGGTTTTCGCCGAGATCGCCCGCTCCAGATTGGCCGGATCGGTCATGTCGATATGGGTGACCGTGACGCCGAACTTGGCGAGCCCGTGGCGCAGATAGGCAAAGGTACAGCCATAGAGCGTCAGATCGGTGATCAGCTCGTCGCCGGGCGCAAGGAAGGTCCACAGCACCGCCGTGATCGCGCCCATGCCGGACGCGGTCGCAAGCCCGGCTTCGGCGCCCTCAAGCGTCGCGATGCGCTTTTCGAGAAGATCGGTCGTCGGATTGCCGACGCGCGAATAGACATAGCCCTGCCGTTCGCCGGCGAAGATCTCGCCGCCGGCCTCAGCCGACTCGAACGCAAAGGTCGAGGTCAGGTGCAGCGCCGGCGTCAGCGCTCCCTGATCGTCGAGCGGATCATAACCGTGGTGAATGGCGCGGGTGGAAAAGCCGTAGGCGCGGCCGTCGCTATCGGTGCTCATTGCAAACTCCGTTCGCAAGGCTGGAACTGACAACAGTATATGCCGCCCACGCTGGCATGTGTTTGCCAATTCTGCCGTGAAAGGAGATAGTTTTGGCAGTTTATACCAAACGCGAGCGCAAAATGGACAGCAAAGACCGCCAGATCATCCGCGAACTGCAACAAAATGGCCGATTGACCAACCAGGAACTCGCCCAGCGGGTGAACCTGTCGCCGTCGCCCTGCCTGCGCCGCCTGCGTAATCTGGAGGAAAGGCAGATCATTCGCGGCTACACCGCGCTGGTCGACCAGAAGGCCTACGGCCTGCCGCTCACGGTGTTCGTGCGCATCAAGCTCGAGCGCCACGCCCTCGACTCGGTGCACGTCTTCGAGGACAGCGTGCGCGAGATCGACGAGATCCTCGACTGCTTCCTGATGACCGGCGACACCGACTACATGCTGCGCGTGGTGGTGCAGAGCCTCGATGCCTATGAGAGCTTCATGCGCAAGAAGATCCACGCCATCCCCGGCATCGCCTCCATCGAGACGAGCTTCGCGTTCGGCATCGTCAAGCAGACACAGGTCTTCCCGTCGATGGCGAGAGTCAGCCACGGATCGTGAGACGGCCTCGCCCCTGTGGCGCAAAAAACCCGCCGGAAACCGGCGGGTCTTTTCTTTTGCGGGCGCTGACTGAAATGCGCGCGCGGCTACGGCCGCAGATAGGCGTAGCCCTGCGACTGCAGTTCCATCAGCCGCACGACGCCGGACTTGGTCATCTTGGCTTCCGAAATCAGCACGATGTCCTTGCCGGCCTTCTTGCTCATCTTTGCGTGGGTGTTGCCGCAGGCAGAGAAGGTGATCTCCGGGCTTTCCAGCGACATCACCGAAATGCGGTCCTTCACCGGGCTCTTGCCCTCGACATACATGTTGAGGCCAGGACCGTAGGCGACGATCTCGATTTCAACCGTGTCGCCTTCGCTTTCGTAGAAGGCCTTGACGTTCTGCGCGTTGTTGAGCGCCAGATTCATCACGCCGGCGTCGTTCTGGTCGACGTGAATGGCGAGCTTGTGCACCTGCCCCTGGGCGAAAGCAGGCCCAGCGGTGGCGGCAAGAAGCAGCGCGCCTGCCGCGATTTTGGCAATTTTCCTCATGGTCCCCTCTTGGTCTTTTCCGTTCTTTTTGTTTTGCCTGACTGCGGTCGTTTGCCGCACCCGACAGCGCGGATGCTACATCCAGCCGGCGAAATCGTGAAGCGGCGAAACGAGGCACGCGATCAAAACTCCGATACCGCACCTGCAAAGCCTTGTTGCAGCGCAGAAAGCCAAGCGCGCCAGAACACGCTATAGTCGATCCCTTGTCGCGGACTCGAGCCACGGAGAAAAACCTGCATGCTGCGCCTGATCCTGATGCGCCACGCCAAATCGACCTGGGACGATCCCCATTGCAGCGATTTCTCCCGCGGACTGAACGAGCGCGGCCGCACCGCCGCCCCGCTGATGGCGCAGCACATGGTCGAGGAACTCGGCGTCGAGCCGGATCGTGTACTGTGCTCGACCGCCCGGCGCACCCGCGAGACGCTTGCCGCCTGCCTGCCCTTCTGGAGCAAGGAACAGAGCCTGCGCATGCTCGACGACATCTACCATTCGTCCGAGATGAACTACATCGACCTGATCCGCAGCCACGGCGGCGGCGTACCGACTCTGATGGTGCTCGGCCACAATCCGGCAATCCAGATCACAGCGCTGAAACTCATCGAGCAGGGCAGTTCGACGATGATCCGTGCGATCGAAACGAAATACCCGACCGCCGCCGTCACCGTTCTCGAATTCCGTGAGGACGCCTGGCAGAACGTGCACCCGGCCAAGGGCTACCTTTCGAGCTTCACCCGCCCGCGCGACCTCGGCTCACCGGAACACGAGCGCCTGCTCGCCCTCGCCTGATCGCTGCCATTGTGGCGGCGCCCAGCGCCCCGCCCCTTTCATCCGGCCGCCGAAGTTTCTACATGGAGACGAGGAGGCGCCGCCGTTGAAACTGACCACCCTGACCGACGACACCCGCCTTGCGCTCGCCAATATGGGCGATTTCGCAACCGGCATGATGACACCGAGCGTGCGCCTCGGCGTGACCGGCCTGTCGCGCGCCGGCAAAACGGTGTTCATCACCGCCCTCGTCCACAACCTGATCAAGGGTGGCCGTCTGCCGCTGTTCGAGCCATACGCCGGCGGACGCCTTTCCGGCGCGCGCCTGCAGCCGCAACCCGACGACGCCGTGCCCCGCTTCGACTACGAATCCCATGTCGCCACCATGTTGAGCGACCGGCTGTGGCCGCAATCGACCAAGCGCATCTCGGAACTGCGCGTGACGGTCGAATACGAGTCCGCCTCCTTCCTGTCGCGCAATCTCGGCAGCGGCAAGCTGCATATCGACATCGTCGACTATCCCGGCGAATGGCTGCTCGACCTGCCTCTGCTGTCGAAGGACTTCGCCACCTGGTCGCGCGAGGCACTCGCGCTTGCCGACCTGCCGAACCGCACACGTCTCGCCGCCGGCTGGCGCAAGACGCTCGCCGGCATCGACCCACTCAGCGAGGAAAGCGAGACGACGGCCCGAACGCTTGCCGACGCCTTCACCGCCTATCTCGCAGCCTGCCGCAGCGACGAACACGCACTCTCCACCCTGCCGCCCGGCCGCTTCCTGATGCCCGGCGACATGGAAGGATCGCCGGCGCTGACCTTCGCTCCGCTGGCCCTGCCGGACAGCGGCAGCGCTCCACGCGGCTCACTGTGGGCGATGATGGAGCGCCGCTACGAGGCCTACAAGACGCATGTCGTGCGGCCATTCTTCCGCGATCACTTCGCCCGGCTCGACCGCCAGATTGTGCTCGTCGATGCACTGTCGGCACTCAATGCCGGACCCGCCGCCGTGCATGATCTGGAGACCGCGCTGACCGATATTCTCGCCTGCTTCCGGCCCGGCAAGGCGAGCTGGCTGTTCTCCATATTGAGCCGCAAGATCGACCGCATCCTGTTCGCCGCGACCAAGGCCGACCACCTGCATCACAGCGATCACGACCGGCTGGAAAAGATCCTTGCGCGCCTTGTCGAACGTGCTATCGAACGGGCGAAATTCGCCGGCGCCGAGGTCGACGTGGTCGCCATGGCCGCCGTTCGCGCGACGCGTGAAGCAACCGTCGAACGCGATGGCGCGCGCTTGCCCGCAATCGTCGGCACACCGCTGCCGGGCGAGACGGTCGCCGGCGACGCGCTCGACGGCGCGAGCGAAATCGCCATGTTTCCCGGGGACTTGCCGGAAGATCCGGAATCGCTTTTCAAGGCACTTGAATCACAATATCAGCGACTTGAATCAGGCTCGGAAGGCGCTGAATCGAAGTACGAGGAACCGCTGCGCTTCGTCCGTTTTCGCCCGCCGCAGCTCGAGCGCAGCCGCGACGGCCTGCGCCTGATCCTGCCGCATATCCGGCTCGATCGCGCCCTCCAGTTCCTGCTTGGAGACAAGCTCGCATGACCGACCGCCAGCGCAAACCGACCGCCTTCCGCCTCGACGACCCCGACGTCGTCATCACCGCCGCCGCACCCGCCGAGACGGACGCCCTCATCGCCCTTGCCGAGGCCGATCTCGCTGCTCCGCCGGCACCACCTATGAAGCGCCGCTTCCGTTGGAGCTCGCTGTTCTTTAGTGCGCTCGGCGGTCTGATCTCGCTCGGCGTCGGCCTTGCCGTCGACCAGTTGATCCGCGACCTCTTTTCGCGCGCCGACTGGCTCGGCTGGCTCGGTATCGGCCTCGCCGCACTCGCCCTGCTGGCCGCCCTTGCCATCGTGTTGCGCGAGCTGTTCGGCATCTGGCGCCTCAACCGCATCGACCGGCTGCGCACCACCGCGGACGCCGTCATCGAGGCCGACGATCGCGCCGGCGCCATCGGCCTCGTGCGCAATGTCTCCGACCTCTATGCAAACCGGCCCGACACCGCGCGTGGCCGTGCGGCCATCGCCCAGCGCCATGGCGAGATCATCGACGGCGCCGACCTCGTGCGCCTCGCCGAACGCGACCTCTTTGCCCCGCTCGACGCCCGCGCCCGCCGCCTCGTCATCGACTCGGCCAAGCGCGTTTCCGTCGTCACCGCGATCAGCCCGCGCGCCGTGGTCGACGTGCTGTTCGTTTTCGTCGAAAGCCTGAGGCTGATCCGCCGCGTCTCCGACCTCTACGGCGGCCGCCCGGGAGGCATCGGTTTCATGCGGCTCGCACGCCACGTCATCGGCCACCTTGCCGTCACCGGCTCGATCGCCATCGGCGATAGTCTGGTGCAGCAACTCGTCGGCCATGGCCTTGCGGCAAAGCTCTCCGCCCGCCTCGGCGAGGGCGTCATCAATGGCATGTTGACCGCACGCATCGGCCTTGCGGCAATAGACGTCTGCCGGCCGCTCCCCTTCGCCGCGCTCAACCGCCCGAGGATCGGCGACGTGCTGTCGGAGCTGATGAAATCGGCTGACGCGGACGGCAACGACAAGTCGAAACCCGGTCGCTAAACATATCGCAGCGCGCGTAACCGAAGATTCAGCCCTTTCCCTTAAGCTCGCCGGAGTAGTGAGTTCTTAGGGGGAATTTTCTTATGGCCATTGCCGACGCCGCACAGCCGGTCGCGCGCAACCCGTTTCTGGCACAACTCGCCGACCGGACCGGCTGGATCTTCGCGGCCATCGCAGTGATCATTCCCAACATCCCGTTTCTGGCACTTTCGATTTTCGTCTGCCCGAACCGGGTAATGTCGATCGCGCTCTACGTTTTCGTCGCGCTCGCGGCGAGAAGCCTGGCAGTATGGCTATCGATCGCCCTGCTTGCCGCGGTCGTATTTTTCGATGTGGTTCAGGTGATCTCCGGCGTCTTCGATCTGTCGCCGCTGATGATCGTCGACTCGCTCAAATATGCCGTCGCCTTCGATATCTTCGCCTCACCGGCCTATCTCATCGTCGTCGCCCTGCTGACCGCGACCACCGCACTCACCGGCTACCTGATCGCGCGCTATCGCGACGCCATCCGCACGGCACCACTGCTCCCGGCGCTGCTCTGCGCCTTCGCGGTATTCATCTTCGATTATGCCGCGAACGCCCGCACCCAGAAGGCCCTCGGCTTCCTCCTGAAAACGCAGGTCGAGTTCGATTCGGCCATCGGCCAGAGCGGACTGACGCCCCCCACCGTTGCGAACAAGGGCCACAACATGCTGTTCGTGATGGTCGAGGGCATGGGTGCCTTTGCCGATCCCAAACACCGCGCGCTGCTGACCGATCGGCTGGAGAAGGCCGGCCTCGACGACCGCTATACGGTCAGCCACGGGCTGAACACCTATGTCGGCTCGACCACCGGCGCCGAATCCCGCGAGCTGTGTGGACGCTGGGGCGATCATCGCGACTACCTCGACGGCGCCGCTCACCCGGAATGCCTGCCGGCGCAGCTCGCCGAAAGAGGCTACGACACCGCAGCCTTTCACGCCTTTACCGGCGAGTTCTTCGAGCGCTCGCTGTGGTATCCGAAAATCGGCTTCAAGCACGCCTCCTTCCGCGAGCAGCTCGACGCCAGCCCGATGCCGCGCAGCAAGGTCTCCTGCGGCCTCACCTTCACCGGCCTGTGCGACCTCGACGTCGCCAACCACGTCGAAAAATACCTGGCGGAGCGCACCGACAAGCCGCGCTTCGCCTATTGGTTGACGCTCAACACCCACATGCCGATCGCGCCCGACGAAGGCACCGACAGGCTGTCATGCCCCGATGGTGGCCCGTTCGGCGACCGCACCGTCTGCGACATGACCGAGATGTGGATCGACGTGCTCGACCGCGTTGCCCAGATGGCCGCCAATCCGGACCTCGCCGGAACCGACATCATCGTTGTCGGCGATCACCATCCGCCGATCTGGACCCGCCATGGACGCAGCCTTTTCGCCCCGGGTTCGGTCGCCTGGATGGCGTTGAAAGCCAAAGACCCGGCCCCGGTTCGCCACGCAAGCCGCTAGAGCGTGTCTCCAAAAAGTGGATGCCGGTTTTGGGACAAAGACACGCGGCTAACAGACAGAAAAAGCTGTAGACAGCTCAAGCGCGGCGCGCGAAGCCGAACAAACGCGACAGGTTCAAACGCACCGCGAGCGACATCTGGCCGCTCGCCCGCAAGGCCCCTATACTCCGGCGAACACCACCGCTTCATGAGTTTGGGACCTGATGTTCGTCAACTTCTTCCATGAGCTGAAATCGGCCGGCCTGCCGGTTTCCCTGCGCGAATACCTCACGCTGATGGGCGCGCTCGAAGCCGACCTCGCCGAAAAGCGGGTCGAGGATTTCTATTTCCTCGCTCGCGCGAGCCTGGTGAAGGACGAGAAGAACCTCGACAAGTTCGACCGCGTGTTCGGCCACGTCTTCAAGGGTCTCGACCTGATGAGCGAAGCCATCGAGGCCGAGATCCCCGAGGAATGGCTGCGCAAGATGGCCGAGAAATTCCTCACCGAGGAGGAGAAGGCCGAGATCGAAGCACTCGGCGGCTGGGACAAGCTGATGGAGACGCTGAAACAGCGCCTCGCCGAACAAAAGGGCCGCCACCAGGGCGGCAACAAGTGGATCGGCACAGCCGGCACCTCGCCCTTCGGCGCCTATGGTTACAACCCCGAAGGCATCCGCATCGGCCAGGAAGAGAGCCGCCACAGGCGCGCGGTGAAGGTCTGGGACAAGCGCGAATTCAAGGACCTCGACGACGCGGTCGAACTCGGCACCCGCAACATCAAGGTCGCGCTGAAGCGCCTGCGCCGTTTTGCGCGGCAAGGGGCGGCGGAAGAGCTCGACCTCGACCACACCATCAAGTCGACCGCCCATCACGGCTATCTCGACATCCAGATGCGCCCGGAGCGCCGCAACGCGGTCAAGGTGCTGTTGTTCTTCGATGTCGGCGGCTCGATGGACCCGTTCATCCGCCTGTGCGAGGAGCTGTTCTCAGCCGCGCGGATGGAATTCAAGACGATGGAGTACTTCTACTTCCACAACTGCCTCTACGAGCGCGTGTGGAAGAACAATCGCCGCCGCCACACCGAGACGATCTCGACCTGGGACGTGCTGCACACCTACCCGTCCGACTACAAGGTCATCATCATCGGCGACGCCTCGATGAGCCCCTACGAAATCTCCTATCCCGGCGGCTCCGTCGAGCACTGGAACGAGGAAGCCGGCGGCGTGTGGATGCAGCGCCTATCTGAGACCTTCCCGCACAGCGTCTGGCTCAACCCCGTCTCGGAACGGCACTGGGACTACACCCAGTCGATCCAGATGGTGAAGGACCTCGTCGGCCACCGCATGTTCCCGCTGACGCTGGAAGGATTGGACGGAGCCATGAAGGAGTTGGTGCGGTAGGGGGAGGCAGAGAGTGCGGGCAAAGCCCACCACCTTCCCGAATTTATCCCCGACTGCTACCTTGGGTTTAGCATTGCTTATCGCCTCTAACCATGGAGAATAAGATGAGCAATGAATCTCGTGGGCTCTCTCTGCGCAGTGCAATAGCACGCACCTTTTCCAACGAACACCAACGGCGAACCCGCAACTCGTCGATGCACATAGGCAATCTCGAAGGAAAAGGCGTTTTTGAGGTCTGGGGACCCCCGCGTTTTTGGGGCCCTTGGACCGAAGTATTCGTCTCGTTTGGCCCGACAGGTCCCGGTCGAGGTTCCCACAAGATCACCAAGGAAATCTCTTATGAAACACTTTCAGATGCCCCTTCAACTTTCGACGTTGAAATCCGTGGTGGTGACCGTTTCGTAAGAGCTACCGGGCCTGGAACCTCAACCGTCACGATAACAGGGGAAGTCTCCACATCGCTGAAATTCCGAGCGAAGAGTCATTCATTGGGGCAAATCATTCGCGTTAGGGTAAGGTGACCATATGCAGCTGAACACGAGAGCCAGTCGCCAAACGGACAGTGCAGCCATTTCTAGAAGACGCTTTGCAAGGGCATCCGGTATCGCCCTCCTTCTCGCCTCCGCCCTCGCCGCACACGCCGCCGAGCCGGAGCCTCTCACCCTCTACCAAATCGGCGAGACGCTGACCTATTCGCACGAGGACATCGTTACGATCCGGCATGAGCGCGACGAGCGGAACGAAGCCATCGATCAGGAATTCACGATCACGGAAGCCGCCGCCGCGCGGCAGAAGGCATTCACCGGCGCGCTCGTTGGCAAGACCATCGGCCTCGTCTTCGATGGCCGCATCGGCTCGGACAACACCATTGTTCGCGAGCCGATGGGCCTCACGATCGTCCATACCTTCATGCCCGACACGCCCGAATATGAGGCCCGCGCCAACGCGCTGGAAGCCCGCCACGCCGACCCGGCGACAAGCACCTCTACGTCGGGCACCTCTACGTCGGGCACCCCAACAACGGGCAACCATCCGCTGATCTTCCTGTTCGAACGCAAAGCCAAGGTGGAACTGACGGCTAGCGACATCGAAAGCTGCACCTCCGCCGGCGACAGGGTCGAACTTCGACTGCACCCATCGGCCCTGAAAAATCTCGCGAACCTGGGCGCCGAGCAGCAAGCCGGCCACTGGCTTCTCACGTCCGGCGATATAGTCGTTAACGACTGGCGGACCGGCACATTGACGGCATCGGGCATCTTCTCGGCAGCGACCCTTGCCGCTGGCACTGTCTGTCCGAAATAGCACCCCGCCGCCGCGACTTGTCGCTCGGCGCCCCCTTTCAGGCGCGCCCGCCTCTCCCGTTCGCCAGTCTCGCCTCCAGCCGAGGGGCGGCAAAGTCGACGAACATGCGCAGTTTTTGCGGAACGAGACCGCCGCCATAGAGGATGCTGACCGGCCACGGCTCCGGCTCGTGGTCCTGAAGCACGATTTCCAGCCGCCCTGCCGCAACCGCCTCGACCGCCTGATAGGACAGCACCCGGGTCAGCCCAAGGCCGGCGACGGCGGCGTCGACGGCGGCTTCGGCCGTATTGACGACCATGCGCGACTTGACCGTGACGGTTCGTTGCGCCTGTCCTTCGCCGAACTGCCAGCGGTCGGGCGCCATAAGGTTTTCGAACGTGACGCAATCGTGCCCCGCCAGATCATCGGGCCGCTCGGGCCGGCCACGCTCGGCAAGATAGGCCGGGCTCGCGCAGATCACCCGGCGCACCTCGCCGATCCGCCGTGCGCGCAACCGGCTGTCGGGCAGATGACCGATGCGGATCGCCGCGTCGATCCGGTCCTCGACAAGGCTGACCGGGCGGTCGGATTGCTCCAGCCTGACATCGACCTCCCGGTAGGTTTCGAGAAACGCCGCGATGACCGGCAGCACATGCAGCCGCCCGAAAACGATGGGCGCGGACACCGTCAACAGCCCCTTCGGAACACTGAATTCGCCAGCCGCGACCCGCTCGGCCTCGCCCACCTGTTCCAGAATGCTGCGACACGCCGCGAGATAGGCCTCCCCCGGTTCGGTCAATGAAAGGCCGCGCGTGGAGCGGTGCAGGATCCGGGTGCCGAGCCGCTCTTCGAGTTCAGCCACCCACCTGCTGACGGTCGCGAGCGGCATCCCCAGTCGCCGCGCCGCGGCCGACAGGCTGCCCGCATCCGCAGCGGCGACAAGTACGGACATGGCATCGAAACGGTCGGTCATATGCTCTCAATTTCTGGAAGGATGGTTTCTGATTTTAGCCTCTTATACCAATTTCTGAAATCGATATCTATCGGGGTGTCAACCCGCAAACCAAGGAGACACCCCATGTCACGCATTCCCATTCCCGCCTCGGTCGACGACGCCCCGCAAGCCTCGCAGCCGCTTCTGAAACAGGTCGGCAACATGCTCGGCAGCGTGCCCAACCTGTTCCGCCTCGTAGGCAACAGCCCGGCGGCGCTGGAAGGCTATCTCGGCCTTTTCGGCGCACTCGGCAAAGGCGCCCTGCCGGCCCCGACCCGCGAACGCATCGCGCTCGCCGTCGCCCAGTTCAATGGCTGCGGCTACTGCCTGTCGGCCCACACCTATCTCGGCGAAAAGGTCGCCAAGCTCTCGGCCGAGGAGATCGCCTATAACCGCAAGGGTCGCTCCACCGATCCCGGCGCCGACGCGGCGGTCATCTTTGCCGTCAAGGTCGCCGAAAACCGCGGCCGCGTCAGCAATACCGATCTCGCCGCCGTTCGCACCGCCGGCTACAGCGATGCCCAGATCATCGAGATCGTGCAGCACGTCGCCCTCAACGTGTGGACCAACTACCTCAACGAAGTAGCCCAGACCGAGATCGATTTCCCGGTCGCCAACGGCATCGCCGCGTAACACCTCATGGCGGCGGCACAGTCGCCGCCATGCTTTCACCAGGAGAGCGAAAATGAGCCGTCCCCCGATCCCCCCGTTCACCGCCGAGACCGCCGCGCAGAAGGCGCGCATGGCCGAAGACGCATGGAATACACAGGACCCCGCGAAGGTGGCGCTGGCCTACACGCCCGACACCAGATGGCGCAACCGTTCGGAATTCCTCAACGGGCGCGCGCAGGTCGAGGCTTTTCTCGCCCGCAAATGGGTCGCCGAAAACGACTACCGGCTGATCAAGGAAGTCTGGGTCCATGGCGCCAACCGCATCGCCGTGCGCTTTGTCTACGAATGGCGCGATGGCTGCGGAAACTGGTTCCGCTCGCACGGCAACGAAAACTGGCTGTTCGATGCCGACGGCTACATGGCCGAGCGCCACGCCTCGATCAACGACGTGCCGATCTCCGAGGAGGAAAGGCTGTTCCGCTGGCCCGCCGGCCGCCGGCCCGACGACCATCCCGGCCTGACCGAACTGGGGCTGTGACAATGGCGCGGGACAGCTCCATGGATGTGGCTTTCACGCCGGCGGTGAAGGCCGTTCAGAACGCCAAGGGATCGCGCGAGATCTACGCCCGGATGGCGGCCAGCCAACCGTGGCCGACCCGGGTCACGCCGGACCTCGCCGGCTTCATCCGCCGCCAGACGAGCTTCTTCCTTGGCACCGCCAGCGCCGACGGCCAGCCCTATATCCAGCATCGCGGCGGACCGGCTGGCTTTCTGAAGGTCCTGAACCCGACACAACTCGGCTTCGCCGATTTTGCCGGCAACAAGCAATACATCACACTGGGAAATCTCTCGGAAAACCCCCGGGTGATCCTGTTTCTGATCGATTACGAGAACGCCCGCCGGGTGAAGATCTGGGGCAAGGCCCGCGTGGCGGAAGACGATCCCGCCCTTGTCGAACGACTCCACATCGCCGGCGGGAGGCGCCGCGCCGAAAGAGCCATCATTCTCGACGTCGAGGCATGGGACGTGAACTGCCCGCAGCACATTCCGCGCAGGATCGATGCCGATCGGGTCGCCGAGTTGCTGGAAGAGCGGGATGCCCGCATCGCCGCGCTCGAAGCGGAACTCGCGCGATACAGGCCGTGATCGGCCAAGGCGCGGCAGCCGGAAGCCTCGCGCGCCTGCAAGCGCGGCACAATGCCCCTTTCCGCCGAATTGCCCGAGCGAATTTAGCCGTGATAAAGGGCAGGCAACGACTGCATTTTCCCTTTCGACGAGAGCGACCGATGCCGACCTACGATTACGAATGCGCCGACTGCGGCACCCGTCACAAGATCCAGCACGCCATGTCCGCGCCGGCGCCCGAGTGCCCGAGCTGCAGCGGCACTCTGGCGAAGATCCTCATCACCGCCCCCGCCGTTTCCGGCGTCAATGGCGGCTCGGGCTTCTCGTCCGAACCGGCGGCCTGCGACATGCCCGGCGGCGGCTGCGCGACGGGCGCCTGCCCGTTCGCTTGAAGGTTCGCGTACGCACCGCCGGCCTTTCGCTCGGCTCCCGCTCAATGCGGCGGCAGCCATCCGCACAGTGAACTCCTTTTCCGCACCGCGTCATCCTCCGGCTCGACCGGAGGATCGCTCTCCACACGCGTGGGAAAACGCTATTTTGCTTAGACGCGACTGAAGGGAAACGGCGCCAAACCTCAGAGCCGTGCATTACGCCGGACGATCCTCCGGTCGAGCCGGAGGATGACGCGGTGCCTTTGGTGAGCCGGCGGCACCCCGCCACCGGCATACCGTCCCAAGATGGGCAATGGGCCCCGGCTCAAGGCCGGAGCAACGCGGAGTGTGTGGCAATCGCGGTACAAACGCCGTCGTTACGAGCACTCACCGAACCCGGAGGGTTCGCAAGGCCGACCGGCCGCCGCCCGGTCAGGGCGCCCTCGCGGAGGCTAGCGGACGGCAGTCCGCGCGCAGCCGTGAGCGAAAAAACTTCGCCCCCTACCGACACGCGACCTTCTTCGTCACCAGCTCGCCGTCGTCACAGATGACCTGCATACCGGTGCAAACCGCCTTGCCCTTGCGCTGGAACTTCGCCGCGCTCTGCCCGTCGGCGAGGTAGGGCCGCGGCAGCGCGCCGGAGACATAGCAGCCCGACTTACCGCGTTCCGGCGCCTTCACCGAGCGGTTGCCGAACACCTCGTTCGGCTTCTCGTCGACCTCGATCATGTAACCGGCATCGAGCTTGACGATCTGGTTGTGCGCCACGACGTTGTCGCGCGCCATATCCTTGTCGTTGACACCGGTGCCAAAGCCGAACTTGCTGTCGGCGCCGCACCACGGCTGCACTCCGTTGCGCGAAGCAAGCCAGATCGCCGGCACCTTGCCGGTCGCGTTGAACGAGCCGGTCAGCCAGTTCTTCACCGACAGATTATGGCCGATGGATTTGTCGTAATAGAACGAGTTGTTGATGATCCGGTTGCGGCGCGGCTCCTGGTGGCGCACCGTGCCGCCCTCGCCGCAGTTGCGGTAGATGTAGATGCCGCCGTTCTCAAGCGCCGAGAACGAGTTACCGGCAAACACATTGTCCGCCGAGCCGTCGATCGCGACCGTCTCGCGATACTCCGTCTTCACCGCGATGCGGTTGTTGCGAAAGGTGTTGTGCGCCGTTTCCGCGTCGAGATAGATGGCGTGGCCATTGCTGCGACCAAGGATCTTCGAATGCGTCAGCGTGAACCGCGTGACGCCCGGCGCGAGATAGATCGCGGTGCGCTTGAACGCCTCGATGGTCGAGTTGTGCACGCGAATGCCGGTCGGTGCGGCGGCCTGCGCGCGCTCCGTATGGCCCTTTGCGTGCGACGACGCCTTGACGAACTCGTCCTCGCCGTTGACGCCCATGCCGATGACACGGATCGAGCCCTTCACCGTGCAGTTCTTGATGGTGTTGTTTTCCGGCCGCTCCCAGGTCGCCGCGCCCGGCTTCTTGCCGGTACGTTTCGACTGGATGATGATCGTGTCCTGCTTGCCCGCCTTGGTGCCGTCGATGGTCGCGCCGTTGCAATCGAAGGTGACGCCGGACGACGCCGGGCCGTTGAACACCAGCCGCTTGGTCACCACGGCCTTCGGATCGAGCTTCACATCGCAATTGATGGCGATCGCCATGCTGCCCTTTTTCGCCGGCGCGAGGATCTCCGAAAGCTTCTTCGGAGGGCAGGCATTCGCCGCCGCAGCCGGCGTCACACCGAGCGACATCGCCGCGGCCGCAATGCCGAACCCGGCGAGAAGGAAACCGTATTTCATGATCTGTCATCCGTCCGTTCTGCGGCCCGTCGACGCGGCGCCTCGCCCGATCCTTTCGCGTGCAATTGCGGCAAAATTTCCGCTGTTCGCACGGCTGGTCGGCGACGGCGCCAACGCTCAACGGCGCGCCCGCAACACCCCTGCTGCACAGCGTCCATACGCGAAAAGGCGTTAACTCTTTGTTGACCATGCCCCGGCCGCGCGCATCACCCTCGGAAATACCGCCCCGGGCTGATGCCGAAGGACTCGCGGAACGACCGCTTCTGATCAAAGGCTGACCGGATAGCGCTCCGGGCGGTGATTGAGGGCAATGATCGCGTTGAGAACAAAGGCGCCAAACAGCGAAATGAACACCGCTACAGGATCGAGAACGAAGAAGGCGGCGGCAAACAACACCGCATCGAACGCCTGCTGAAACCAGCCGGCGCGGAAACCGGTCTTTTCCTGCACGATCAGCGCAACGATGCCGAGCCCTCCCGCGCTCGCACCATGGCGAAACAGCGCGATCAGGCCGACGCCAGCGCAACATCCGGCCAGCAAAGCCGCCAGCCAGGGATCGAGGTGATTGAACGAGATCGCCATAGGCAACAGCGCCGTAACCGCCGAAAGCCCGGCGACCACCGCCAGCGTATAGAGCGTGAACCGCGCGCCGCGCCGCTTCAGGGCAAGCGCGTAAAACGGAATGTTCAAGACGAAAAAGACCGGCGCGAAGCCCCAGCCGCTCGCATATGAAATGAGCACCGCCAGCCCGGCGATCTGGCCGGTCACCAGCCCTGCCGATTTGAGCAAAACGACGCTGAACGCCGTCATCAGGACGCCGAAGGCAAGCCCCTGGACGTCGTCGAACAGGGAATGACGAAACTGCGCGCGCGGTTGGTCCGCAGCGAAGGTGTCCATGAGGAAGGTTCCGGATTTTCTGGCATGCGCCGGGAGAAAGCGTGACGGCATCCTACAGGGTCATCGCGAAAACGCCATCAGCTTCGAAAATACCGCCCCGGGCTGATGCCGAAGGACTCGCGGAACAGCGCGATGAAGGCGCTCGGGCTCTCATAGCCGAGCTTTTCCGCAACCAGCGTCACCGGCATCTGATCGGCGAGCAGTTCGAGCGCTTTCAGGAGTTTCGCCTGCCGCCGCCAGGCTCTGACCGTCAGCCCCGTCTGCTTGCGGAACCGCCGCTCGAAGGTGCGCACCGAAACGGCGGCGAGTACCGCGAAATCGGCAATGCCACGCGGATCGCCAGGATCGTCACGCAAGGCTTCGGCAACCGCGCGCAGGCGCGGTTCGTCCGGCATCGGCAGATGCAGCGGCGCGCTGACCGACGCCGCGATCTGATCGAGCAGCACCGCGACCAGCCGGCCATCAGCGCCGTCCTCTTCATAGGCGCGCGGCCGCGCCATCAGGGCAAGGATCAATTCGCGCAAAAGTGGCGAGACCTGCACCACGGTCGGCGCACCGGGCAGATGCGGCGCCGCCTCGGGACGCACATAGATCGTGCGTAGCGCCGTCAGCGAGTGGGTGCGTGTACCGTGCACCACGCCGGCCGGAATCCACACCGCCCGCTCGCGCGGCACGATGAAGGTGCCCGACTGGGTGTCGACCGACATGGACCCCGAGATGATGTGCAACAGCTGACCGCGATCATGGGTGTGCGGCGGGTTCACCTCGGCGCTGTCGCGGTCGCGCGCATAGGCCACCACCGCGCGCACATCGTCATGCGGCGGCGGCAAAAACATCTCGGGATGCGTGGCATGCTCGAACATTTGACGCCTTTCCGACATTTATTGGCAAATAGCGGCTAACACGTCGCCATTGAAAACGATTATCTGTTGGCTCTGAGGAACTCAAGCATCCGGAACTTTCATGTCGCAGCAGCACACCACCCCCGGCACCCCCCTCTCGCCGCCCGCAACGGGCTGGCGGAGCCCGGCGGCGATGCTGATGATCATGGCCGCCGTGATGCAGCTGTCGTTCGCCACCTGGTGGACGCTGTTGAATAATTTCGCCGTCGACGCGGTCGGCTTCACCGGCAAGGAAATCGGCATCCAGCAGTCGGTGCGCGAGATCCCCGGCTTCCTGTCGTTTACGGCCGTTTTCGTGCTGCTGATTATGCGCGAACAGACGCTCGCGCTGGTGTCACTGCTGCTGCTTGGCATCGGCGTCGCGCTGACCGGCTATCTGCCGAGTTTCTGGGGCCTCATCTTCACCACCATGGTGATGTCGATCGGCTTTCACTTCTACGAGACGATGAACCAGTCGCTGTCGCTGCAATGGCTGGCGAAGGACGAGGCGCCCAGGAAGATGGGCCAGATCATGGCCGTCGGCGCCTTCGCGCAGCTGATCGCCTACGGCCTCATCTTCTTCGGCTGGCAGACCTTCAACTGGTCGTTCCAGAGCGTGTTCCTGATCGCCGGCCTCGGCACGCTGGTCGTCGCCACCCTGCTGTGGATCGCCTTCCCGCACTTCAAGGAAGGCGTGCCGCAGCGAAAGAAGCTGGTCTTTCGCAAGCGCTACTGGCTCTACTACGCGCTGACCTTCATGGGCGGCGCGCGGCGGCAGATCTTCACGGTCTTCGCTGGCTTCATGATGGTCGAGAAATTCGGCTACGACGTGCACCACGTCTCCGGCCTGTTCCTCATCAACTGCATCGTCAACATGCTGTTCGCGCCGAAGATCGGCTCGGCCATCGGCCGCTTCGGCGAACGCAACGCGCTGACGTTTGAGTATGTCGGACTGATCGGCGTCTTCGTCGCCTATGCCTTCGTCACCAACGCGACGATCGCCGCCGCGCTCTACGTGATCGACCACGCCTTCTTCGCGCTGGCGATCGCCATGAAGACCTATTTCCAGAAGATCGCCGACCCGGCCGACATCGCGCCGACCACCGGCGTTGCCTTCACCATCAACCACATCGCCGCGGTGGTCATCCCCGCCGCCTTCGGGCTCATCTGGCTGGTCTCGCCGGCGGCTGTGTTCCTGATCGGCGCCGCCATGGCGGTCGGCTCGCTGGTGCTTGCCCGCATGATCCCGCGCCACCCGGAGCCGGGCCGCGAACTCGCCTGGCACCCGGCGCCGCGCACCGCTCCGCAGTCAATGCCGGCGGAGTAGATCTCGCGAAAAAATCCTACCTCGGCCGCGCCGTGCCGATGTGGTGGAAGCCGATGATCGAGGGCACGCCGACAAGCGGATAGCGGTGCGCGTCTTCCAGCGTGAACCCGCCCTCTTCGAGCAGTTCGCCCGGCCGACGGTTGAGGTGGCAGCCCTGCGCCATCGACCGCCAGATCGGGTTGAGCCGGTCCTGCCAGCGCGCGGTGCGCGGATCGTCCGCCCGCCCGTGCTCGCAAAAGAGCAGCCGCCCACCGGGTTTCAGCACCCGCCGCATCTCGGAAACGGCCGCCGCGATATCGGGGATCGAGCACATCGTGTAGGTGACGACGATGGTGTCCGCCGTGCCGCTCTCGAGCGACATGGCTTCAGCCGATTCCTCGACCAGCTCGCCGGATATGTCGCCGTGCAGGCGGGAGAAATCAACGAGCGACGTCAGCCCGTCAGACGGGTTGACGCCGATCACGTGGCGCACCCGCTCGGGATCGTAGTGGACGAGGTTCAGCCCGGTGCCGATGCCGATCTCGACGACGACGCCCTCGGCCTGCGGCACGACAAGCTCGCGCTGCTCGGTGAGCTTCGGGAACGAGCACACCGCGTTGACCACATACGGGCTGATATGCCGGCGATAGAATCCGCTGACCAAACGCTTCTCCTTGCGACCCGTCAGGCGCGGATCGCGTCCTACTTAACGCCGAGCTTCTTCTGCAGATTGGTCGACGACGTGGTGTACTGGAACACCACCCGCTCATCCGGGCTGATGTGCTTCTTCGCCGCCTGCGCCATCAGCGCCGCCTCGTGGAAGCCCGACAGGATCAGCTTCAGCTTGCCCGGATACCAGTTGATGTCGCCGATGGCATAGATGCCCTCATGCGAGGTGGCGAACTTCTCGGTATCCACCGGGATCAGGTTTTCGTGCAGGTTGAGGCCCCACTCGGCAACCGGACCGAGCTTCATGGTGAGCCCGAAGAACGGCAGCATGTGGGTGCAGGTGACGTGCTCTTCTGCCTCGGCCGTCTTCACCTTCGCGCCGGTCAGCGCGCCGCCTTCGCCCTCAAGCGCAGTCACCTGGCCGACATGGAAGGTCACCTTGCAGTCGGCGGCGAGCGCCTTCATCTTGTTGACCGAATCCGGCGAGGCGCGGAATTCCGGCCGCCGGTGCACAAGCGTCACGCTCTTGGCGATCGGCTGCAGGTTAAGCGTCCAGTCGAGCGCGGAGTCGCCGCCGCCGACGATCAGGATGTCCTTGTCGGCGAAATCCTGCATCTTGCGCACGGCGTAGAACACCGACGTGCCTTCATATTCCTCGACGCCCTTGATCGGCGGGCGCTTCGGCTGGAACGAGCCGCCGCCGGCCGCGATCACCACCACCTTGGCGTGGAACACCGTGCCGGCGTCCGTCGTCACGACGAAGCCGCCATCCTGCTTCTGCAGGCTTTCGACCATCTGGCCGAGATGGAATTCGGGATGGAACGGCTCGATCTGCTCCATCAGCTTCTCGACCAGGCCCTGGCCCGAAATTTCCGGCCAGCCCGGAATGTCGTAGATCGGCTTTTCCGGATAGAGTTCGGCGCATTGGCCGCCGACCTTGTCGAGAATGTCGACCAGGTGGCATTTGAGGTCGAGAAGACCGAGCTCGAACACCGCGAACAGACCGACCGGCCCTGCTCCAACGATCACGACATCGGTTTCAATCGGCTGCGACATGGTCTTCCTCCCGGTCTTTTTCGGCTCAGCGGCCGGCTGATGCTTAACGCACTTAACCGTCGGAGAAAACACCCTGCAGTGACCTGCGTCAGTTTGCAGGCATGACTGCCTTGAGGAGCCTCGCAATCGCCGCGTGATGGACCTCCGTCACACAGCTTTTCGGCGCGCGCGCAGCCGCAACCCATCGCGCATATTGAGCCCGAGCAGGACGAGATTCGCGGCACCCGCCGCAAGCTCCAGCGCCTGCACGCCGTAGAAGGCGGCATCGAAGTTTCCCTCGCCCGCCCTCATGGCGAGAAACACCGCTGACGGCACCAGAACGAGAACACCGTTCAGTGCAATGAACGGCATCCGCCGCTTCTTGGCGACAATCGCCGGGCTCTTCCATTTGCCACCGAGCCGCACGCCGCTCGCACCGGTCGCGATCAGCAGCGGGATCAGCACCGCCATCCCCCAGAGAATCCCTTGTTTAACGGACGCTATCGCTGCTTCATTGCCGAGCACTTCGGAAACCACCGTCGCGCCCCAGAACGTCGCGATGGCGACCATCGCCAGACCGCCCGCAATTCCATGCATTCGCACCACAGCGCTTTTCATCATTCGCTCCATCCGAAACATAACATAGCATGCTATATATTGTTGCATAGCACACTATGCAAGCGCCATGATGCGAGCATGAGCTTCGACAGGACCAGATCGGCGGGATACCTCGCCAACCACATGGCACGGCTGTTCGCGACCGGCCTGGCCGCGCGGATCAAGCCGCTTGGCCTGGCGCCGGCGCAATTCATGACGCTGCTGGAGTTGTGGCAGGAAGACGGGCTGACGCAGAAACAACTGGTCGCCCGCCTCGATGTCGAACAGGCGACGATGGCCAACACGCTGGCGCGCATGGAGCGCGACGGGCTGATCGTCCGCCGCCCGCATCCGGACGACGGCAGAGCCCAGTCGGTAAATCTGACGGAAAAGGCCCGCGCCCTGGAAGCGCCGGCGACCGAGGCCGCCGCGGCGCAGAACGCCATGGCGCTGTCGGATCTCGACGACGCCGAGCGCCGTCAGTTCCTCGCCCTCACGCAACGCGTGATTGCAGCCATGCGCGCCGGCATCGGCGAACCGGGCAGGGATCAGGATACGAGCGCATAGGCCCGCATAACCGCGTGCGCGATTTAGGCCTGGCGTTCGGGAACGCGGATGACGAGACCGTCGAGATCGTCGGTCACCTTGATCTGGCAGGAGAGCCGCGAGGTCGGACGCACGTCATAGGCGAAGTCGAGCATGTCTTCTTCCATCGTCGACGGCGAGCCGGTCTTATCCGACCAGGCGTCATCGACATAGACATGGCATGTCGCGCAGGCGCAAGCGCCGCCGCATTCCGCCTCGATGCCGGGCACGGCATTGCGGATGGCGTTTTCCATCACCGTCGAGCCGACTTCGGCCTCGACTTCGTGTGCGTTCCCATCGAACGCAATGAAAGTGATCTTGGGCATGAACAACCTTTTTCACAGAGAGTTTCGCCGGTTTGCCCCCGACATAAACCCTCCTGCGCCAAGGTCAAGCGCATCGTGGCGCATCATGGCGCCACACCCGCACCCGCGCCGGGCATTGCCGCCTGTTCCCGCGGCATGCCCGAAAGCGCGCGAGATCAGAGTTCGGACAGCACCGACTCGATGTAGCGGTTGGTAACGTCGACGCTTTCCTGCAGGGCCGCAAGGCGCGCTGCTTCGACGCCGTCGTCATGAACATTGGCTTCGACCAGTTCGGCCGCTTCGGCAACCTGCCAGGCACCGATACCACGGGCCGAGCCCTTGATCGTGTGGGCAGCGGCACGGCAGGCCGCGGCGGTCGCCGAGGAACGCAGGCGATCCAGATAAACGCCCGACTGACGGACGAAGAGCTGCAGCACTTCGCGCTCAAGATCGCGATTGCCCAGCGTGTGACGTGCCAGATGGACCAGATCGACCGGTCGCGACATGCTGCCTTCCACCGCGCCTGAACCCAGCGCACGCGCATCAATCATACCAACAAGGGCCATAACCTAGCCTTTCCCACTGTCTGAACCCGGGAGCGCACAGTCGAGATGCAACTGTTCCCGCACATTGAAGTGTCGTGGGGAAAGGCCAAAATCATGTTAAATTTGCGACAAAGGCGACCGGCGGAGGGTTTTTCCTCACCTCAGCCTAAACGGCGGGTAAATGCCGGCCCGATGTGGCGGATCGGCCACGGGCCAACGCCGGGTCGGCAGCAGCCCCGCTAACCGTCCGCGAGATGGGACGGCACGTCTGCGCCCAGCACCGTGTAACCGGCCGCCGTCAGCTTGCAGACCAGCCAGTCCGGCTTGGTCGGATTGGCAAACCACGGCTCTGCCCAGCCATGCGTGATGCAGGCCCGGATCGTCTTCGCGGCAAACGCCTGGCCGTCGCCGTCGAACAGAGGCAATTTTCCGCCCGCATGATCGAGGCCGCGGGCAAGATACTTGCGCTGTACCTCGCTCGGCCGATGAGACGCCTCGGTAACCTTGCCGGCTACCGAAGATTTGCCCCCTTCTTCCTTTCCCGCCATGGCTTTATCCGTCATGTTCCACCCCGCCAAACGCGTTAACCATTTTTTAAATTAAATGGAGATCCGCGAGTTTGTTGTTCATTTTAACGTAATCTCCCATTACCATGAAGAGTGCGGCACTATGGAGGGAGGCTACGCTCCGACTGGTAATAGTTAACAGCCAGTTGGGGTGTTCGGACAACGGGTTTTCCTGTTCGGACGGTCTGCGTCTCTCCACAATTTCGGTTTTCATTCCGGCTAGTGCGACCGGTGTGTATCGAGTACGGACGTGAGGCGACTGACGACTATGGCGACCAATTCCCCGAAATCGACCGATCCGGCTGACGTTGCTCTGAGCGCGGTTGAAGAGGCGTTGAAGCTTGACTTCGGAGGCCCTGAAGAAGGCGCTTCCGTGACTCAGTCTCCGCCTGTGGCTCCGCCCGCGGCATCGAACACCAGCAAGGACTCGGAAGAGCCCGAGCTCGATGTAAAGCCGCGCCGTCGCGGCCGCGGCCGTTCCGGCGTCGCCGCCAATGACGACCGTCGTGCCATCGGCAATCTCGTCTATTCCCTGCAGCGTCGCCCGTCTTCGGCGCCGTTCTGGATCGCCCTCGTCTTCTCCCTGGTCTGGGTCTCCGCCGGCATCGGCATCGCCTGGTTGTCCTTCGGCAGCGAGCTGACCTCGATCAACAGCGTCGACGCGCTTCTGGCCGCGCCGCACCTGATCGGCACCCTGATCGCCATCGTCGTGCCGGTGGTCTTCTTCTGGGTCATGGCCGTCATGATCTGGCGCTCGCAGGAAATGCGCCTCGTCGCGCGTTCGATGACGGAAGTCGCCCTGCGCCTTGCCGAACCCGAAGGCGTTGCGAAGGAATCCGTCGTCTCCGTCGGCCAGGCCATCCGCCGCGAAGTCGCCGCCATGGGCGACGGCGTGGAGCGTGCGCTTGCGCGTGCCAGCGAGCTCGAAGTGATGGTCCACAATGAAGTGGCCTCGCTCGAGCGCTCCTATAACGACAATGAGCTGCGCATCCGCTCGATGATCGAGGAACTCGCCCTGCAGCGCGAAGCGATCGTCAGCAATGCCGAAAAGGTCCGCTCGGCAATCGCCGGCGCCCACAGCGATTTCTCGCGTGATCTCGATGCCGCCGGCTCCGATCTCACCGAACAGGTCCGCGCGATCACCTCGTCCTTCTCGACCTCCTTCGGCGAGGACGCCTCGAACCTGACCGGCCGCCTCAATTCCGACGGCGAAGCCATCCTCAGCGAACTGGCCGAGCGCAGCCATGACTTCCTCGAGCAGCTTTCGAGCCGCCGTGAGAAGTTCGCCGATGCGATCACCATGGCGAGCGACTCGCTTGCCGCCACGCTCGACGAGCGCAGCCGCGACATCGACAACCGCATGGCCGACGCGGCCGCGGCTGTTGTCCAGGCCATCGGCGACCGCAGCGAGGAAATCAGCCTCAGCTTCGATACCCGCACCGGCAATATCATCGCCGCCCTCGACGCCCGCAGCAACGCCATCAGCGATGCCCTTGAGGCGCGCTCCAGCGCCGTTGGCGAGACCCTGACCGACACATCGGCCGGCATCCTGGCCGCTCTTGAGGACCGCACCGCGGAAGTCCGCGAAGCGCTTGAAGCCCGCTCCAACGCCATCGGCGACAATCTCGGCGACACGTCGGCCTCCATCCTTGAGCTTCTGGCCAGCCGCAGCGACGAGATCGCCGCCGCGCTTGCCTCGCGCACCGGTGCCGTCAGCGATGAGCTCAATCAGGCCACGACGGCCATCTTCGAGGCGCTCACCGACCGCAGCGGTGCAGTCACCGCAGCCCTCAACGACACCGCCGCCAACCTGCTCGACGCGCTTGCCGCCCGGGTCAACGCCCTCGACGAGAACCTGTCGGTCACTGGCGCGCAGGTCGTCGAACTGATCACCGGCCGCTCCAACGAGGTCGGCGAGACCATGGTCCGCATCGGCCGCGATCTCGACGAGGCCTTCGCCCAGCGTTCGCAGGACACCGCCGAGCTGTTCAACGTCCGCAGCGAGGAAATCCTCGACAACGTCGCGCTGCGTTCCGAAGAGCTTGCCAACCTTCTGCGCGGCACCGGCGAGTCGCTGCTCGTCGACATGTCGCTGCGCGGCAGCGAGCTCACCGAGAAGCTCGACGAGACCGCAACCCGCATCGCCGACACCATCACCTCGCGTGGCGGTGAACTGGCCGACCGCATTGCCGCCACCGGCGACAGCATCTACCAGACGGTCACCATCAACGGCGAGGAACTCGACGCCAAGCTCGGCGAGACCGGCGAACGCCTCGGCTCGCTGCTCGACGCCCGCCTCGGCACCTTCAAGTCCGTGCTCGACACGACCACCGGCGAGATCGACCGCTCGCTCGACGAACGCACCGTCGAACTGGCCGACAAGCTCGGCAATGCCGGCGTGCGCATCGCCGAACTCATCAACGAGCGTTCGAGCCGCGTGACCGAGCAGATCGGCGACGCCGGCGCCCAGTTCGCCTCGGCGCTCGACTCGCACGCCGACATCCTGCGCGGCGAACTCGACGGTCGCCTCAACGACCTCGACCGCATCGTCAACGTTCGCGGCACCGAGATCGTCAGTGCGCTGGCCGGCCATGCCGACCAGATCGACAGCCTGCTCGACACGCGCTTCGCCACCATGAGCGACGCCCTGCGCGAGCGCACGGTGGAACTGGGCTCGGTGTTCGACGAGCGCTCGGTTGCGCTTGCCAGTACGTTCGAGGAAAAGGCGACCGCCATCGGCGCCGCCCTCTCCGACCGCACCACCAATATCGAGGCGACCATCAACGCCTGCCTCGACGAATTCGACCGCTCGATCGGCGAACGCGTCGACACCGCGGCGGATTCCGTCACCCGCAAGGCCGACCTGCTGGTCGAGACGATGGATACTCGCACCCGCAAGATCGACGAAGCGCTCGACGCCCGCGCCCGCAACATCAGCGAGACGCTCATCGAACGCACCCGCGAGCTGGCGCATGTCTTCGCCGAGGGCCAGAACGAGATGGCGGCAGCCCTCGACAACCGGCTCGCCGGCGTCGGCGACGTGCTGTCTCGTCAGACCACCGAACTCACCGACATGCTTGCCGACCGCATCGCCGACATCAACATGTCGATCGGCTCCAAGGTCTTCGAGGTCGCCGAGACGCTCGAAACCCGCGGCGGCGAACTGGAGCAGATGCTCGGCGGCAAGCTGGCCGACATCTCCGCGACGCTGGCCGGCGAAACCGGCAAGGCCCGCGAGGACCTGTCCGCATCGCTGCGTGAAGCGGCCGACCGCGTCGCCAGCGAGAGCGAGCGCGCGCGCCAATCGGTGATCTCGGCGCTGACCGAAGCCACCGGCGCCCTGTCCGGCGAGAGCGAGCGTGCCCGCCAGATCCTCGTCGATACCGTTGGCGCGCTGACCGGCAACATGACCCGCGAAGCCGAGGACGTCCGCACCCTGCTGACCTCCACCATCGGCGAACTGTCCGGCGGCCTGACCGAGGAAAGCGATCGCATCCACACCCTGCTGACGCACACCACCAAGGCACTGTCGGCCGGCCTGACCAGCGAAAGCGGCCGCGTCCGCGAAGCGCTCGCCAAGGCCATCACCGAACTCAACGACGTGCTGTCCGGCGGCGCCGAGGATGCCCTCAGCAAGCTCCAGGGAACCATCGCCGAAGCCGCGGATCGCGTTCGCGAGGAAGGCGACAAGGCCCGCCAGTCGCTGCTCGACAGCGTCGGCTCGGCAACCGACGAACTCACCCGCTCGGCGGCCAGCCTGGAACACACCCTGGTCAACCGCAGCCGCACCGTCACCGACGATCTGCGCGAGCGTTCCGCCGAACTCAACACCCTGTTCGGCGCCCGCACCGCGGAACTGGCGGCAATCATCGAAAGCCAGGGCGGCGGCCTCGTGGAGGCGCTCGAAACGCGCAGCCGCGACCTGTCCGGCAAGGTCTCCGAAATCCGCGACGCCATCGTCAACGCGCTGTCCGTCAAGGGCCGCGACATTACTGACAGCATCGCCCGCCAGAGCGTCGATGCGACCAAGGCACTGTCCGAAACCGGCGACGCGATCGTGCGCACTCTCGAGGAAACCAGCGGCAAGACGCTGGCCGCCCTCGGCAGCACCAACGATCGCCTCCAGAACGAGGTCGGCGACATCCTCGGCCGCCTGGAATCGTCCAATCTCACGCTGCAGGACGTGCTCTCGAATGCCGGTGAGAACCTCGCCGAAATCGAGAACAAGCTCGCCCGCCGTGCCGGCGAATTCCGCTCGGCCATCGATCGCGCCGTGGACGACACCAACACCTCAAGCAGCGTCATCTCCGAACAGGTCACCCAGCTTCGCTCGGTATCCGACTCGGTGCTTGGCGACGTTGCCCGCATTGCCGCCCGCTTCGAGGAGCACGGCCGCACGCTGACCGACGCCGCCCGCATGCTGGAAGACAGCAACCGCACCGCGGAAACGACCATCGAAGACCGCCGCGCGGCCATCGATGCCATCGCCCGCGACCTGCAGGAGAAGTCGGAAGCCATGGGCGCCGTGCTCGGCTCCTTCACCAACGTCATTTCCTCGACGCTGGAAGATGCCGAAACCCGCTCGCGCGACGTCGCCGGCCTGCTTGCCGAGAGCGCCGAAACCGCGGCCCGCACCGTCTCCGAACAGTTCGAGTCGATGCGCGTGACCGCCGGCCTCGAAGGCCAGCGTGCTCAGGAAGCGGTCCGTTCGGCCCAGTCCGACATGTTGCGCGAGATGAACCAGGCGGTCGCCGAGGCGTCCGAACGGTTCACCGAAGCGAGCTCCCGCATGAGCGAGATCGCCCGCGAGATGCGTGGCGAACTGCAGCAGACCCGCGATGAGATGAAGCGCGGTATCTTCGAGCTGCCGAAGGAAACGCAGGAAAGCACCTCCGCCATGCGCAAGGTGGTGTCCGAGCAGATTCGCGCGCTCAACGAACTCTCCGAGATCGTTGCCCGTCAGGCCGGCTCCTTCGACGTCGCCCAGCCGGCGAAGCAGGAACGCGCCCAGGCCGCCTCGGCTGCCCGCAGCGCCCCGCGCCCGGCCGCCCCGCAGCCGGCCCGCCCGGCGCCTGCCGCCGCCGCACCGACGCTGCGCAAGCCCGCTCCGGAACCGGCTCGCAGCCAGCCGCAGCGCCCTGCACCGTCGCTCGACTACGACCGCCGCCCGAGCGCGCCGGCCGCTGACGACGGCGAACAGCGCGGCTGGGTCAGCGACCTGCTGCACCGCGCCTCGCAGAACGGCGAGACCGCCCAGAGCGGCCGCGGTGCCAGTGACCGTCAGGCCCGCCAGGTGGTCACCGAACGCTCGCCGCTGCACATGGTCGAGTCGCTGAACTCGCTCTCGGTCGATATCGCCCGGGCGATCGACAACGACGCCTTCGTCGATCTGTGGCAGCGCTACCAGCGCGGCGAACGCAACGTCTTCACCCGCCGGCTCTACACCCTGCAGGGCCAGCAGACGTTCGACGAGATCCGCCGCAAGTACAGCCGCGATCCGGAGTTCCGCAGCGCCGTCGACCGCTACATCGGTGACTTCGAGTCGCTGATCGACGAGGTCTCGCGCAACGATCGCGACAACATGCTGAGCCAGACCTACCTGACCTCCGACACCGGCAAGGTCTACACCATGCTGGCGCATGCAAGCGGCCGCCTCGACTAAACAAAGAGACCACAGCCGAGCTGGCTGGCACTGAAACGAAAACGGGCGCTTCCTTCACCGGGAAGCGCCCGTTTTGTTTGCGTCTGGAGACACGACAGAACGAGTGGCAGCAGCGGCATCCGTCGCGACAACCGGCGCACCAAGTCCTCCGGCACACGGCCAGACGCCCATACATTCAAACGAATAGAAAAATCAGATCCGCACGAGGACCCATTCGACCAGTTCGACCAGCACGCTGTGAAGCGCGGCGTCGAGGCCCTTGACCGCCGGATCGATGCTGTCGCCTCCGGTCGGAACCGCGGCGCGGAAGGTGCGCGTCGCCACCACACGACCGTTGCGGTCGTTGATGATCTTGGCGGCGATTTCGACGACGCCCTGCGAGCCGCCGTCGACCTCGAGCTGGAACGCCCGCACATTGGTCGAGATCTGGTAGTGGATCAGCAGACCTTCGCCAGGGCGGCCGATGGCACGCACGCGACCGGAATTCTCGAACGCCTCGATGACGCGGGCCTGCACCAGAACCGGCAGCCGGTCGGACCACTGGCCACCGGAAAAATAGGTGATGACGGTGCCGTCGGATTTGACTGCTATCGCATCGGTGTCGAGCGCCTTTACCGCGCTTGGAACCGGAATGAGGATCTGGGCCTGCGTGCTGCCGCGCACATCCTTGAACGAGCGCGGCGCATCGAGATCGTAAATGGAGGCAGGCGTCTTCGGCCCGAGGCCGCCTACACAGCCACCGAGCAGAACCGCGATCATCGCGCTTCCCAAAGCTCTTTTAATCACGCTCATGCCCCTACGGCCGTCCCGCGTCGCCTTCTACACAAAAGCATCGTCCCTGCCGGGACGTCAAATGCCCTTTGGCGGATAGCGCCGCGATGCAGTGCCTCTTTTTCAACCTGCTGCCAATTTACCACAAATGTACGCCGCGTTTCGTTAACGCCGTCGCGGCCGGTATTGCGGTGTACTTGATCCACCGAAGATAATCTGGCTCGGATCCCGCTCAAGATTGGAGAATGCCCGCTCGATTACGCTGAGCGTGCGTTGAGTTTGTCCGACAACCGCTTCGACGTTGCGCAGACCCCGCGTCGAAAACCGTTCGAGACCGGCGGCGATATTGTCGGCGCGCTTCTCGAACGCCGACGCCGCCTTGGCGATCGAGCGCGCCGCTTCCGTCGCCTCCGTGATGAAGCCCTTGCCGTCAGCGTCGATCATGTCGTCGAGCTTGACCAGCAGATTGTCGAGGCGTTCGCCGGTGCCGTTGATACGGTCGGCGAACTGCCGCGCCGATTTGACGATGCTGTCGATGTCTTCCTTGTTCTTCTCGAGCCCCGAGGTGAACCCGCGCACATCGTCCACCGCGCCTTTCGCATTGGTCATCATGGCGTCGAAATCGTCGGCCCGCGCCATGATCCGGTTCGACACCTCTTCGGCATTGGCGACCACCTTCTTCAGTGCGTCGCGATCCACATCGGTGACGATCGCATCCACCTTGGCGAGCGTCTCGTTGATGTTTTCGCCGAATGCCGAGAGATCCCCCGCCGCCTTGCGGATATCGGCAATCACCGCGTCGACATCGCCCGATGCCGCCGCCAGCTTGTCGGAAACGGTGACGGCGTTGTCGATCACCTTGCCGACCTTCTCGCTATCGACCGCGGTAACGAGGCTCTCGGCCTTCTCGACGAAGCTCTCGATACGTCCGGACAGACCCGACACCGTGCGTGCGGCCTCCGCCACGTCGGCGAGGAATGTGTCGACGCCATCGCTGTTCTTGGCCAGCGCGTCGGAGAACTTCTCGACATTCTTCACCGTCGTCGAGATCGACTCCTTGTTCTCGGTGGCGATTTTCTCGACCGCGTCGAGCGTCGTATTTGCCTTGGCAAGCAGCGTCTGCGCGCCCTCGATGAGGTTTTCGAACGCCGACATATCCGCCTGGATCACCGGCGTCCCATCGGTGTCGAACAGCGACTTGGCGTCCGGAGAGCCACCCTTCAACTGAATGTGGGCAACGCCGGTCAGGCCCTGATAACCGAGCTCGGCCTTGGTATCGGTCTTCAGCGGCACCGTGTTGTCGACCCGGGCAAGCACCAGAACCTTGTTCGGGTCTTCCGGATTGAGCGACATCCTGGCGACGTCGCCGATCTTGATGCCGTTGAACAGCACCTGCCCGCCGATGCCGAGTCCGGTCACCGTGCCGTCGAAAACGATGACGACCTCGCTGCTCGACTTGGTGTCGGACGTGTTCGACAGCCAGTAGACGAAGCCAAAGCCGGCGAACAGAACCGCCAGAACGAAGGCGCCGATCGCAACAAAATTCGCGCGTGTCTCCATTCCGTCCTCAAGCCCCGATGCGTCTTGCCCGCGTGCCGCCGAAATAGGCGTGCACCCAGGGGTGATCGTAGGTTCTCAGCTCTTCATACGTGCCGGTCACGAGAACCTTCTTGTTCCCGAGAACGGCGATTCTGTCGCAAACTGTATAAAGGCTGTCCAAATCATGGGTTACCATGTAGACGGTCAAACCCAAAGTATCCCGCAGTTTTCCGATCAGATCATCGAACTCCGACGCACCGATCGGGTCGAGCCCCGAGGTCGGCTCGTCGAGGAACAACAGCTCCGGATCGAGCGCCAGCGCACGGGCAAGGCCGGCTCGCTTGATCATACCACCCGACAATTCGGACGGATATTTGTCCGCCGCATCGGCTGAAAGACCGACCAGCTCCAGCTTCAAGAGCGCCAGCTCGTCCATCAGCCGGTCCGACAGCGACAGATGCTCGCGCATCGGCACCTGAATGTTCTGGCGCACGGTCAGCGAGGAAAACAGCGCGCCGTGCTGAAAGAGGACGCCCCAACGCTGACCGATCGAGCTGCGCTCGGCAACGTCCCTTGCATCGAACGGCACGCCGAACACCTCGACCGAGCCCTCGCGCATCGGCAGCAGACCGAGAATCGCCCGCATCAACACCGTCTTGCCGGTACCGGAGCCGCCGACGAAGCCGAGAATCTCGCCCGGATAGACATCGAGGTCGAGATCGTCCAGCACGAGATGGTCGCCGAACCCGACGACCAGATCGCGGATCGACAGGATCGGTTCGGCATCGGGGCGGATCGGTCGGCGCTGTACGGTTCCCATGGTCATCCGCCCCTACATGTCGATCGCTGCAAAGAAGATGGCGAACAGGCCGTCGACGACGATCACCATGAAGATCGCCTTGACCACCGAAACCGTGGTCTGGCGGCCAAGAGATTCCGCGCTGCCGGCAACTTTCAGACCTTCCGACGCCGCGATCAGCCCGATGATCAGCGCCATCATCGGTGCCTTGACGAGCCCGACGATCAGCGTGTCGAACGTCACCGCCTCCTGCAGCCGGGCGAAGAAGGCATTGAGCGGCAGGTCGAGATAGACCGCCGTCATCATCCCCGCGCCGAGCAGAGCCGCTAGGTCGGACAGGAAGGTCAGCGCCGGCAACGCCAGCATCAGCCCGAGAATGCGCGGAATAACGAGCACCTCGACCGGCCGAAGGCCGATCACATAGAGCGCGTCGATTTCCTCGCGCATCTTCATCGAGCCGATCTCGGCCGTGATCGCACTGCCCGAACGGCCGGCGACCATGATCGCGGTCAGCAGCACACCGAGTTCGCGCAGCACCAGAACGCCGACCAGATCGACGACCCACAGATCGGCGCCGAAGGAGCGCAGATAGAATGCGCCCTGCTGGGCGATGATGCCGCCGATCAGGAACGACATCAGCATGACGATCGGCACGGCGCGCAGGCCGGCCAGATCGAATTGATTGACGATAGAGGTGAAGCGCAGGCGGCGCAGCGTCACCAGACAGGTCGCGAGCCCGGCGCTGAACGCACCGAGAATGTCGAGAATGTCGATCGCGTCCTGCCAAGTGTTGTTGGCCAGACGCCCGATACGCTCCAGACCGGCGCTGATCGGATTGCGTCGTGCCGGCGCCTCCGGCTCGACCGGCTTGTGGTCGGCGATTTCCTCGAACAGCGGCATTTCGCGCGGATCGATCCCGGCGAACGCAATCGTCCGGCCGGAGGCGCCAAGACCATCGCGCAGGCGGAACAGCAGCCAGGCGCCCGCCGTATCGACCGTGCCGATCCCGGAAAGGTCGAGGCTGTTCGCCGCCGGAGCCTCGGCAATGAGCCGCTCGACCAGTGGCTCTGCCACCTCCGCGGTCGCCACCGTCCACTCGCCGACGACCGCAATACGGTCGCCCTCGCCGGACAGGCGAAGGTCGGGAGCGTATTGGCCGGCGTGAACATTCATATCGGTTCGGTCCGCGCAGAAACGGCAAGCGCCGGCATCATCCGGCGTTTTCCTTGGTCATTAGTACAGTCTCCCGCCGACCGGCGTCGAGAGGATGACGGACGCAGGTCCACCCCAGGTGGGCCCGGGACCTGAAAAAAGTCCTGATTCCCCGCCGCTTTTTTCGAACCTGTTGCACAGCCGCATCGCGCATGGTCTCATCATTGCCGCGAACCCGCACCCGAAAGGCAATCCGACAGCAGTGCACTGATTCCCCACCTCCTCCCAACGGGGAAGCACGTCTGCGGTATCGATGCCTGTACGGGGCACCGGGCACGCACCTTGAGGTCACGGAGCCCTACGGCCATGGAAATTGCCCATCCCTATCTTTTGTTCCTCGGCGACGTCGCCGACGCACTTGCCGCCAAGACCGCGCTTGGCATCGTCGACTGGCGCCGCGACTGGTGCACCGGCCAACTTCGCCTGCCCGGTTGCGCCGCCGACACCGGACTACCCGACATCACCATCGCCGAAGCGGCGGCTGCCGGCGTTCGCACCATGATCGTCGGCGCCGTCAATGCCGGCGGCGTTCTCCCTGACAACTGGGTAGGCACCATCGTCGAAGCCATCGAAGCCGGCCTCGACGTCGCCAGTGGCCTGCACATGCGGCTCGCCGACAATCCCGACATCGCAGCGGCCGCCAGCCGCCATGGCCGCCGCCTCATCGACGTGCGCCATTCGCGCGAAAGCTTCTCGGTCGGCAAGGGTATCCCCCGCTCGGGCCGCCGGCTGCTGACCGTCGGCACCGACTGCTCGGTCGGCAAGAAATACACCGCGCTGGCGCTTGAGCGCGGCATGCGGGAGGCCGGCCTCAATGCCGATTTCTGCGCCACCGGCCAGACCGGCATCTTCATTTCCGGCCGTGGCATCGCCATCGACGCCGTCGTCTCCGATTTCATCTCCGGCGCCGTCGAATGGCTGGCGCCGGCAGCGGACCCGGACCACTGGGACGTGATCGAGGGCCAGGGCTCGCTGTTCCACCCGTCCTTTGCCGGCGTCTCGCTCGGCCTCCTGCATGGCGCACAGGCCGACGCCTTCGTCATCTGCCACGAGCCGACCCGCCAGAACATGCGCGGCGTGCAGCACCCGCTGCCGAGCATTCGCGCCGTCATCGACCTGACCATCCAGCTTGGCAAGCGCACCAATCCGAAGATCCGTCCGGTCGGCATCGCCGTGAACACGGCAGCGCTCGACGAAGACGAGGCCCGCGCGTTGCTCGCCCGTATCGCCGAGGAACACGCCCTGCCGGCGACCGACCCGGTGCGTTTCGGCGTCGAGGAGATCGTCGCCCAAATCGCCGCGATGGGGCCGGCCGCATGACCCGCTCCCTGAACGTCGAACATCAAAGCTGGCCGATCACCGGTACCTTCACCATCTCGCGCGGCACCAAGACGAGCGCCGAGGTCATCGTCGTAACGATCCGCGAAGGGCGCCATGAAGGCCACGGCGAGTGCGTGCCCTATGCCCGTTACGGCGAGACCATCGACAGCGTGGTCACGGCCATCGAGGGCGCGCGTGACGCGATCGAGGGCGGCTGCAGCCGTAAAGCCCTGCAGGATCTGCTGCCGGCCGGCGCCGCGCGCAACGCGCTCGATTGCGCCCTCCTCGACCTCGAGGCAAAGGCATCCGGCACGCCGGCCTGGCAGATCCTTGATCTCCCGGCGCCGACGGAACTCATGACCGCCTTCACGATCAGCCTCGGGACGCCGGAAAAGATGGCCGCCGACACGGCGAAAGCGGCGGACCGGCCCCTGCTCAAGGTCAAGCTCGGTGGCGAGGGCGACGCCGCACGCATTGCCGCCATTCGTGGCGCCGCGCCGAATGCCCGCCTTATCGTCGACGCCAACGAGGCCTGGAGCGAGACGACTTTTGCCGACAACATGGCGGCCTGTGCCGCCGCCCGCGTCGAGCTGATCGAGCAACCGCTGCCGGCCGACAATGACGGCCTTCTGGCGCGCGTCGACCGTCCCGTCACCGTCTGCGCCGACGAAAGCGTTCACGTCGCAAGCGACCTTGCCGCCCTCGCCAGCCGCTACGACGCCGTCAACATCAAGCTCGACAAATCGGGCGGCATCACCGAGGCACGCCGCATGGTCGCCGAGGCCGACCGACTCGGCTTCAAGGTGATGATCGGCTGCATGCTGGCGACCTCGCTCGCCATGGCACCCGCCTGCCTGATCGCCGGCAAGGCCGACTTCGTCGATCTCGACGGCCCGCTGTTGCTGACCCGCGACCGCGACCCCGGCCTCGTCTTTGCGGGGTCGATCATCGCGCCGCCGAGCCGCACCCTTTGGGGCTGAACGGGGCAACCTGCAACGGAACATCCCGCCTTACCCCGCGATGAGGTCGACCCAGTTCTCGTGCACCCAGCCCTTGCGGCCGTCATAGGGCACGGGGCGGTCAACGGTCGAATTGCAGCTCAGACCCGGCGTATCGTAGACGATGCCGATCCACTTGCCCCGCTTGTCGAAGATCCACACCGGATCGTCGTTGTGGAGCTCGTCGAGCTTGCGGTAGGTGCTGCCCGGACCGGAGCGAACGGCGAGGAAACCGTCGCCATCGGCCTTCAGGCCCTTGATCTTCCCCCACGCGCAGGTGTCGGTGAACTCGTCGGCATGTTCCATCACCGGAACGTCGAGCTGTTCGGCTGCGGCAGGAAGCGCCGGCAGCGCGACCATCGCGGCGCAGGCGAAAAGAATGGCTTTCGTCGTCTTCATGGGATCTCCGGTGTTTCTTGAGGATTTCGGTGGAAACGCGATCCTCAAGGGATCGCCATTTCGACGCGGGTCGTGCGCCCGGCCATGACATCGAACGGCTTGGAGCGGTAGGTGCCGCCGTCATTCGCCGCCTCCATCACATAGCGGCCCGGCTCAAGCGCTTGCGTTCCCTTGGCGTAGATGTAACGGCCCGCGACCACGGACTTGCCGCCGCCATTGTCGAGCTTGAGGAAGCGCAGCTGGAAGGCGAAGAACTTGCCGCCCTTGGCCGTGACCTCGTGCTTCAACAGACCCGCATCGAGGTTGAACACCGGTTCCGCACGTTCGCCCGCGCCGACCTCGGCCGGAAAGATCCGCACGACCCGCGCGCCGCTGTTGTTGTTGAAGTCATAGACCGCCTTGACGAAATAGCTGCCGGGCTTCAGCGCGAAGCTCTTGCCGGTGAGGCCGAATTGCAGCCGGTTCTTGCCGCTCTCGGCATCGGCCTTCGATGCATAGACCTCATAATCCGTGCCCTTCGCCGCCGGACCGCCCGACCACACTGTCGCGGCGGGTTTCAGGAACCCGATGCGCATGTCGAAGCTGTGCTTGGTGGTCTGACCCGGCCGGATCTCGATCTCGGCACTCGCCTTGACCGTATCGTGGGTCGCCACGACGCGGTAGCGGCCGGCCGGCAGCCAGGTCAGCCCGTTCGAGTGCGCGGAGACGTCGAGCGGCTTCGCCTGCGCCTTGCCGCCGGCAAACGGATAGAACTGATAGAAGATCGGGTTGGCCGGCACGGTCTTGCGATCGGTCGCATAGGCAAACAGCGAGGCGCTACCGCCATTCAGATTGACCGCGCCAACCTGCTTGCCGTCCTTGCCAATTTCAAGGCGAGCACGGCGAACCAGCGCGCTCGAGTGATAGCGCACCGTCACATCGTAGCTGCCCGGCGCGATGGTCGGTCCATCGGAATAGAGGACGCCGAGGCCGTCATAGAGAACCTTGCCGTCCTTGCGCACATTCCAGTGCGCCTCGATGGCCGGCAGGCGGTCGCAGGAGGCGCACAGCTTCGCGTGCAGCGAAAGGGCGATCAGGCGCGCGGGCGCTGCTGCCGGTTTCGCCGGCTTCACACGCATCGGGGCTGAGACCTTGGAGTCGGACCTCGCCGGTTTGGCCGGAACAGGTTTCTGGACCTTGCGCGGCGCAGGCTTGCGCACATCGGCGAGCGTCCGGCGCAACGCGCTGTTCAACTCGCGTGCATTGTTGGCACGATAGAACTTGCCGCCGGTCTCCGTCGCGATGCATTGCAGCGCGCGGTATTCCTCCTCCGTCACGTCGAAACCGATGACGTAGGTCTTGGCAATTGCGTTGACCATCTTGAGCGAGCGGGCGACCGCGCAAGGATCTCCTTCGCACGTCTCCAGCCCGTCGCTGACCAGCACGATTGCCGTCTGCTCGCGGCGAAAGCCGAGCTTGTTCGAGGCCCGAATCAGCGATTGCGAGATCGGCGTTTTGCCCTTCGGCGAGATGGCCCGGACCTTGGCGATCAGCGAACGCTTGTCGACCCGGCCGACAGGACTGAGCACGGCAATATCGCGGCAATCGCCCTTGCGGCGGTGCCCGTAGGCCATCAGCCCCATATCGGTCTTCGGATCGAGATCGCGGATCAGCCCGGCCATGACATCCTTGGCGATCGTGATCTTCGGCTTGCCGTCGATCCGCCCCCACATGCTGCCAGACCCGTCGAGGATCATCATCACCCGGCTGCGTATGTCGGCCGCCTCGGCCTGAAACGGCAACGCCAAAACCAAAAGCACCATGACCAGAAAACGCATGGCTATCCCCCCTCGCTGTCTACCTCTTTGGAAATACTAGAGGGACGGAACGAAGCCGGGATGTGATCCGCATCACAATCGGGTTATCGGGCGGGTTATCGGGCGGGTTATCAGGCAGTACGCTTTTCGAGCAGCGCCGCAAGGGCGACGATCGCAAGTGCCAGCACCGACAGTCCCGCCATCACGAAATAGCCATGTACGGCGAAATCGCGATAAAGCGGCCCTGACGCCATCACCATCGTCGCCATCGCCGCGCTCACCGCGGTCGCAGCGAGCCCCTGGCCCGTGCTCGCCAGCCTTTCCGGCAGGCTGCGGGCGACGAAATGGACGATGCCGAGATGGGTCGCGCCGAAGGTGAAGCCGTGCAGGATCTGTACCGCGAAAACCGCCGGATAGGCCGTGACCAGCGGCAGCAGGCTCCAGCGGATGATCCCTGCGCCGGCGCCGATCGCCAGCAGGCCAAGCGGACTGACCCGCTGCAGCACCGACGCCGATGTCCAGAACAGAATGATCTCGGCGATCACGCCAACGGCCCATAGCGCGCCGATCTCGCCGCCGGAAAAGCCGATCTCCTTCCAGGCGAGCGATCCGAAGCCGTACAGAAACGCGTGGCTCGCCTGCACCAGCCCGGCCGCCGCCAGGCCCAGCACGAAAACCGGGCGCGACAATAGCTTGCGCGCCGGAATGCCCTCGTCGCTATCGTCGTGACCGCGCCGTTCGACCTTCGGCAGGAACAGAGACATCACCGCAACCGAAGTCAGCGCCAGAACGAGAAGCAGATAGACCCGGCTGCCGCCCTCAGCCTCGACCACCGCGCCGGCGCCGATATTGGCGCAGATGAACGAGATCGACCCCCACAGCCGCATGCGGCCGTAATTGGCGCCGTCGCGGCGGGAAACGGCAACGGCAAGCGCATCGCTCAATGGCAGGAGCGCGGTCCAGAACACCGCCATCGCCGCGATCACGGCGAGAATGCCCCAGAACCGATCGACCAGACCGATCAGCGAAAACAGCGCAACGCTGAGCACGGAATAGAGCACCAGCGCATAACGCCGGTCGGACACCTTGTCGGCATAGAGCGAGGTGAACGGCGTAGCGATGATCCGCACCACCATGGGGGTTGCAACGACAAAGCCGATCTCGGCTTCCGACAGGCCCTGAATCGCGAGAAACACGGGGAAGAACGGCAAATACGTGCCCTGCGCCAAAAAAATGGCGACGAAATACCCGGCCATGCGCACCGACGATCCCGTCGGGCGTGAAAAGCTAAGCATTGCGGACATCCGATCCGGTTCTTAAACTTTGGCTAAAGATTCGTTCGGTAGGTTTACTGTGAGAAGGCTTACCATAGCGTCGACTTCGACAGAATAGCGGCCCAGACAATGAACGAAAAACCGCTTACCCCGCTGCGCGAAGAGGATTACGAGGCCATTGAGGCCGCCGTAATGGAAACTGAACGCGGGCGTTGGTTCCTCGCCGAGTTCACGGTTCGCAACCGATCGGCCGACACGCGTATCCTGCTTGATGCCATCCAGAAACTGGAAAAGAACATCACGCGCGATCGCGGCAGCGACGACATGGACCGGGTTCGCATGGAACTCGCGGACATGGCATCGGCCATTCAGCGCACCAAGCAGGAAATCGCCGATATTCAGGGCGACACAGCAGAGGCCGACCGCTTCACGCAGGCCGCCAACGAACTCGACGCCATCGTCAACCAGACGGAAAAAGCGACCCAGGACATCCTGAATTCCGCCGAGATGGTTCAGGAAATGGCTTGGACCCTGCGCGAGAAGAACGCCGATCCCGAAATCAGCGACACGCTCGACCACCACGCGACCGAGATCTACACGGCCTGTTCGTTCCAGGACCTGACCGGCCAGCGGACCCGCAAGGTCGTCAATGTGCTCGCCTATCTCGAAGCGCATATCAACCGGATGATCGACATCTGGGGTTCGGACGAGATCACCGACATCATCGAAAGCGTCGATGCCAGGCCGGAGCCGCCGCATGTCGATCCCGACGCTCATCTGCTGAACGGCCCGCAGCTCGAAGGCCACGGCATGGACCAGTCGGCCATCGATGACCTGCTGGTCGATGCGGATTTCGATACCGGTTTTGATCCGATCGACACCTCCGACTCCCCCTTTGGCGGAAACGATGAAAGCGACCTGGCAGCGGATGACCTCCCCGAGGCCGTCGAGACCGCAGTGGTCGAAGACACCGAACTCGCCGCCGCCGTATCCAGCGAGGACAGCTCCGTATTCGAGGGGTTGGAAGAATCTCTGGCCGGCGTCGACGCAGACGCCATCATTGCCGATGCGGCCGACACCGAATTCGACGCGGTGCCGCCGATCGCCGAAACCGCTGAGACGGAAAGCGCCAACGAAGCCGCGATCCTCGACGGACCGGCGTTGGAAAACCAGACTTCGTTCGCCGGCATGCAGGTCGATGTCGATCTGAGCGCCGAGGAGTTCGGCGAAGCCGACGTTTTCCAGACCGACAATGCGGTGCCCGTATTCGAAGAGGTGGGCGACGACGAGGCAGACGCCTTCGCAGCCATCGCCAGCGACGAAGACGCTGCGACAAGCGAGCCCGATGTGGCTGATTTCGCCGAGGATGACTTCGCCGAGGCCGAATTCACCAACGGCGAAACAATGCCGGATACGGTAGAAGGGGATTTCTCAGCGGCCGAACAGGATTTCGATGCGGTCGAGGAAAATGCCTCCCTTGAAGCCGATACCTTCGAGCCGGCGGAAACCGACGAAAGCGCCGACGAGGCCGCAGCGCTGTTGTCGCAAGCCGTTGCCATCGCCGAAGTCGATGACACGCTGACCGAAACGTCCGACGTCGATATCGTCGAAGCGCATGTCGACATCGTCGAGGCCGATCTGGAGTTTGTCGAGTTCGACGAGCCTGCGCAGGATGCGTCGCAGCCGGCAGAAGCGGACGCCGACGCCGACACGATGGCCGATGCTGCGGCGATGGCCGAAATCGCCAAGTTCATCGTTGCCGAAACCAGCGACGTCGAACTGGCCGACACGGTATCCGAGGACGACACCGCCAGTTTCGATGCAGCCGGCGAAGCCGATGTGTTCGACATCGAAGCTGGCAATGACGAAGCCGCCGATGACGACTGGGGTCTCGACGACAGCGCCGACGATTTCGCAGCGATCGATGCGGAAGATGCCATCGACGAAACGCCGGAAAGCCCGGAAACGGTCGAGCTGACCCCGGAAGCAGCGGCCCTGGAAGAGATTGTCGAGGATCCCGAAGCGCTGGTCGCCAATCTGGAAGCGATTGCCGCGATGATGGCGGAAAAGGATGACGAGGAAGATCCGACCGCGCATCTGAGCGAGGCCGAACGGATCGCCCTGTTCAGCTGATCACCCGTCCTTGCCGATCGCCCTTGCCAGCATGTCCGGCTCGATATTGCCGCCCGACAGCACCACGACGACCGTCTTGCCGGCGAACGCGGCCTCGCCGGAGAGCAGGGCGCCAAGGCCGACGGCCCCGCCCGGCTCGGTCACGACCTTCAGCTCTTCCGCGGCCACACCGACCGCGCTGAGCGCGTCATCATCGCTGACCGCCAGGCCGCCCGCCACCTGATCCCGGTTGATCGCGAAGGTGTTCTCGCCCGGCGCCGCCGCGAGCAGCGCATCGCTGATCGAGCCGCCAAGTTTTTCGTTGTGTTCGCGCGCACCACTCGCGAGAGACCGGCGATGATCGTCGAAACCAGCCGGCTCCACAGCGTAGATCGCCACATCCGGCAATGCCGCTTTCAACGCCAGCCCTGAACCTGCAAGCAACCCGCCGCCGCTTGCCGGAATGAGCACTGCGTCCGGCACGACGCCGAGCGCCGCCGCCTGCGCAACGATTTCAAGCCCGACCGTCCCCTGCCCGGCGATCACGCGCGGGTCCTCGAAGGGATGGATGAAGGTCGCCCCAGTTTCCTCACCGATCGCGCGCGCAATCGCCTCGCGATCCTCGCGTACCCGGTCATACGGCACGACGCGGGCGCCGGAGCGCTCGGTACGCGCGCGCTTCAACGCCGGCGCGTCGTCGGGCATGACGATGGTGGCTGGAATGCCGAACAGCCGCGCGGCTTCGGCCACGCCCTGCGCGTGGTTGCCCGATGAGCAGGCGACGACGCCACGAGCGCGCACCTCCTCCGGGATCAGCGAAATGCAATTGTAGGCGCCGCGAAACTTGAAAGAGCCAGTGCGCTGCAGGCATTCCGCCTTGAACAGCACCCGCGCGCCGAAGCGTGCGTCGAGCGCAGCGGAAGAAAGAAGCGGCGTCTCCTGCGCCTTACCGGAAAGCCGCCCCGCAGCTGCACGGATATCGTCCAGGGTCACCTTCGTCGCCATCACCGCCTCCTGCAGGTTTGCACTGGAAGGCGGGTATCAGCTTGTCCGCAGCGCAACAAGAGGCGCTGCCGGGAAGGACCTATGCGGCGTTGCGGGTGGAAATGCCGTGTGCCGCGTGAATGTTGCCAAGAAACTGCGCAGCACTCGCTTCCCAGGAAAAGGTCAGCGCGAAGTCGCGACAGAAATCGCGCGGCACATCGAGCGCGCCGAGAGCCGCCTGCTGCAAATCCCAGTCGAGCACACCGGCCCCTGAATCGCCGATGATGTCGATCGGCCCGACCACCGGATAGGCGGCAACCGGCACACCGCAGGCAAGCGCCTCCAAAAGCACATTGCCGAACGTGTCGGTCAGGCTCGGGAACACGAACACATCGGCCGCGGTGTAGTGACTGACCAGTTCGTCGCCGACCTTCGCGCCGGTGAACACCACATCGGGATAGCGCGCTTGCAGCGACTGCTTTGCCGGCCCATCGCCGACGATCACCTTGGTGCCTGGCAGGTCGAGCTTGAGAAAGGCTTCGAGGTTCTTTTCCACCGCCACGCGACCGACATTCATGAAGATCGGCCGCGGCAGATCGGCCAGCGCCGGCGCCGGCGTCATGTCGGGACGGAAATCGCCCGCATCGACCCCACGCGCCCAGCGCATCAGATTGCGGAAGCCATGGGCCGCGAGTTCCTTTTCCAGCGTCGCGGTCGTCACCATGCAGCCGCTGCCGCCATTGTGGAACCGGCGCAGCCAGGCATAGGTCCAGCGCTCGGGCACCGGAAAGCGCGCCGAGAGGTATTCCGGAAACCGCGTGTGATAGCTCGTCGTATAGGTCTGCCCCATCGCCAGCACGGCACGGCGCGCGGAGATGCCGAGCGGCCCTTCCGTCGCGATGTGGACGTGATCGGCGCCGATCTCTTCCAGCCGCCGCCGCATCCGTCCGCTCGTCGTCAGCGACAGCCGGATTTCCGGGTAGGTCGGACAGGGAAGCGTGCGGTAGTCCTGTGGGGTGAGAAACTCGACGGTTTCGCCGACCTTGGTCATTTCCAGCGCGACACGCTCCAGCGAGCGCACGACGCCATTGATCTGCGGATGCCAGGCATCCGTCACGATAAGGATCTTGCTCATGCGGCGGCTGCCTGCCCGATCTTTGCCGGCTCGACGGTGCGCGCCGCGTGAACATCGGCCCAGCGGATGATTTCCAACGTGCCGTCATGGTGCTCGGCGATTGCCGTGCAGCTTTCCACCCAATCGCCGGTATTGTGGTAGGCGACGCCCTGCTCCTCACGGATAACCGCATGGTGGATGTGGCCGCAGACGACGCCGTCCGCTCCGCGCCGCCGGGCCTCGTTGGCAAGCGCTTCCTCGAAGGTACCGATGAAGTTGACAGCGTTTTTCACCTTCAGCTTCGCCCAGGCCGAGAGCGACCAGTAGGGAAAGCCGAGCTTGCGCCGCACCAGGTTGAACCAGGTGTTGAGGCCAAGCGCCGTGACGTAGGCCCAGTCGCCGAGCAGCGCCAGCCACTTGGCATGGCGGACGACGAGGTCGAACTGGTCTCCGTGGATCACCAGCAGCCGGCGGCCATCGGCGGTTTCGTGAATGGCGTCTTCCATTACCTCGACACCGCCGAAATGGGTGCCGACATAGTCGCGCAGGAACTCGTCGTGATTACCGGGGATATAGACGATGCGGGCGCCCTTGCGCCCCTTGCGCAGTACCTTCTGCACGACGTCATTGTGCGCCTGCGGCCAGTACCACGAGCGCCGCAGCCGCCATCCGTCGACGATATCGCCGACCAGATAGACGGTCTCCGCATCGTTGTAGCGCAAGAAATCAAGCAGCAGATCGGCCTGGCATCCGCGCGTTCCGAGATGAATGTCGGAGAGGAAAAGTGCGCGATAGTGTTTCGCGTCTTCGGTCTCGCTCATAGTCGCTTCCGGCGGCTTCAGGCCGTGTGGGCGAATTTGACACGCGGCCTAGGTCTAACTGCCGAAACTTAAAAGCGATTCACGTCTCAGTTTTATGACGCCGTGTCACAAATCTCCGACCCGCCGCCAAGGACGCGGCAAGAAAGCCGCCTGTGTTCGTGCAAAGAACAACTCCGCGGCAACCTTCTTTATACGATCATCGGAATGACGGTGACGATCAGCAGCAGCGCCATGGCGCCATTGGCGATGGCCGCCTTTTCCGGCGAGCGGAAGATCCCGGCCATCATCCGCCCCATGGCGCACCACAGAAGCGTGCAGGGCAATCCACACAAGGAAAACATCACGACGATGGTCACCGTTTGCGAAACGCTGTCGGCATCCGCGACCAGGAACAGCGACATCGCCGCGAGCGCCATGCTCCAGGCTTTCGGATTGACCGCCTGGAACAGGGCCGCCTCGTGGGGCTTCATCGGCCGGACCGTATCGCCGGCTTTCGCATCAATCGGCCCGGCGCGGGCGATCTTCCAGGCGATGAACACGACGAAGGCAACCGCAACCGCCTTCATGACCATGTGAACGCCCGGATTGTCGTTGACCAGCTGCGCGAAGCCGAGTCCCGCCAACACCATCATCGAGGAAAAGCCGAACCAGATACCGGCGATGTGCGGCAAGGTCCGCGCGACGCCGAAATGCGCGCCCGAGGCCATCACCATGATGTTGTTCGGACCGGGCGTAACGCTGCTGGCAAAAGCAAAGCCGGCAAGCGGCAGAAGCTGCTCTATCATGACGGGACCCTCGCGCGGTTTCCTCCGGCAATCTCGTTGGATCGCCGTTATTAGGTCAGAATCACTGACATAAATAGCGCCGTGTGACCAGACCTGTCCGCGCACGCCTCCCATGCGGCGAACACGCGGGTCGCCCCGCCCCTTGCGCATTCCAGCGCAGCTATGGGATGACTTCTCATCAACGGGCACCAAATACCCGAAGGGTCCGCCATGAGCCGGCGGAACCCCGAATGAACGTTTTCGCCGGCAGCCGCCGGTGTCACACCGCATGTGAGGAGGATTTCATGGATCTGGGCATTTCCGGACGCAAGGCTATCGTCTGCGCCTCGAGCAAAGGGCTCGGCCGCGGGTGTGCCGAAGCGCTTGCCGCCGCCGGCTGCACCGTCGTCATCAACGGCCGCGACACCGAAGCGCTTGCCGCAACGGCCGACGCCATCGCCAAGGCGAGCGGTTCGACGATCATTCCCGTCGCCGCCGACGTCTCCACCGCCGAAGGCCAGAAGGCCATTCTGGCGGCCTGCCCGGATCCGGATATCCTCGTCAACAACAATGGCGGCCCCCCGTTCCGCGATTTCCGCGAGCTTGACCGCGAGACGATGATTGACGGCGTGGTGCAGAATTTCATCACCCCGGTCGAACTGATCCAGAGCGTCGCTGACGGCATGGCGGAACGCGGTTTCGGACGCATCATCAACATTACGTCGCTGTCGGTGGTCATGCCGATCCCCGGTCTTGACCTGTCGAGCGCGGCGCGTGCCGGCCTCACCGCCTTCCTCGCCGGTGTGCGCGGCCAGTTTGCCGGCAAGAACGTCACCATCAACAACGTCCTGCCCGGCAAGATGGACACCGCCCGCCTGCGCGGCGGCTTCGACCGCAATGCCGCCAAGCTCGGCACGACCGCCGAAGCCATCGCCGAGAAGCAGCGCGTCGAAATCCCGGCCCAGCGTTTCGGCACCTCGGAGGAATTCGGCCAGCTCGTCGCCTTCCTCAGCTCGGTGCATGCCGGCTACATCACCGGCCAGAACATCCGCGTCGACGGTGGCTTGACCCCGATGGCGTTCTAGAGCGCATTCCCGAAAAGTGGGGACCGGTTTTCGGATAAGAATTCGCGAAATAAATGCGTGAGTATCCCGAAATCCGACAATTGCGGGAAAGCCCCCAGGCAGCGTTCCAAAACAAAAAGGGCCGGTTCGCGCGAACCGGCCCTTTTCCTTGAGAGAGTGGCGCGTGAATGCGCCCGCCGTCGGCCCGATTACGAACCGTTCGGACCACCGAGCGTGTAGCGAACCGAAACGCCGACGATGTCGAGGTCGGTCTCCGCGGTACCGATGAGCGACACGCCCGCATAGTCCTGATGGCCCGGAGTGATGCGGATATCGGCGTCTTCGACGAAGATGTGCGAGTAGCCGAGATCGACCGACAGGCGATCCGTGACGTTGTAGGAAAGACCGGCGCTCAGCCACAGACGGTCGTTGTCCGGCAGGCGGGTCGAACGGATGTTGGTGTCGATCGGCGACAGCTCGTAGCCGACACAGCCGCGAACAGTCAGCTCTTCGTTGATGGCATATTCACCACCAACCGCGAAGAACCAGCCATCTTCATAGTTGAACGGCAGGGTGGTGGCGACAACGCCACCGGTCGTCGTAACCGGGATCGTGCCGAGCACGCTCCAGTTGGTCCACTCGACCGTACCGGTCAGGGTGAAGGCGTCGGTGATGCGCTGGCGAATACTGGCCGTGATCATGTCCGGCGTGGTGATCGAGGCGTCGATCGGCAGGCTGATGGCACCGGTGAACAGCGAGCCCGAGAGCTCGTGCTTGATCTGCGAACGGTAACCGATACCGATCTCGGTGCCTTCCATCGGCGTGAAGGTCACACCGAGCGTGGCGCCGAAGCCCCAGTCGTCGCCTTCCAGCTCGGCCGACGGCGCACCGGAGAAGATGCTCGTCGCGCGCGAAAGGCGAACCTTGAGATACTGCGCCTGCAGGCCGGCGGCGATGCTGACCATGTCGTTGATCTTGTAACCGACGGTCGGGTTCACGTTGACCGAGAACACCTTGGAAACGCGCGAATAGACCTGACCGGCCCAGGCGGTCGGCGCATTGGTCGCCAGACCGTACTGGCCGTTGACGGCGAGGCCTACATAGACCTGCTCGGACACCTTGTAGGCCGAGTAGAACGACGGAACGAAGGCGCCCTGGCCGATGTCGTCGCCATTGCCGACGGCCGCGCCCGGGATCAGGCCGAGCGGCGTCGGCACGATCGCGAACGGCGGATCGAGCGTCGCGGAGGTGACGTTGATGTCGGAGTCCGGCACGACCAGCGTCGAGTGGCTTTCCACGACGAGGCCTTCGGCCGTCGTCACCGTCGCCGGGTTCCAGAACATCGAGCTGATCGACGGTCCCGGTGCGGCGCTACCGGCAAAGGACATGCCCTGGAAGTAGGCGCTCTGTTCGCGCAGCGCAAAACCGCCGGCCTGAGCGGCCCCGGCAGTCGCCATCACGGCAATCGCGGTACCGGCAAAGAGCACCCGGGAAAGGGAATTCGTCATGGCGTTTCCTGTCTATTTTTTTGGTCTGCCCCCCGGCGCGCGGAAACGCTGCCGGATTTGGTCATGAAGATGTCACTTTTTTGGGCAGGACGGCAATTCGCGGGGTTTTCCTAGCCGGCGCGGCACAACCGGCCCGGCGCGCCTGGATTCATTCCATTTCGAGCGAAGATTTATTGAAAAAACAAATTGATAAGCAGTTCTGTCGCACCCGCCTACAGACCTGGGGAGGCCCGCTAACCGGTTTGACATGGCTCGTTTTTCTGCGCTTCTGTCACTTTTTTGCAATAGTGCCGTAACGGCACCCCACTGCGTTTTTCGCAGCTTTGCAGCCGACGCCGGCGCCAATGGACCGCAATCGCGATCTCACGACCGCGATCCGGCGACGATTCCCTAGCCCCGATGAAGCCGAAAACCGCGCTCCGCGCGGGGAATGCGTGTCTAGCCTCGGTCGCGCGCGGCGAGAAAGCTCGCCTGAGAGATGCGGCTCCACGGCGCCTGGCGATTGCGCGCGGCGACGAACGATCCGACGATCTCGCCGGTCAGTTCATCGCGCGCCGCAAGGTCGGCAAGAACCGCATCCGCCGTCGTCTTCATTTCGGCGAGAACCGCGCTCGGGAAGAGACGCACATCGACGCCGTCCTCTTCGCGCAGCAGCCGCAGGCTCTCTGCGTTCTGCCATTCGGCTTCCGCCAGCGCGAAGATATTTTCCGCCGCGCAGGCATGTTTCAGGATCGCCCGCAGATCGGCAGGCAGGGCCTGGAAGGCAGCCCTGGAAATGAGCGCCTCACCGGTGCCGTTCGGCTCGTGGAAGCCGGGTGCGTAGTAGAATTTCGTCACCTTGTAGAAGCCGAGCGAACGGTCGCTCCACGGCCCAAGGAACTCGGCCGCATCGATGAGGCCGGATTGCAGGGCGGAAAAGATTTCGCCGGGCGGCAGCGACACCGGCGTTGCGCCGAGCCGCCGCATCACCTCGCCGCCCAGGCCCGGCATACGGATCTTCAGACCCTTGATGTCATCGAGCGTATCGATCGCGCGGGAATACCAGCCGCCCATCTGGAAGCCGGTATTGCCGGCCATCAGCGGCAGGATGCCGGACGGCGCATAGAGCTTTTCCCAAAGCGCCTGGCCGCCGCCATGCTCGATCCAGGCGATGTGTTCCAGTGGGGTGAGCCCGAACGGGCCGGCGGTGAACAGCGCCGAAGCCCGCATCTTGCCCTGCCAGAACAGCGAGGCGGTGTGCGCCATCTCGGCAACGCCACCCTCGACCGCGTCGAACACTTCGAGCGCCGGCACCAGTTCACCGGCGGCGTGGACGTGGATCGTGAAGCGCCCCTCGCTCATTGCCGCAACCCGTTCGGCGATGCGCGCCGCCGACATGCCCGGCCCCGGCAGGTTCTTCGGCCACGACGTCACCATGCGCCACTCGACGCGTTCCGAGGCAATCGCGGGGCGGGAAAGGCCAGCCGTGACCACCGTCCCAACCGCCGCACCGGCCAGACCGAGCGCGCGCCGGCGCCCCGGATCGAACGTTTTGCTTTCAGCCATTACGCGTCTCCCTGCCAGAAGGCGTGGAAATGTTGCACCGGGCCGTGCCCCTTGCCGATGGCGAGCCCGTCTGCCGCCTTGATCGCCGCCGTCACATAGGCTTTCGCATCGCCAACCGCCTGCGCCAGCGTCTTGCCAAGCGCGAGGCCAGAGGCAATCGCCGAGGAAAGCGTACAGCCCGTGCCGTGCGTGTTCATCGTGTCGTGACGGGGCGCACTGAACCACTCGGCCTCGCCGTCGGCGGTCAGCAGCAGATCCTCGCTCTCCGGCCCCTCGCCATGCCCGCCCTTGACCAGCACCGCGCGCGGCCCGAGCTTCAGGAGAGCCTCTGCCTGCGCCTGCATCGCCGCGCGATCCTCGGCAACCGGCCTACCGAGCAGCCGCGCCGCCTCGTGCAAATTCGGCGTGATGACGAGCGCCTTCGGGATGAGAACGGAGCTCAACACCGAAACGGCCTCCTCGGCCAGCAACGGGTCCCCGCTCGCCGCCACCATCACCGGATCGAGAACCACGGTGGTTTGCGCGTAAGCATCGAGCCCGGCGGCCACAGCCTCGATGATGTCGGGGCGCGACAGCATGCCGATCTTCACCGCGTCGACCGCGAGATCGGAAAACACCGCATCGATCTGCGCGCGCACGAACTCCGGCGGCACGTCGTGGACGCCGGTGACGCCGAGCGTGTTCTGCGCGGTCAGCGCGGTGATCACGCTCGCACCATAGACACCGAGCGCCGAAAAGGTCTTCAGATCCGCCTGGATACCGGCCCCGCCGCCCGAATCCGAACCCGCAATGGTGACTGCAATCGCCGTCATATCGTCCTCTCCCTAGCCGCGCTCGGCGAGCGCGCCATCGACCGCCCGGCGCAACGTCTCCGCCGCCGCCCTGACGTCGTCCTTACCGAAAATCTCCGAAATCACCGCAACGCCGTCGGCGCCGACCGCGATCAACGAGCCAGCCGTCTCCGCGGTGATGCCGGCAATCGCCCCCACCGGATAACCCGGCACCCGCGCGCGGATCGCATTCACCAGCGTGGCGAAACCTTCAACGCCAACCGGCGGGTTCGGGTTGTTCTTGCTCGAGGTCGCGAAGACCCCGCCCATGCAGACATAGTCCAGCAGGTCGAGCGGTGCGGCTTCGGCCTCCGCGTGCGTCTTGACCGACTGGCCGATGATGGCGTCAGGCCCGAGCAGCCGGCGCGCATCCTCCGGCGCCATGTCGTCCTGGCCCACATGCACACCGTCGGCACCAGACACGAGCGCCACGTCGACCCGGTCGTTGATGAGGAACGGCACGCCGCTGCCGGCAAGAGCGGCGCGGATCGCCTTTGCCGCCGCGATCATGTCCTGCGTCGAGCCGGTCTTGTCGCGGAATTGCAGGATGGTGATGCCACCGGCCACCGCCTCGCGCGCCAGATCAGGCAGCGAGCGGTCGCCCGCCACCGCCGGATCGATGATCCCGTAGACCCGCAAAACATCGCGTTTCATGTCAGTCTCGCCTTCTCGTGCAAAATGGCTTCGTCGAGGGAATAGAGCGCGTCGAGCAGCGCGACCGCGAACGAGCCGGGTCCGGCAGCTGTCTCGCCGGCAATTTCCGCTGCAACCCCGAACACCGTCAGCGCCGCCGTCGCGGCAACGACCGGATCGGGCTCGACGGCGAGGAACGCGCCGACAACAGCCCCCGCCGCGCAGCCGGTCGCGGTAATCTTCGTAAGCATCGCCGACCCGTTGTCGACCCAGGCCGTGCGCGTGCCATCGGTAACCACATCGACCGCGCCGGTCCGCGCAATCGTCGTCTTCGCCCGCAGCGCCGCCTCTCCGACATCGCCGCCGGCAAGCGCGGCAAGCTCGCGTTCATTCGCCCGCAGCACCGTCGGCCCGCGCTTCAAAAGGAAGGACGCCACGTCGAGGCGAGGCGCGGAAACATCGGCAAACACCGGATCCAGAACCCAGGGAATCGCGCGGTCGCCGACAACGTCAAGCGCTACCTCGATCGCCTCGTTACGCGCCGGATCGAGCGTGCCGAGATTGACCAGCAGCGCACCGGCGCCGGCAACGAAACTCGGCACCTCCTCGCGCGCAATCGTCATCGACGGCACCGCGCCGAGCGCCAGCAACACATTGGCAGTGAACGCCTGCGCCACCGCATTGGTCAGGCAATGGACGCGCGGCGCCTGTGCCCGAAGACGCGTCAGCGCACCGGCGACATCGGCCGCCGTGATCGGATCGGAATGATCGGGAGTGTCGTTTGCCAAGACCTCAATCCCTCCGCCGGCATAACCCGGATCAGGTTCCAGGAGTTGGCCCCATGCCTCTCAGCCCGCGTGCGGACGACTGTTAGCCGCCAAACGGGCACCCCCTTGAGTTCCTTCTGACTTAGATCGCCGGGCGACCGAATGCAAGGCCGCGAGAAGCCGGCCCGGCGCGGCGAAAAGTCAGGCTCGCGCCCTCGCCGCCTCTTGCTCCCGGCGCGCCGATCTGATGGAGTGGCGCGCAAATTCGCAACGCCATTCGGAGCCCTGCCATGAAGCCCTTCTTCGTGTTGATCAAATGCCAGCTCGGCAAGGCCTACGAGGTCGCCAACCAGATCGCCGATGCCGAGATCGCGTCAGAGATCTACTCGACCGCCGGCGACTACGACCTGCTCGCCAAGTTCTACGTCGAGGACGACGCCGACATCGGCCATTTCGTAAATGAAAAGGTCCACTGCTTCGCCGGCATCATCGACACCAAGACGATCATCACCTTCAAGGCATTCTGAGCGCGGGCGGCGTTAGCCGCCCGTCCACCGTTCATCCACAGCTTTTCGACAGGGAATTCACAGGCGGCGATGCCGCCTCAGGCCCGCGACGGGCTGCGCGCCTCGCGGGCGGCCTTGCGGTCGATGCCGAGCCGGTGCTCGCGGTAGATGACGAACATGCCAGCGGCGATGATGATCGCCGAGCCGAGGAAGACCGGCCATTCCGGCACCTCGGCAAACACCAGCCAGCCGACGATCAGCGCCCAGATAAGTGTCGTGTAGTCGAACGGCGCGATGGTCGAGGCATCCGCATAGCGATAGCTCTCGGTCAAAAGGATCTGGCCGATGCCGCCGATCAGCCCCATCAGGACGAGCAGAGCCGCGTCATGCGGGCTCGGCATCACCCAGCCGAACGGTGCTGTCAGCAACGACAGCATCGCCGCGGTCGCCGTGAAATAGATGACGATGGTACCGGTCTGTTCGGTCGCCGTCAGTTTGCGCACGAAGATCATCGCAAGCGCCATGAACACCGCCGCACCGACCGCGAACATCACACCCTCCGCCGCCCGGCTGCTGCCGTCGCCACCGAAATCGCCGAGATGCGGCGACATGATCAGGAGCATCCCGCAGAAACCTATGGCGACCGATGCCCAGCGATAGGCGCGCACCTGTTCGCCGAGCAGGAGAGCGGCGAAAGCCACGGTCATCAGGGGAGCGGAATAGCTGATTGCGGTTGCGTCAGGCAGCGGCAGACGGGCGAGCGAGGCGAACCACATCGCCATCGCCGAGGTGCCGACGACCGCGCGCAGGACATGGCCGAGCGGCCGATCCGTCTTCAGCGCCGTGGTGAGCTGTCCGCGCACAGCAACCAGCATGAGAACCGGGAAGAGACCGATAAAAGTCCGCGCAAAGACGATTTCACCGACCGGCACCCGCCCGCCGATAAATTTGACCATCGTGATCATCGCAGTGAAAAGAAGCGCCGACATGACCTTGAGGGTCACGCCCAGAACCGGTCTCACGATGTGCCCTCCTCGGCCGGCCGCAGATCAGGCGGCCATTGCCAGCCTGCGTGCCACGGCGCTCGCGTTTCCACAAGCGCCGTTTGGGCAGGGCAGCCCTGCAAAAAAGTGCGAGAGGTTCGCAACAAGGAGGCCGGAGATCAGCCTTCGGCCATCGCCAGCAACCGGTCGAGAACGGAGCGTTCCATCGCTTCGGGGATGGCCTCGATGTCGAACATCTTGCTCATCCACAGCCCGTCGACGGCAAGCCGGACGATCGCCGCGATCTCGGGTTCGATCCCGTCATTGAGCAGCATGGCGTGCATCTCGCCCTGATAGGCGCGGATGCGGTCGATCATCCATGGCCGAAAGGCCGTCGATTGCAGCAGCACCGAACCGATACGAGAGAACGTATCGGGCTCGCCTTCGGGGAACGAGCCTCGCACATAAGCGCGCACCCAGGCGCCCGGGCTTTCATCATTGCCGAGTTCACCTTCGACGCGGCCGACAAAGGTCTGGAACATCCGGTCGGCCACTTCGCCGACCAGCGTTTCGAGGTTGCCGAAGACAGCGATCAGATCGGCCTCTTCCAGATCGGCGGCAGCCGCGACCGAGGCCAGCGTCAGCGTGTCGACACCGCCTTCCTGGATCAGCAACGCGGCGGAATCGAGCGTGAACTCACGTATCCGCTCCGCTCGCACGGTCGCCTGATTGTCCATACTGCCCCCTCCCCGTTCTTTCGCCCACAAACGGGCGCGTTGGGCATAGAAAGGAACGATGCGCGCCCGGTTCAAGGCTTGTCCCGCGTTTATGCCGCCGAACCGGCCTCGCGGATCGCCTGCCAGATGCGCGCCGGCGTCGCCGGCATGTCGATATGGTCGACACCGCAACCACGCTTCAGCGCATCGACAACGGCGTTCATCACCGCCGGCGTCGCGCCGATGGTGCCCGCCTCGCAAGCGCCCTTGATGCCCATCACGTTGGTGGTCGAGGGCACATTGCGGGTCTCGAAATGGAACCCGGGCACATTGTCGGCGCGCGGCACGCCATAGTCGAGGAAACTCGCCGACAGAAGCTGGCCGTCGGCATCATAGATGGTCGCCTCGTGCAGCGCCTGACCGATGCTCTGCACCACGCCGCCATGCACCTGGCCGGCAAGCAGCAGCGGGTTCACCGTGACACCGTAGTCGTCAACGATCCAGTAGCCGAGAATTTCCGTCGTGCCGGTTTCCGGGTCGATTTCGACCTCGCAGACATGGGTGCCGTTCGGATAAGTGGCTTCGGCCTGCTTGAACTCGCCAATCGCCTTCAGCGTTTCCGGATCGGACGCGCCCTTGGCGATATCGGCGAGCGTCACCGACTGATCGGTGCCGACAACATGCACCGCGCCGTCGACCAGTTCGAGATCGGAGGGCGAGGCTTCGAGCCGCTCCGACGCCAGATCCTTGATCTTCTCGACCAGCGACTTGCTGGCGATGTCGATGGACGGCAGGCCAAGCGGGATCGAGCGCGAGCCACCAGTGCCGCCGCCGCGCTCCAGCCGGTCGGTATCGCCCTGCACCAGCGTCACCTTGTCGAGACCGACGCCGAGATGTTCGGCAACCACCTGACCATAGGCCGTCGCATGGCCCTGCCCGTTCGACATGGTGCCGATCAAGAGCGTCAGCGAGCCATCGTCCTCAAGCTGCAGCTTGGCCGGTTACGAACCGGCAAAAGCGCAGGCCTCGACGTAACTCGACAGACCGATGCCGCGATAGAACCCGCGTGCCCGGCTTTCCGCGGCACGCGCCTCGAACCCTGCCCAGTCGGAAACGTCAAGCGCCCGGTCGAGATGGCCGGCAAACTCGCCGGTGTCGTACATGCGGCCCGCCGGCGTCGTATAGGGCATCTGCTCGGGCTGAATGAAATTGCGCCGCCGGATCTCGTCGACCGAAAGGCCGGCGACCGCCGCCGCCTTGTCGACCAGCCGTTCGAGCACATAGGCCGCTTCCGGCCGTCCCGCGCCGCGATAGGCGTCCGTCGGCAGCGTGTTGGTGAAGGCGCCGCGAATGCGTACGAAGACCTTCTCGATGTCGTAGACACCGGTCGCCATCGACAAGCCGAACCACGGAATGATCGGCCCGAACTGGTGCAGATAGGCACCCATATTCGCAATGGTGTCGACCTTCAGCGCGAGGAACCGTCCATCGGCATCCATCGCCACTTCAGCGGCTGCGAGATTGTCGCGCCCCTGGCTGTCGGCGAGGAAGGATTCGGAGCGCTCGGCAACCAACTTCACCGGCCGGCCGAGCTTTTCGGCCGCCACCAGACAGAGTGGATATTCGGCAAAGACAAAGACCTTGGTGCCGAACCCGCCACCGACATCGAGCGTGCGCACGCGCAAGCCTTCCTTATCGATGCCGAAGATTTCCCTGGCGATGATGTTCTGCATCGAGTGGACGCCCTGCGAGCCCACGGTCAGCGTCAGTCGCTCGCCGTCATATTCGCCGATGCAGCCGCGCGTCTCCATGTAGCTGGTGACGATGCGGTTGTTGACGATCTCGACGCGCGCGACCTTGGCGGCATCGGCGAAGACCGCGTCGACCTCGGCCTCCTCGCCGAGCTGATATTCGAAGGCGAGATTGGAGCCCCGCTCCGGCCATACCAGCGGCACGCCGTCTTTCAGCGCATCGCCTGTCTCGACCACCACATCGAGGGGATCCCAGTCGATCTCGATCGCCTCAGCCGCCGACTTCGCGATGTTGAGATCGTCGGCGACGATGAAGGCAACGCCCTCGCCGATATGGCGCACTTCGTCCTCGGCGAGCACGGGATGGCGCGGCGCATCGGGGAACGAGCCGTCCGGCTGCTTCGCCATTCCCTTGCATGGCAGACCGTTCAGATGCGCGATGTCGGCGGCCGTCAGGATGAGATGCACGCCCGGCAGCGCGCGGGCGTCATCGAGGTCGCCGATGGTGAAACGCGCATGCGCAAACGGTGAGCGCACAACGAAACCGGCCAGCGTGCCCTCCGGCGCGTAGTCGCTGACATAGTTGCCGCGCCCGGTCAGGAATGCCGGGTCCTCCTTGCGCCGCACTGGCGCGCCGACCCCGAATTTCTGCTGCATGATCTCGTTCATATCCCGCTCACCCGCCTGATCGTCCGTCGCCATCATCCGCAAAAACAAAAAAACACGTCGAGAAGATTTCCCGCCGCGTTTTGATGCAGTTCGAACAAAGCATACCGATTTTCCCGTAGGTCCACCAGCCACGCGCACGCATCGCTGCCATCCCGGCCGCGCCCCTATCGCACGGCGATATTTTCGGGCAGAAAATGTCGATGGCCATGGAAGATCCCACCCCTATCGATCCCGCACCGGCAAGACGGTTCGGCGGCGACCGGCGCACCCGCCTCGTTGGCTGGTGGTCCGAGCTGCCCGGCAATGTGCGTGGCGGATTGTGGATGCTGGTCGGCGGCTTCTTCCTCACGGTCATGGTCGCGCTGGTCAAGATCCTCGGCGCGCGGTTGCATATCACCGAGATCCTGTTGTTCCGCCAAACCATCATGATCATCGTCGTGCTGCCGACGATTGCCGCCAACTTCCCGTCCGTGCTGAAGACCAGCCGCTACGGACTGCACGCGGCACGCGTCACGCTCGCGACCATGGCAATGCTGTTCGGCTTCACCGCGGCAATCCACCTGCCACTTGCCGACGCCACCGCGATCGGCTTCGCCCGCAGCCTCTTCGTCACCGTCTTCGCGATCATTTTCCTGAAGGAAGTCGCCGGCCCGCGCCGCTGGGCGGCCACCCTGATCGGCTTCGTCGGTGTGCTGTTGATGCTGCGCCCGGGCAGCGATGCCGCCATCAGCACCTACGGCCTGATGGCAGTCGCGGGAACCGCCGGCGCCGGCGGCGTCATGATCATCCTGCGGATTCTCTCGCGCACCGACCGGCCGGTAACGATCCTCACCTACCAGGCGCTGCTGGTCGGACTCATCATGCTGGTGCCGGCAATCTGGCACTGGCAGACGCCGACGCTGCACGAGTTCTTCATGCTGATCGGACTCGGCGTCGTCTCCTGGGCCGGCCAGATGTGCAACATCCAGGCCTACCGCGCCGGTGAAGCAACCGCCGTCGCCGCCATCGACTACACGCGGCTGATCTACGCGGTGATCCTCGGCGGCTTCATCTTCGCCCAATGGCCGGGCGCCAATACGCTGATCGGCGCTGCGATCATCATCGCCGCCTCGTTCTACACGCTTCACCGCGAGAACGTCGTTGCCCGCAAGCGCGGCCTAGAATCGGCCAAGAGCAAGGACTAAAAGCGGCTTACGCTATTCTTTGCCCTGCATCTTGTGCAGATAGGCGACGAGGCCCTGCGTCGAGCCGTCGTGACCGTCCGCCGGCGCGCGTCCCTCGACCACATCGAACAGGCTGGCGGCCAGTTCCTTGCCGAGTTCCACACCCCACTGGTCGAACGAGTTGATGTCCCAGATCGCGCCCTGCACGAAGATGCGGTGCTCGTAGAGCGCCAGCAGCGCACCGAGCGTGTACGGATCGAGCTTGCGGTAGAGCAGCGTCGCCGTCGGCCGGTCGCCGGGGAAGGTCTTGTGCGCGGCGAGCCGGTTGATCTCGGCCTCCGCCATGCCGGACGCGGCGAGCTTTTCGCGCACCGTCGTCTCGTCGCGGCCCATCATCAGCGCCTCGCTCTGGGCAAGGCAGTTGGCGACCAGATTGGCGTGATGGCCGGTGAGATCCTCATGGGGCACGGCGGCGAGCAGAAACTCGACCGGCACGATGTCATGGCCCTGATGCAAGAGCTGGAAGAAGGCGTGCTGCGCGTTGGTGCCGGGCGCACCCCACACGACCGGCCCGGTCGCCATCGCCACCGGCTTACCGTCGAGCGTCACCCGCTTGCCGTTCGACTCCATGTCGACCTGCTGCAGATGGGAGACGAACTTGTCGAGCCGCTGGTCGTACGGCACCACGGCGGCGGTTGCGAAGCCGCAGACATTGCGATGCCACAGCCCCATCAGACCGAGCAGCACCGGCAGATTATCGCCGAGCGGCGCGGTGCGAAAATGCTCGTCCATCGCATGCGCGCCATCGAGAAAGGCGAGGAAGCTCTCGCCGCCGATTGCAATCGCCAGCGACAGGCCGACCGCCGACCACACCGAATAGCGCCCGCCGACCCAGTCCCAGAACCCGAAGATGCGGTCTTCCGGCACGCCGAAGCCGGTCGCAGCCGGGATATTAGTCGAGATCGCCGCGAAATGCGCCGGCAGCGCCTCTTCGCCAACGGCATCCGCGATCCACGCCCGCGCCGTGCGCGCATTGGTCATCGTCTCTAGCGTCGTGAAGGTCTTTGAGGCGACGAGAATCAGCGTCGTTTTCGGATCGAGCCCGGCCAGCGTATCGGCGATGTGTGCACCGTCGACATTGGAGACGAAATGCACCCGCGGCCCGCCGCCGAAATAGGGCGAAAGCGCGGTCGCCGCCATCGCTGGGCCGAGATCGGACCCGCCGATGCCGATATTGACCACATCGGTGAAGCGTTCACCGTTCGAGGCGGCAACCTCGCCGGACCGCACCGCGTCGGCAAAGGCGACGACCCGATCGAGAACTTCGATCACGTCCGGCATGACGTCAACGCCGTCGACCATCACCGGCCGGCCCGAACGGTTGCGCAGCGCGACATGCAGCACCGCACGCCCCTCGGTCGAATTGATCTTCTCGCCGGAGAACATCGCCGCGCGCTTCTTCTCAAGCCCGCCGGCCTCGGCCAGCTGCAACAGCAGGTGGAAGACCTTCTCGGTCAGCTTGGTCTTGGAGAAGTCGAGCAGAATCTCGCCGCTGATGCGGGAGAACCGGCGGAAGCGGTCGGGATCGGCGGCAAACAGGGCGGCGATCGAGGTGTCGCCAAGGGCGCGCCACTCGGTGGCCAGGTCGACCAGGACGGAGGAAACGGTGCGGGGCATTGGGAAAGTCCGGCGGTGAGATGAGAGACGCCGCAATCATACCCCCGAGCGGCGCGGCTTTCACCCTCGTTATCGGCGAAGTGCCACAATAACGCGCCTTGTGTCACGAACCCGCTGTCGCACGGCGGAGAGACCGCTGGCGTTTCAGCCCTCGGCCTTCGATGCCTTTTCGGCCTCTTCCTCGATCAATTCCTTCTTCGACAGCTTGCCGACCATGGTCTTCGGCAACTCATCGCGGAATTCGATCTCGCGCGGCATTTCGATCTTGGAAATCTGATCGCGCAGGAAGGCCATCAACTCGTCAGCGGTGATTTGCGATCCGGCAGCGCGTTTCACGAAGGCTTTCGGTGCCTGGCCGCGATATTTGTCGGTGACCGCAATGACGATGGTCTCGACCACATCCGGATGCTGATAAAGCGCTTCCTCGACAACGCGCGGATAGACGTTATAGCCCGAACACAGGATGAGGTCCTTGATCCGGTCGACGAGGAAGATGTAGCCGTCCTCGTCGATATAGCCGACATCGCCGGTCATCAGCCAGCCATCGACCAGCGTCGCGCCGCTCTCGCCGGGACGTTCCCAATAACCCTTCATGACCTGAGGGCCGCGAACGGCGACCTCGCCGCGCCCACCCTGCTCGAGAACCTTGCGCTTGTCCTCCAGATCGCGAATCTGCACCTCGGTACCGACCACCGGCATGCCGATAGAGCCGGCCTTAACCACACCCTCGGGCGGATTGACGCTGACCACCGGCGAGGATTCGGTCAGTCCGTAGCCCTCGACCAGCTTGCAGCCGGTCAGGCTCTCGAACTGTTCCTTGACCTCGACCGGAAGCGGCGCGCCGCCTGACAGGCAGAACCGGATCGAACCGAGATCGGTCGTCTTGGCCTGCGGTGCGTTAAGAATCGCCGTGTAGATCGTCGGCACGCCGGGGAACAACGTCGGCTTGGTGCGGGTGATGGTCTTGAACAGCAGCCCCATGTCGAGCCGCGGCATCAGCACCATCTGCGCGCCAATCGCGACCGAATAGTTCTGCACCACGGTCATCGCGAAGACGTGGAAGAAGGGCAGCAACGCCAGCAGCCGCTCCTCGCCGCGTTTCGCGCCGGGGAACGCCGCCCGCACCTGCTCGGTGTTGGCGCACAGATTGGCGTGCGTGAGCATCGCGCCCTTCGGCGTACCGGTCGTGCCGCCGGTATATTGCAGCACGGCGATATCGTTTTGCGGATCGATATCGACCGGGCGCAACGAGCCGCTCGACGCGAGCATATCGGCAAAGGCGATATGGGCGCCGTCATAGCGCACCGCCGCCATTTCCTTGCGCTTGAACAGGCGGAACAGCAGCCGCTTCGGCTGCGGCAGGATATCGGCCATCGGGCACACGATGATGTGGCTCAACAGGCCCTTCGCCCGCACCGCCTCGACCTTGTCGTAGATCGCTTTCAGATCAAGCGTGACCATGATCGAGGTGCGCGAGTCCTCGACCTGGAACGACAGCTCCCGCTCCACGTAGAGAGGATTGTAGTTGACCACCGTGCCGCCGATCTTCAGCACCGCGAAGTAGAACACCGGGTAGTAGGGCGTATTCGGCAAACAAAGGCCGACCTGCACGCCCTTGGCAACGCCCATCGCCTGCAGGCGCGCCGCCACCTTGTCGACCATCGCGCCGACTTCGCTCCAGCTCCATGTCAGCCCGAAGAAGTCGACGGCCTTCTTGGCGCCGTACTCGGCGACCGTCTTGTCGAGATAGTGGTGCAGCGGATGCGGCTTGAACCCGGCAAGCCAATCGGTTTCGCCCGGCATGGTGGCAGTCTCCCTGGTGGCCGCCGCGTTCCTTCGCGTGGGAACGGATTGTCGCACGGGGCGGCGATGTTTTCGCCACAGTGCCGACGCGCCCCGGCAACGTCAACTCGTGCGGTGCATTGCGTGCACCCAAGCACCCCCGTGCGCGCGTTGAGGCGACCCGGACGCGACGTCCGTCAGTGGCCGCATGCTGTGGAAAAGCTGTGGATGATGATGCAGCCCTCAGCGGCCTTCCTCAAGCGCGGCCTTGATCGACAGGAAATCGCGCCACGCCAAACGCTTCTCCAGCGGCTGGCGAAGGAGATAAGCCGGATGCAGCGTCGCGATCGCGCGGATCTCCCGCTTGCCCGTCGAAAAACCGTGCCACTTGCCGCACAGCTTCAGGATGCCCTGGCTGGTGCCGAGCAGCTGCTTGGCCGACGCGCCACCGAGCAGAACCAGAATATCCGGGTCGACCAGTTCGATCTGGCGTTCGATGAACGGCCGGCAGATCTCGGTCTCCGTCGGGCTCGGCATGCGGTTTCCCGGCGGCCGCCACGGCACGACATTGGCGATGTAGACGTCTTCGCGGGCAAGCCCGATCGCTTCGAGCATGCGATCGAGCAGCCGCCCCGAGCGGCCGACGAAGGGCACGCCCTGAATGTCCTCGTCACGCCCCGGCGCTTCGCCCACCATCATCACGCGCGCATTCGCGCTGCCATCGGCAAACACCAGATTCTTCGCGGTGAAGCGCAGGCTGCAGCCCTCGAAGGTCTCAAGCGTCTGACGCAGGCTGTCGAGATCATGCGCCTGGCGCGCCGCCTCGCGCGCGGCCATCACCGCCGCGTCCTTCGGCCCGCCCGAAGCCGCCGCAGGACCCGAAACGGCGCCTGCCTGGGGTGCCCGCGCCACCGGCGGCTGGCCCCGGCTCGTTTGCGGCGCCTGTTGCGCGCCACGAACCGGCTGCGCGTCCTGCACGGGAATGGCCGTCGGCGAACGGGATTCGGCAGGCATCGCCGGCATCATCGCCGGGCGTGGATTACGGCTTTCAACGAACCGGTCAACCGGCTCCTCCGACAGCGCGCAGTCGATCCCCGCTTCCAGATAGAACTCCAGAAGCGCGCGCGCGTCGCCCGGATCGGCGTCGAAATCGCTCGGCATGTCGTTGTCGGTCATGGCTGGCGACTCTACCCTTTCACCGCCCTTCGGCAAGAGCTAACCGTTAGACGAAGGATCACACGGTCGCACGACACCTCGCCGATTGCCGATCAGCGTGCGGTGCAATAAACAGGAAGCGACAGTTTTCGGCCAAAGACGGCAAAATGATCCGTCTGGCGAGATCGACAAGAGATGAAAACAATTCCGGGAGCGCACCCATGACCGATACCAGCGAGCTGCCAGAACGCGACGCGATGGAGTTCGATGTCGTCATCGTCGGCGCCGGCCCCGCCGGCCTTGCCGCGGCGATCCGGCTGAAACAGCTCAACGAGGACCTCTCCGTCGTAGTGCTGGAAAAGGGCGCCGAGGTCGGCGCCCACATCCTGTCGGGCGCCGTCGTCGATCCGATCGCCATCGACAAGCTGCTGCCGGACTGGCGCGACGACGACAGCCCGATCAAGGTTCCGGTCCGCCAGGACAAGTTCCTCTATCTCGGCCCCGCAGGTGTCGGCCGTTTGCCGAACTTCCTGATGCCGCCGCTGATGAACAATCACGGCTGCTACATCGTCTCGCTCGGTAATGTCTGTCGCTGGCTCGGCGAAAAAGCCGAAGCGCTAGGCGTTGAGATCTATCCGGGCTTTGCCGCCGCCGAGGTTCTCTTTGACGACGAAGGCCGCGTCAACGGCGTCGCCACCGGCGACATGGGCGTCGGCCGCGATGGCGAGATGAAGGACAGCTTCACCCGCGGCATGGCGCTGTACGGCAAATACGTGCTGTTCGCCGAAGGCGCCCGCGGTCATCTCTCCAAGCAGCTCATCGCCCGCTACGGCCTCGACAAGGACCGCGAGCCGGCCAAGTTCGGCATCGGCATCAAGGAACTGTGGGAGATCGATCCGGCCAAGCATCAGGAAGGTCTGGTGCAGCACTCCTTCGGCTGGCCGCTCGATAGCAAGACCGGCGGCGGCTCCTTCCTCTACCATCTGGAAGACAATCAGGTCGTCGTCGGCTTCGTCGTCCACCTGAACTACGAGAACCCCTACCTCTCGCCGTTCGAGGAGTTCCAGCGCTTCAAGACGCATCCGGCGATCTCGGACGTGTTCGAGGGCGGCCGCCGCATCGCCTATGGCGCGCGCGCCATCACCGAGGGCGGCTGGCAGTCGGTGCCGAAGCTGACCTTCCCGGGCGGCGCCCTGCTCGGCTGCTCGGCCGGCTTCCTCAACGTGCCGCGCATCAAGGGCTCGCACAACGCCATGCTGTCGGGCATGCAGGCAGCCGAAGAGGTCGCCGCGGCGCTCGCCGCTGGCCGCGCTCAGGACGAGCTGACCGGCTACGAAGACGGCTGGCGCGCTTCCGAGATCGGCAAGGACCTCAAGCCGGTCCGCAACGCCAAGCCGCTGTGGTCGAAGCTCGGCCTCGTCGGCGGCATCGCGCTCGCCGGCATGGATATGTGGACCAACTCGCTGTTCGGCTTCTCGTTCTTCGGCACGATGAAACACGGCAAGACCGACGCCCAAAGCCTCAAGCCGGCCTCGCAGTGCAAGCCGATCGACTATCCGAAACCCGATGGCGTCCTGACCTTCGACCGTCTGTCCTCGGTGTTCCTGTCGAACACCAACCACGAGGAAGAACAGCCGGTGCACCTGAAGCTCGGCGACGAAGCGCTGCAGCTGAAAAGCGAGCTCGGCGAATTCGCCGGCCCCTCGACACGCTACTGTCCCGCCGGTGTCTACGAATGGGTCAGCGAGGGCAACGAGACGCCGCGCTTCGTGATCAACGCGCAGAACTGCGTCCACTGCAAGACCTGCGATATCAAGGATCCGAACGGCAACATCACCTGGGTCACCCCGGAAGGCGGCGGCGGCCCCGTATACCCGAACATGTAAGCCTACCCGAACATGTGATCCAACAGCGGATCACCACAACAGAAAGGGCCGCGCTGCACCCGCCGCGCGGTCCTTTTTTGTGGCTGACAGCACTCACTCAGATCAGGAAGTCGTCCGCCGACAGATCGCTCCATCGCAGCCCGACGAAGGTGATCGAACCCCCGCCGCCGAGATCGGCGACCGCATTGCCGTTACCGTCGTGCGATTTGCCGATATCGCGATAGGCGGAAATGCTGCTGTGCGCACGCAGATCGACGTCGTCGAGGCCAACCGTGAAACCAGCGATCCGGTCGTTGTCCGATCCGTCATCGATCTTGAACACGTCACGCCCATCGCCACCGTTCATGAGGTCATTGCCGGCGCCGCCGACCAGTGTATCCCGGCCGTCACCGCCAAACAGCGTATCATTCGCACCACCGCCGAAGAGCTGATCGTTACCGCCGAGCCCCCTCAGATCATCGCGGCCGGCCTGCCCGGACAGCCGGTTGACCGCGCCATTGCCGATCACACTGTCCGCGCCGTCACCGGCGTTGACGTTTTCGATGCTGAGCAGCTTGTCGCGCCCTTCGCCGGTGTCCTGGCGAACCGTGCTGCGCAGGTCGATGGAGTTGTCCTGACCTCCGTCGAAAACGGCCGTGTCGCGTCCCTTGCCACCATTGAGCGTGTCGTTGCCGACACCGCCATCAAGCGAGTCGTTGCCGACGCCACCGTTCAGCAGATCGCGGCCGGAACCGCCATCGAGATCGTCGCCCCTGCCGCGCCCGAAGAGCTTGTCGCTGCCGCCGCGCCCCGTGAGCTCGTTGGCGGCGCCATTGCCATTCAGCGTATCGTGACCATTGCCGCCGACCGCATTCTCGATCTTCACGCCCTTGGCGATCGTGAAACCGCCAAAGATCGTTCCCACCTGCGAGACAAACCCGCCCGCATGGGGATCGCCTTCCTTCAGCGTCGCCGGCCGCAGATCTATCATCGCGTCCAGATTGGTTGCGCCGGCCCGGATCGTATCCCTGCCGCCGGTGTCCCAGATGCATTCCCAGAAAGTGCCGGCCTCGTTCGCCGTCGGCAACGTGTAGGTTGTGTTGCCCTTCGCGGTCGATGTGTTCGCCCCGTAGAGATACTGCAGCGCGGCGATATCGAACGCCATTGCGCCAGCCGCATACCCGTAGGCTTCCGTCGCCGCGTAACCGGGCGTGTAGTCACCGTCATTGTAGCTCATGATGGTGAAAATCTGCTGGTTCAGGCCGTTCGTACCGCCGCTGCCCGAGCCGGCCACACCGGGTATCTTGCCCGAGCCGCCGCCATGATCATGAGGATGCGCGAGCCCCAGCGAATGGAGGATTTCGTGCACGATGGTGGCGTATCCGTAGCCGCCCTTGCCGAGATGGCTCCAGCTCGAGTCCTGCCAATTGAAGATTGTCTGCAGGCGCGCCGCCGATGAATCCGACCCCGGCACATCGGAAATCCCGAGCGTCCCGTAACCGAGATCGGCATTGTCGGCATTCAGATATTGCAGGTTCGACGAAGAGCCCGAGGGGACCTGCACGAAATCGATGTTCGCCACCTTGGCGATATCGGCAAGCGCACGCTTAATCGCCGCTTGCTCGCTCGACGTCCAGGAGTAGTTGTAAACACTCTGCCCCAGCAGCGCGCTGTCGTAGGACGTGCTGTCAGCGCCAAACGCGTATTTGACGGCTCCCGACGCCTGGCTCCATTTGCCGCCCCACACAAGGGCATTGAGGTAGACGTTGCCAGGGCGGAACAGGATATCGGTTTGCGTTGCCATCGGTCTCCATCCGGTTCGCACGAATCATGGGTTCACAGCGAATCACCTAGAGGAAAGCTACAAACAATGGCTTGCGCGGACCGTTCAAAGTTTCGTCATTGGGATGAAGAACAGCCGTCCGGACGATGAACATCAGGCGTCCGGAAATCCGTCGAGAGCGCCCTCCCGCATCGCCCGATCCGCTTCCGTGGTGAAACCGCCATCGGCCTCGTGCAGCACCATGCCCGGCAACAGGCGCAGCGGCGCGCGGCTTCCTTTCACCGCACAAACGATGACGCGGAGCGCCGCCGCATCGACCTTCGGGAACAGCGGATAGACCGTCGCCGCCCCGAAACGGCCCTCGATTGCCGAAAGCAGCGCGGCAAGCCGGGCCGCCGGCCAGCTCACCGTCACCCGGCCATCGCCGGCAAGCAGCGAAGCGGCGACGCGCATCCAGCCCTCGAGCCCTTCGTCGCTCAGCACATGCGCTGCCGCGCGCGCTTCATCCGGCGAGGCGCACACCGATCCCGGTTCGTAGAAGGGCGGATTCATGATCACCTGCGCCGCCATGCCGGGGAGAAGCCCCGCATCAACGCGCTGTTTCTGGGGGGCGAGAAGATCGCTCTCGATCACGCGGACCCGCGCCGCGATGTCCGCGTTTTCCTCCAGCAGCCGACTTTGACGGGCAAGGTCGGCGGCAACCGGGTCCTTGTCCACCAGCACCACTTCGGCATCCGGGCAAAGCCGCGCGGCACACAGCCCGGCAACCCCGACGCCGGCGCCGAGGTCGACGAGAACACCCGACGCCGCGCGCGGAACCGCAGCCGCCAGCAGCACCGCATCGGTTCCCGCCCGATGGCGCCCCTTCGCCTGCTGGAGCGCTGCCACCTTACCGCCGAGAAACCGGTCCCGGCTGATATCGCCCGCCGCAAGGCTCATGCGCCGTCCTGCTCCTTAGACGAGGTGAGTTCGGCTTCGAGACCGCTGTCGACGAGCAGCTCGCGGGCCGCATCCATGTCGTCCGTATCGACCAGAATGCGCTTCGGCAGGATCCCGAGCGAACCCTCCAGAATGCTCATATGCTGGTCGAGAAGGATGTGACGCAGCCCGGCGCCTTCGAGCAGCGCCGTAACGTGAGAGATCAGCACCGGGTCATTGGTCTTCAGCAATTCTTCCATGCGGATTTTCCATGTTCCGGCCGGCGTTCATCGCCCTGCACCCGTTCTGCCGGAAGCTTTTCCGGCTTTTTCGTCGCACACAAGACCTAGTTTGAAGCGACATCGAATGTTGACTCGCCTTCCGTTCCCATGTCCCTATCTTCCGTCTTACCATTTGGTGATGGAGTGATAAGGGTGGGCGTCGTCGTTTCCCTCGAAGAAAAGAAGAAACCTGAAGCGGGCATCGAAGACCTGATCCGGCTGGTCGCCGACGACATGGACCGGGTCAATCAGCTGATCCTGTCGAAGGCCGGCTCCGATGTCGAAATGATCCCGGAGATCGCGAAGCACCTGATCAATTCCGGTGGCAAGCGGCTGCGTCCGATGCTGACCATCGCCGCCGCGCAGATGTTCGGCTATGAGGGCGCGCACCACATCAAGCTCGCGGCAAGCGTCGAATTCATGCACACCGCGACGCTGCTGCACGACGATGTCGTTGATGAAAGCGACATGCGCCGCGGCAAGCTCGCCGCCCGCAAGCTGTGGGGCAACCAGGCGACCGTGCTGGTCGGCGACTTCCTGCTCGGTCAGGCCTTCAAGATGATGGTCGAGGTCGGCTCGCTGGAATGCCTGCGCATTCTCTCCGACGCCGCCGCCGTCATCGCCGAAGGCGAGGTCATGCAGCTCGCCGCCGCCAAGAACATGGAAACCACCGAGGACGAATACCTCGCCGTCATCCGCGCCAAGACCGCCGTGCTGTTCACCGCCGCCTGCGAGGTCGGCGCCGTCATTGCCGATCGCAGCCGCACCGAACAATCGGCCTTGCGCTCCTACGGCACCAATCTCGGCCTCGTCTTCCAGCTTGTCGACGACGCGCTCGACTATGGCGGCAGCTCGCAAACACTCGGCAAGAAGGTCGGCGACGATTTCCGCGAAGGCAAAATCACCTTGCCGGTGGTGCTGTCCTATCGCCGCGGAACCGACGAGGACCGCGCCTTCTGGAGCCGCTGTCTCGAGAAGGGCGACATCCAGGACGGCGATCTCGAACACGCCATGGAACTGATCGCCAAGCGCGACGCCATCACCGACACCATCGAACGGGCCCGCCACTACGGCGCGATTGCCCGCGATGCGCTTGCCCCGCTGCCGGAAGCCCCGCAGAAGCAGGCACTGCTCGACGTCGTCGATTTCTGCATCGCCCGCGTCTACTGACGTCGTCAAAACTGGACAATGAAAACGGCGACCTCCCGGGCCGCCGTTTTTGTTTGTGTCCCCGATTGCCTTGCCGACCGGATCAATTGCCTGCTGTCGGCGGCACGAAGGCCGGCTTGCGGGGTGCAAGGTTGAACGCCCCCTGGGGTGCCGTCTGCACGGCAGCCGGTGCCGGCTGCTGCAGAAAAGCGGGCATTTGCGCCACCGGCGGCACAAACGGGAGTCCGCCCGGCGTGGCCGCTTTCGGCGCGACCGGCGCAGGTTTCACGGGTTGGATCGGCGCCCGCGCCACGACCTTGGGCGCAAGAAATGCCGGAAGCTGCGCGACCGGCGGCACGAAGGGCAGAGCCCGCGGCGACAGATCGAACGGTTTTGGTGCCATCGCCGGCTTCGCCATAACCGGAGCCGCCATCGGCCTCGGCTGCTGCAAGAAGGCGGGCGGCTGGGCCATCGGCGGCACGAAAGGCAAGGCGCGTGGCGTCAGGTCGAACGGCTTTGGTGCCATCGCCGGCTTCGCCATAACCGGAGCCGCCATCGGCTTCGGCTGCTGCAGAAAGGCGGGCGGCTGGGCCATCGGCGGCACGAAAGGCAAGGCGCGTGGCGTCAGGTCGAACGGCTTTGGTGC